>CAZMLQ010000116.1:0-7361 GCA_964567195.1 uncultured Haloferacaceae archaeon | reverse complement strand
CGTCGTCCGAGTCGTCTCCACCGTCGTCCGATCCGCCGGCGTCCGAGTCGCCGCTGTCCGGTCCGCCGGCGTCCGAGTCGCCGTCCGACCCATCGGTGTCGGCGTCGTCCGGGTCGTCACCGTCGGTCTCTGAGCCGTCGGCGGCGCCGGAGTCGTCCGCGGGCGCCTCGTCGGATCCGGGGGCGACCGGCTCCTCCGGCCCGTCCTCTGCGCCGTCGCCCGCGTCGTCGGCCGCCGACGCCCCGTCGTCGACACCGCCGTCCGGGGCGGAGCCGTCGTCGACGGGGCGCTCGTCGTCGGGTGCGGGCGCCTTCCCCGGGCCGGCCGGCGGGACGGACGCCGCCGCGGGACCGGCCTGCTCGGCGGGGCCGTCGTCGTCGCTCGCCCCCCTCGCGCCGGCGTCGACGCCGGCGCCGGGGACGGTCGGGACGGTGACGACCGGCTCGGAGAGATCGCCCACCGTGACCGACGCGGGCACGGTCGTCGAGTCGACGAACAGCGCCAGCGTCGCGCCCCCCGTCGCGCTCCCGACGGCGACGGCGAGCGCGACGAGCACGACGAGCGCGCGCCGGCCGCCGACGGGCCGGTTCACACCCTCACCTCCGCGTCCGGGCCGGCGTCGGTCGTCGCCGGGTCGCTCTCGGCGGTGCCGGCGTCGGCGTCGGCGATCGCCGCGGTCGACGCCCCGTCCGTGTCCGTCACCGCGGGCGGGACGACGGCCTCGTAGACGACGGCCCCGTCGACGAGGAGGTAGGGGCCGTCGGGCCCGTCACGGACGACCGGGTGACCGGTTCGTGCCCCGAGCGCGACCAGCCCGGCGACGGATCCGACCCGGACGCGCGGGCGGTCGGCGAGCCAGCCGTCGAGCGCGGCGGTCGGGACCGACGGCTCGCCGTCGACGGCGGCCACGGCCGTGGCGTCGCTCGACGCGGCCCCGGGCTCGGCCGGCGGGGTGCCGTACTGCCGGACGCCGACGACGAGCAAGAGCGCGGCGGCCGCCCCGACGGCGACGGCGACCGAGAGCGCGTCGCGGCTCGTCCAGCCCGTGTAGGCGGCGTAGACCGCGAGCACGGCGACCGCGACCGCCGAGGCGGTCAGGTCGGCCCGCGTGAGCACGATCTCCTTGTCGGCGTCGGCACCGACGCCGTCGGCCGTGGCCTCGGGCTCGGGCTCCGCAACGGTCGCGGCTGCCGACGCCCCGTCGCCGGGGTCGGACGGGTCCGGGCCGTCGCCGTCGCGGCCGGTGTGGCTGCTCGCGACCAGGCCGTACACCTCGTTCAGGACCAGCAGCGAGATCGGGACCACGACCGCGAGGGCGAAGCCGGCCGGCGAGTCGACGAACTGGACGACCAGCCCGACGTACGGCAACACGACCAACACCTCACCGACGACGAGCCGGCCGGTGACCAGCCCGGAGTCGGGGTCCTCGTTGGCGTCGCCCTTGGTGACGAAGGCCGTCCGGCCGTCGCCGTCGGTCGTCACCTCGAGCACCCGGTGGGTGACCGGCACCGCGTCGCCGGCCGCCCGTCGGAAGGTGATCACGTCCCCGGCCGCGATCCGCTCGGCCGGGATCGACCGGACGACGATCGCGTCGCCCGGGCTGATCGAGGGCTCCATGCTCCCGGTGAGCACGACGTAGCTCGCGTCGGCACCGATCACGCCCGGCACGGAGTAGACGACGAAGGGGACGACCAGCGCGACCAGCGCGAGCGCACCGAGCACGTGCAGCGCCGTCCGTCCGCGAGGCGACCGGATCATGGACACAGAGACACCCCCTGCGGGCATGAGTATGGCCGCCGTACCGTCGGAAGGGCGGCGCTCCCGGCCGTTCGGCCGCCCGCCGTCGAGGCGCTCATCCGCCCCGCCTCCCGCCCGGCCGGTCCGCCGGTGGTCCGCCCGCCCGCTCCGGGGGGCTGTCCGGATCGTCGGCCCCGGGTCCGTCGGTCGGTCCCGACCCGGTGCTCGGCGCCGGTGGCGGTCCGCCGCCGCCGGGCTCGATCTTCACCGCGGCGAGGCCGTCCGGACACGGCGCTCGGTTGTCGGTGGCGTCGTCGAAGGTCGGATCGCGGACGCCGTCGCCGACGCGGACCTCGCCGGTCGTCGCGCCGGCGGCGTCGAGGCGGTAGAGATGCCCCCCGCCGGGCCCGCCGATCTTATACGCGATCGCGGCCACCGGCTCGCTCGTCGTCCACGCGACCGCCGGCGGGCCGTCGCCGTCGGTCTCCGTCGCCGTCGCCCGCGTGACGACCGACCGGTCGACCGGACCGACGCCCGGCTCGAAGCAGAACGCGACGTAGCTGATCGCGTAGCGTGGCCGCTCGCGTGGCTCCGCGACCGGCGGGCAGTCGCCGTCGTCGGGGAACATCGCCACGAACTCGTCGACGGCCGCCGCCGCGGTCGCGTTGCGCCGCTGGACGACGAGCACCTCGAACAGGTCGAGCGCGAACGAGCCGGTCAGCTCCTCGATCCCGTCGGGATCGAGCGTGACGGTCGCGTGGATCGTGGCCGAGCCCGCGCAGGCGTCGTCGGTCGGAGCGGCGGGATCGATCGCCGCGACGACGCGCCCGTCGGCCCCGGCCCGGACCGTCTCGCCGCCGACCCGGACCCGCAGGTCGGAGACGGTCAGCGCCTCGAACAGCGCGGCCGCGCCGGCGTCGGTCGGCGGACACCGCGCGAGGCCGACGACCAGCCACGCGGGGTTGGTGACGACGCCGAACGCCGGGGTGGCGACGGTCTCGACCAGGTCGTTGCGCTCGAACGAGAGCGAGACGCCGAGCTCGGGTGGGGCGTCGCCCGCCCCGCCGGCACAGTCGACCAGTCGCACGTCGCCGGAGCTGACGGCGTAGGCGCCACGCTCCTCGTCGGCGAGGTAGGCGCCGGTCGCGCCGCCGCCGAGCGCGCCGAGACAGCCGACCGTCCCGAGCGCGACGAGCACCCGTCGGCGCGAGAGGCCGTCGGCGCTCACGCCGACCCTCCCGCCGGCGCGAACGGGTTGCGGTCGTCGTCACAGGCGGTGGCCCGAAAGCGCAGGTCGAACGCCAGCGAGTCGCCCTGGACCTCGTTGCCGGTCGCGGCCGGCAGCGCCCACCGCAGGCTCAGACAGCGCTGGGTGCCGGCCGGGAGACAGGCGCCGTCGAGCAGGCCGAAATCGAGCGCGACGCCGTCGACCAGCCCGGGCGCCACCTCGCCGAACGTCCCGTCGGCGTCGAGCGAACTGGCGAGGGTGACGAGCGACTCGCCGACGCCGACGCGCCCGTCACAGCCGCCGGTCAGGCCGTTGTCGTACCAGAACCGGACGCCGAGCGCGTCCTGGAGGTCGCCCTCGGCGTCGGCGTCGCCCGCGGTCCGTTCGGGCTCGTTCACGCCGTTCTCGAGGTAGGTCTCGGCGAGCGTCCGGGCGCGGCCGTCGGCGTCCGGGGGCGCGGACACCTGGAGCCAGATCCGGGCGTCGGCGTCGGCCAGCAGGCCGATCACGAGCGCGCCGCCGTCGCCGGGCAGGACGTTCCCGAATCGGATCGCCGGGCCGGCGCCGACCGCGTCCGGCCCCGTCCGGTCGACGAACTCGCCCGCCGTGGCCGCCCCGGCGAACGACTCGTTCGTCGCCTCCAGCGTCGCCCCCGGCGTGTAGCGGGCGCTGTCCTCGATCGGTGTGCCGTCGGTCGTGTCGTACTCGTACCAGGCGACCCGGAGATCCGGGCCGTCGGTCCGGGCCACCGTGTAGGCGGTGAACGGGGGATCGCCACGGAGCGCCCGCGCCGCCCGCGGGACGCCCGCGACGACCCCGACCGCCCCGAGTCCGGCCAGTACCTGCCGTCGCGTGAGCGTAGGGTTCTGTCTCATGATCGATCCCCCGGTGGGGAGCCCCGCCCGGCGGAGTCGAACCGCCGCGGTCCGTGGTGGACCGGGCCGTCGGTGGGGGTTCGGGTGGCGGCGGGCGACCGGCTCACGGCGATCCACCCGTGTCGGGGTCGGCGCTCTCGTCGCCGTCGTCCTCGGTGGCGGTGGCGGTGGCGTTCGGGGTCGAGCCACCGACCGCGGGTGCGAACGCCGCCCCGGCCGCCGGCTCGTCGTTGTGGCGGGCCTGGACCGCGCCCGCGACCACCTCGAAGACGACGCCGTCGGTGAGGGCCTCGTTGCCGACCGTTTCGGGCAGGTGCCACGCCAGGGTGACACAGACCGTCTCGCCGGGGGCGAACGCGACGGTCCCCTCCGGGCCGGCCCCGAGCAGGAACCCGTCGCCGGCCGCGGCCGCGAGGTCGGCGAGGCTGTCGGCCCCGGGCGCCTCGGCCGCCGGGAAGAGCCGGTCGTCGTCCGGGACGCCGTCACAGCCCGCGTCGGCGTAGAGCGAGACCCGCAGCGCCGCCGCGAGCTCGCCGTCGGCGTCGGTGTCGCCCGCCGCGGCCTCCAGCGCGTCGGTGCCGGTCCGGTCGTCCGTCGAGTCGAGGAGTCCGACCCGGACGCGCAGATACGAGGGGCTGGCACAGACGTGGAGGCTGGTCGTCACCCGACCGCGGTCGCCGGGCGTGACGTCGTCGAGCACGACCGCCTCGGGGGCGTCGCCGTCGACCAGCCCGTCGGTCGTGCAGTCGACCGCGCCGCCCGCGACCGCCCTCGCCCAGTCGGAGAGCCCGGCCGGGCGCTCCGCGAGCGTCCGTTCGACGGCCTCGCCGTCGAGCGTGTGGGCGTGTCGGACGGTGACGCCGGTCTTCAGGTCGACCGCGCCCGCGGCCATCGTGGCCGCGAACGGCTCGCGGTCGGAGAGAAACGAGGTGGTGGCGAGTCCGGCCCCGGCCGAGACGGTCCCGACCGCGCCGAGCGCGGCCAGCACCGAGCGCCGGGAGAGCCCCCGCTCGGCGGCGGTCTCGCGCCGGTCGGCCCTCCCGCTCATCCGACCACCGAGCGGGTCGTCGCTCCCGTCCGGCCGGTCGTCGTCCCGCGGTAGGCGAGCGTCAGCGCCACCTCCCGACCGACCATCGCGACGCCGTCGCCGTTCGCGTCGCGAAAGGAGAACAGCGTCACCGGCGCCGTCTCGCCCGGCGCGAGCACCGGCTCGCGGTCCGCGCCGTCGGCGTAGCCGTCGCTCCCGAGCGAGATCGAGCCGGGCAGGGCGATCCCGCCCGCCGCGTCGGTGTAGCCCGGCGTCGACGCGTCGACGTAGACCTCGTAGCCGGCGGGACTCGACGTGTCGTCGATCGCGTCGCTCAGCGCGACGATCCCGGGGTCGGCGGGCGCGACCGTCAGGTCGGTCAGCGCCACCGGCTCGCTCAGGTCGTTGCGAAGGTCGAACGCCAGCCCGATCGGGCCGGGGTTGGGCGACTCGTTCGCCCGGGCGTTCGAGACCGAGAGCCCCGGGGCCGGCGTGGCGCCGGTGTTGTGGCGGGCCTGCTCGGCGTAGACCCCCACGTCGAACGCGACCGAGTCGCCCTGGATCTCGTTTGTGTGGTCGATCGGGAGCGCGAGCGCCAGCCCGAGATAGCGCGTCGTCGAGCGCTCGAACGGCTCGCGGGCCGGGTCGGCGCCGGGCGCGGGCGCGCCCTCGACCACCTCGTCGTAGTCGGTCGCCGGATCGCCGTCGAGCGGGACGCCGCTCCCGGTCGCGACGAGGTCGAGAAACGCCCGCAGCGAGGGGTCGGCCGCGGGGTCGTCGTTGCCGCCGAGGATCACCCGCTCGTCCGGTCCGCGGGTCGTATCGCCCGTCGACTCGTACCAGGCGGTCACCCGGATCGCGTCGAGCAGTTCGACGACCGGCTCGGCGCCGTCGCCGGCCTTGCGCGTCCCGTTGCGGCGCTGGTCCTCGTCCGGATCGCCGGCCTCGGGCTCGGTGATCGCGCCCTCGTCGGCGTCGACGAGCGCGCCGGTCAGCCAGAGGTAGCCGGGGTTGTCGAACAGGTGGAGGCTGACGTCCAGCGTGATCCGGTCGCCGGGTTTCAGGTCGGCGAACGTCTCGGGGTCGAGCACCACCGAGGCGGGGTCGGGCTCGACCGGCCGGTCGACGAACTGGTCGCGGAACTCGGCCTCGACGGCCGCGCGCCGGACCTCGGAGAGCGCGTCGAGGTCGGTCCCGAAGCCGGCCCGGTCGGCGATCTCCTCGCGCGTGAAGATCGGGTCGCGGATCCCGTCGCTCCCGTCGACGAAGTCGTTGAACAGGCTGTCGTTGTCGAGCAGGCGCGACGGGTCGGCCGGATCGTTCAGGAACCGGTCGGGCGAGGCGTCGACGTGGACGAGCCCGTCGGGGCCGTCGTAGGTGACCTGCCAGTCGACCTGGAGGTCGAACTCGCCGGCCGTGACGGCGTTGCCGCCGAAGCGCTCCGTGTCGCCGAGATACGCCGTCGTGCCGAGACCGGCGCCGGCCGCGGCGACGCCGACCGTGCCGAGGCCGGCGAGCACCGACCGACGGCTGAGGGTGTGGGTGTCGCGTGTCATCGTGATGGTCCCCGAGGGGAACGCCCGGCGGCGGTCTCGACCCGCCGTGTCGGCCCGCGGCCGGTCCGCGTCCGATCCGGGCTCCGGCCCGGCCGCCGTCCGGGGACGGGCGACCGCGCCGGCGCGCCCCGTGGCGCGACTGCAGGGTGGGGGGTCCGTCCGGTGGTGGTCCTACTCGATCACGCCTCCGGGGTGGCGGTGGGGGTCGGGGTCTCGTCCTCGGGGATCATGCCGACGCCGGTGTTGTGCCGGGACTGCTCGGCGTAGAAGCCGACGTCGAAGCCGACGGTGTCGCCCTGGATCTGGTTCGCGTGGTTGACCGGGAGCCACCACTGGAAGCCGACACAGTGGGTGACGCCCGCGCCCGTGAACGCGTCGCGGTTCGGGTCGTTCTCGGGGTCGGCCAGCTCGTCGAAGCTCGTCGAGCGGTCGCCGTCCAGTGGCACGCCGCGGCCGTCGTTGTCCGAGAGCGCCGCGAGCGCCGTCCGGAGGCTGCCGTTGAAGAAGACCTCCTCCATGACGACGACCTCGGCGGCGACGTCGTCGGCCACGTCGGCGAAGTTGCTGACGGGCGTCTCGTTGTAGAAGCCCGCGCTCGCGATCTCGTCCTCGAGGTAGACGCTCAGGTCCGTGCCGTCGCCGAGGTCGGCGTTCGGGTCGTCGCCGACGTTCAGGACCGCGATCCGGGAGCCGTCGGGGCCGGCCTTGATCAGGTCCGCGACCGCGGCGGTCTCGTCCTGCTCGGCGGCGTCGACCGCCGAGTTGGTGGTGCCGCTGTCGTAGCCGGCCGTGTTGTCGTCGGCCGAGAAGCCCGCGTCGCTCCGGGGGGCCGTGTACGAGGAGCCGCCCACGGAGGCCGTGTAGGTCTTGCTCGTGTCGGCCTCGTAGTTGGGGCCGCCGTCGGAGATCACCACGACGACGGGCAGCGCGTCGGCGCG
>CAZMLQ010000115.1:0-7418 GCA_964567195.1 uncultured Haloferacaceae archaeon | reverse complement strand
ATCAGGCCGGCGACGGTCTCGTAGGCGCCCGCCCGCGGCAGGTCGGTGCCGAACAGTCCGTCCACCTCCGCGACGGTCACCTCGTCCCGGACGACCAGCCCGTCGTCGACCGCGCGCACCAGGTGCTCCTCGCCCACCTCGAGCACGTCGCCGACGATCCGCTCGAGGATGTCCTCGACGGTGATCACGCCCTCGAACTCGCCGAACTCGTCGTAGACCGCGACCATCTCGACGCGCCCGGCCCGCATCTCGTCGAAGAGCTCGTCGATCTCGCGGTCGACCGGCACCTAGAGGGTCGGGAGCAACAGCTCGCGCAGCGCGGCGCCCGTCCCGACCGCCCGCTCGACGTCCCGGAGATCGACGACCCCGAGCACGGACTCGACGGTCCCCTCGTAGACCGGGAGCCGGCTGAGCCGGTTCGTGGCGCAGATCTCGCGCACCCGCTCGAGCGACGCCTCGGCCGGCACCGCCACCACGTCGGCCCGGGTGACCATCACCTCGCGCGCGACGGTCGTGGAGCGGTCGAACACCCCTTCGACCATCGATCGCTCGTCCCGGCCGATGGTGCCGACGCGCTCGCCCGCCCGGACCAGCGCCTCGACGTCGGCCGGCGTGGCGTAGGGGCGCCCGATGTCGACGCTCCCGCCGGTCAGCCGGCTGATCAGCCCCGAGGCCGCCTCGAAGACGACCACCAGCGGGTGGAGCAGGCGCCCGGCGGCCGCCAGCGCGACGTTGACCACGTTGTTGCCGACGAGGATCGTCACCAGCAGCCGGTGGGGATCGGCCGCGAGCCGGCCGAGCGACCCGGCGCCCGGGGTCTCGCTCGCCGCCAGCTCGTCGCGGCGGTGGGGCGCGAGCGAGAAGAAGGCGATCTCGCTCGCCGAGAAGAAGGCACCGACCGCGAGCAACACGACGATGGCGGCGACGCCGGCGATCGGGACGGCCGGCGCGGCGACGAACGGCGACACGGCTCGGTATCGACGCCGCCGGTCTAAAGCGTCGGTCGTATGAGCCCCCGTCGCCTACGGCGGGCATGGCCGACGACGACCGCGAGCCCGACGCCGACGGGGACGAGACGGGTGCCGACCCGGTCCCGCGGGTTCCCGACGCCGGCGCGGCGCCGGACCGGGGCGGCGCCGCGCCAGCGCCCTCGGACCCGGGCGACGCGGCCGGCCCCGACCTGACCGACCTCGGTGGGCCGACCGACGACGACCGCGAGCCGGACGTGGCCGGGCCGACGGCGCCCGGGGACGGCGATACCGCTGGGCTGCCGACGACCGAGGGCCGCTACCGGGTGTTGCCGGCGACGGACGACGGGGAGGGGCGGGTGCTGGTCTCGCTCGCCGACTACGAGCCGACGACGGTCCGGGCCGACGAGACGACCGCCGGGCTCGAGCCGGGCGACGTGGTCGCGGCGACGGTCGCGTGGGACGAGCCCGGCCCCCGGCTGGTCGAGGCGACCCGGCTCCGGCGCGACCGCTACAGCTTCGTCGACGGGGTGACGGACCTGTTCGAGGCCGCCCGGGAGACGTTCGAGGAGAGCCGCCGCGCCGGCGACGGCGTCGGCTCGCGGGTCACCTACACCACCGACGGCGAGGCCAACGGCGTCGTCTACACGTTCGCCGACCCGCCCGGCCGCGACCGCCTCGCCGAGTTCCGCGAGGGCCGGCGGCCGATCGAGCCGCTGGTCGAGCGGGTGAACGAGGGCCGTGGCGACGGCTCGCGCGCCGTCTTCGTCCTCCGACCGGTCGAACTCGACTGCGTGGTCGTGCTCGTCGCGTTCGACCCCGACGGGCTGCTCGCCCGGACGGTCGCCGACACCTACTGCTAGAGCCAGTCGGCGCTCGCGGCGTTCTCGGGACGCGTGCCGGTCAGCACCCGCCGGAGGTCGGCCGCGATCGTCTCGTTGACGTCGCGGCGCGACTCCTCGGAGTACCAGGCCGCGTGAGGGGTGTGGACGACGCGCTCGCGGTCGCGAAGCGGCGAGTCGGCGGGCAGGGGCTCGGTCTCGAAGACATCGAGGCCCGCGGCCGCGAGCTCGCCGTCGTCGAGCGCCGCGGCCAGCGCCGTCTCGTCGACGACGCTCCCCCGGCCGGTGTTGACCAGCACCGCGTCGTCGTCGAGCGCGCGGAGCCGGTCGGCCCCGATCAGGCCCTCGGTCTCGGGGGTGGCGGGCGCGTGGACGGAAACGTGGTCGGCCCGCGCGAACAGCTCGTCGAGGCCCACGGGCTCGGCGTCGGCGGCCCGGATCTCGTCGGGCTCGACGTAGGGGTCGTGGGCGAGCACGTCGAGATCGAACCCCCGGACCCGCTCGCGGACGGCGCGGGCGATGCGGCCGAACGCGACCAGCCCGAGCGTCCGGCCACGGAGGCGGTGGAGCGGCCGGCTGGGCTGGCGTGGCCACTCGCCGCGCCGGACCGCCCGGTCGTACTCGGGGATCGCCCGGACACAGGCCAGCAGGTGTGCCACCGCGTGGGTCGCCACCTCGTCGACGCAGTAGTCGGGGGCGTGGAGCACGGCCACGCCCGCCTCGTCGGCCGCCGCGACGTCGACGCCCGCGACGCCGACCGACGAGCGCGCCACCGCCCGCAGCTCCGCCAGCTCCGCCAGCGCCGCGCGCGTGACGGGCGTGGTCACGTCGATCACGGCTGCCGCGGCGCCGTCGGCGGCCGCGACGAACGCCTCCGTCGAGCCCATCTCGGCCACCTCGACGGTCGCGACCCCGTCGAGGACGCGGCGGTAGGTCTCCGGCTCGATCATCCCGTAGTCCGAGAGGACGACACGGTCCACGTCCATGCGCCGGCGGTCGGCCGCCGGCCACAAGAAGCCGACCGGTCCGCGCCGGTGCGGGACGGGACGGGACGTGTGTGACCCCCTACCAGTCGAGGTCGGACTCGTAGTCGGCGGCCGCCTTCGCCGAGGGGTCGTCGGGGTCGACCATCACCTCGACGAGGAACGGGCCGTCGGCCGCGACCGCCTCGGTGGCGGCCTCGCGCAGGCCGTCGACGGTCTCGACCCGGCGGCCGGGACAGCCAAAGCCCTCGGCGACGGTGACGAACGCCGGCGACTCCCACCGGAACTCGGGGCCGCCGGCGGGGATCTTGCCCGACTTGGTGATGATGCCGTAGTCGGCGTTGTTGAAGACGAAGACGGCGAGGTCGAGGTCGCGCTCGGCGGCGGTGCCGAGCTCCTGGGCACACATCATCAGGCCGCCGTCGCCGGTGAGACAGGCGACCGGGCGCTCGGGGCGCCCGACGGCGGCCCCGAGCGCGGCGGGCAGACCGACCCCCATGCCGGCCCACGAGCCGGCGGTGACGTAGCCCTCCGGCTCGTAGGCGTCGAACACCTGCTTGGCCCAGAGCCGGAAGCCGCCGACGTCGGTGGTGACGAGCGTCTCGCGGGGCAGCGCGGTTCGAATCGCCGCCATCGCGGCGGCCGTACGCATCGGCGTCCGGTCCGCGAGCAGGCCGGCGGCCTCGAGTTCGGCGCGGTACTCGGCGCTCACGTCCCGCCCGACCGCCGCCCCCGACCACGCCTCGGCGGTGTCGGCGTCGTCGCGGATCCGGGCGGCCGCGCGGCCGGCGTCGCCGACCACGGCCACCTCGACGTCGTCGGCGTAGGGGTGTTCGAGGTCGGCCGGGGCGAGGTTGACGTGGACGATCCGCTCGCCCATCGGGAGCGACCAGTTCGCGGTCGAGACGCCGTCGAAGTCGACGCCCAGCGCCACCACCACGTCGGCGGCGTCGAGCGCGGCCCGCGCGCTCGCCGGGGTGTGCGAGCCCGAGACCCCGAGCACGCGCGGATCGTCGTCGGGCACCACGCCCTTGCCCTTATACGAGGCGAGGACGGGCAGATCGAGCGTCTCGACCAGGTCGCGGACGGCCCCGCGCTCGGGCGAGCGCCGACAGCCCCCGCCGACGTAGGCCAGCGGGCGGTCGGCGCCGTCGACGGCCGCGGCCGCGGCCGCCAGCGCGTCCTCGTTGGCGACGGTCGGGCTCGGGTCGGGGTAGCTCACGGCCGAGCCCTCGCAGGGGCCGGCAAGCACGTCGCTCGCGACGCCGAGCCGGACCGGCCCGTACGGCGGGTGGGTGGCGTCGCGCAGCCCCCGCGCGACCGCGTCGGGCAGCTCGGCGCTCGTCTCGACGGTGAGGTTCGTCCGGACCGCGGTGTCGTAGGTGTCGGGGTCGATCTCGTGGATCGGGTCGTCGCCCCGGTCGGCCGCGGGCACGTCCGCGGAGACGTGGACGAATGGGACGTTGTCGTTGAGCGCGTTCTTCAGCCCGTGGATCGCCTTGGCGTCGCCCGGCCCCGGCACCGTCACCGTGGCCGCGAGCCCGCCGCCGGCCTCGTAGTGGCCCCACGCGACGTGGGGGATTGCGGTCTCGTTGCGCGCCATCAGGTAGGTCAGCCCCTCGGCGTCGTCGACCGCGACGTCGAACGGCAGCGTCTGGGTGCCGGGCAGGCCGACGACCGTCTCGACGCCCGCCTCGACCAGCGCGTCACAGACCCGGTTGCCGCCGGTCGGGGGGCTCACCGCGCCCTCCCGACCGCGGCCCCGCGCTCGCTCCGTCGCCCGCTCGGTGCTCGTGACATTCGTCTCCCGGTCCGGGCGACGGCCCAAAGCTCTGACGGGGCCCGACGCCCCCGGACTCGCACGGTTCATGTGCCCGCCACCCCTCGGGCCGGTGATGGAGTACGCCGCCCTGGTCGAGGTGTACGAGCGCCTGGCGGAGACCGACTCGACGGACCGGACGGCGGCGATCGTCGCGGAGACGCTCGCGGCGGCCGAGGCGGACCTGCTGTCCGTGCTGGTCCGGCTGCTGCGCGGCCGGCCGCTCGACCCGTGGGAGGAGGGCGACCTGGGCGTCTCCTCCAGCCTGACCCGGCGGGCGATCGAGCGCGCCACGGGCGTCGGCGCCGACGAGATCGAGACGCGCTGGCGCGAGACGGGCGATCTCGGCGACGCCGCGGCGTGGGCGGTCGCGAACCGACGCCAGCGGACGCTCGTCTCCGAGCCCCTGACCGTCCGGGCCGTCCACGACCGGCTGCGCGGGCTCGCCGACCTCTCGGGCGCGGGGAGTCAGGGACGCCGGGTCGAGACGGTCGCCGGGCTGGTGGCAGACGCCGACTCCCCGGCCGCCGCCCGCTATCTCGTCCGGACGGCGCTTGGCCACCTCCGGCTGGGCGTCGGCGACGGCGCTCTGCGCGACGCGATCGCCCGCGCCTTCCTCGACGGCGAGGCCGACGCCGGCGCCGACGCGGTCGAGCGGGCCCACCAGCTGACGACCGACTACACCGTCGTCGCCCGGCGCGCCCGCGCGGCCGGCCGGGACGGTCTCGCCGCCCTCGACCTCGAGATCGGCCGGCCCGTCGAGTCGATGCTCGCTCGCCCCGCAGACGGGCTGGCGGCCGGGCTGGTCGCCGTCGCCGGCCCCGACGGCGGCGTCGTGCTCGAACAGAAGTACGACGGCGCGCGGATCCAGGTCCACGTCCGGAACGGCGGCGACGAGGTCCGGCTGTTCACCCGCCGGCTGGTCGAGGTGACCGACGCCTTCCCCGATCTGGTCGCGGCCGTCCGGCGCCGCGTCGACGCCGAGTGCTGTCTGCTCGACGGCGAGGCGGTCGGCTACGACCCCGAGACGGGCGCGCCCGTCCCCTTCCAGGAGTTCTCCCGGCGGATCAAGCGCGAGCACGACGTGGCGGTGCTGGCCCGCGAGGTGCCCGCGACCGTCCACGCGTTCGACTGTCTCTCGCTCGACGGCGAGACGCTGCTCGACGCCTCGCTCGACGAGCGCCGCGCCCGGCTGGCGGCGGTTCTCGACGGGGGGCGTGCCGAGGACGACCCCGGCCGGATCGAGCCCGCGAGCGCTCGCCGGCTGACGGTCGCGGCCGACGAGCCGGCCGCCGTGGCCGAGTCGGTCCTCGCCGACGCGCGGTCGGTCCGGGCCGACGCGCTCGACCGGGGCCACGAGGGGCTGATGATGAAGAATCCGGCGGCGGCCTACGAGCCCGGCCGGCGGGTGGGGACGATGGCGAAGCTGAAGCCGACGATCGATCCGCTCGACCTGGTGGTGGTGGGTGCGACCTACAGCGAGGGCCGGCGGCGCGAGCTGCTCGGCCGGCTCCACCTCGCCTGTCGCGACGGCGACGAGCTCCGCGCGGTCGGCCGGCTCTCGACCGGCTACACCGACGCCGAGCTCGAGGCCCTGACCGACCGTCTGGAGGCGCTGGTCGTCGCGCGCGACGGCCGGACCGTCGAGCTCCGGCCCGCGGTCGTGCTCGCGGTCGAGTGCGAGGCCGTCCAGGCCTCGACCGAGTACGACTCGGGCTACGCGCTCCGGTTCCCCCGCTTTCTGCGGGTCCGGGACGATCTCGGTCCGGACGACGCCGACGGGCTCGACCGGATCGAGCGCCTCCACGAGGGAGCCGCGGGCGACGACGGCTAGGCCCCGACCGGAAGCTACACGCCCGTCGTCGCCCACGTCCGGGCCGTGACCGGCGTCCGTCTGCGCGACGGCGTGGAGATCGACCTCGCGACCGGCGGCCGGCTCGTCGCCGACGCGACCGAGCCCCGCGGCGCGGCCGTGGCCGCGCTCACCCACGCCCACGGCGACCACCTCTACCGCGGCGATCCCGGCCCGCTGGTCTGCTCGGCGACGACCGCGGCGCTGGCGGCGGTGCGACGCGAGCACGCCCCCGAGCGGACGACCCACCCGAACGTCGAACTGCTGGACGCCGGCCACGTCCCCGGCTCGCGGGCCGTCCTCGTCGACGACGGCGACCGCCGGCTCTGTTACACCGGCGACGTCTCCACGCGCGACCGGCTCTACCTCGACGGCTTCGAGCCCCCCGCCGACGTCGACGTCCTCGTGACCGAGGCGACCTACGGCGAGCCGACCTACGCACTCCCGCCCCAGGCGGCCGTCGAGCGCGAGATCGCCGACTGGCTGGACGCGACCCGCGACCGGCCCGTGTTGCTGTTTGGCTACGCGCTCGGGCGCGCACAGGCGCTCCAGGTTCTCGCCGGCCGGGCCGACCGGCGCGTGCTCGTCAGCGACGCCGTCGCCGACCTCTCGGCGGTGGTGGCCGACGAGCTCGACGTCTCGCTCCCGGGCGGTCGCTACGACTCGACCGACGCGTTCGGCCCGGGCGACGCCGTCGTCCTCCCGGCCCAGACCAGCGGGCTTGCCTTCGTCGACCGCCTGCGCGAGCGCGACGACGCGCTCGCGGCCGGCTTCTCGGGCTGGGCGGTCGAGGACGCCTTCCGCTACCGCGGCGGCTACGACGCCACCTTCGCGCTCTCGGATCACGCCGGCTTCGACGAGCTGAACGCCCTCGTGGACGCGGTCGACCCCGACCGGGTCTACACCCAGCACGGCTCGGCCCTCGCGCTGGCCGACCACCTCGACTCGCGGGGC
>CAZMLQ010000114.1:0-7438 GCA_964567195.1 uncultured Haloferacaceae archaeon | reverse complement strand
GCAGGCGGTGCATCTGCGAGCGTTTCTCCGAGGAGAGCGACCGGCCGTAGGCGTCTTTATCCTTCCAGTCGATCGTCGTCGTCAGCCCCTTGTCGTGCATCGTCTCGGTGATGGGCGCCCCGACCCGAGACTTGGACTGGCGCTCGGAGTGGTTGAACGCCCGCCACTCCGGGCCGCGGTCGATCTGGCGCTCGTCGATGACGAGCCCGCAGTCGTCACAGACGAGCTCGGACTGATCCGAGTCCGTGACGACCCGGTCCGAGCCACACTCGGGACAGGAGAGCCGCTCGTCCTCGTCGGTCTCGGCCTCGACCTCGACCTCGGCATCCCGCCGACGCTGGCGCTGACTGTTGGGACGCTCCATTATAAGTGGTGTGAGGCACCGTAAATTTAAATCTTGCTTCCGCGGCAGCCGGGGGCGATCGCGGCGCGGCCGGAAGCTTTGCCCGTCGCGGGATCGAGAAACGGTCGATGGAGCGTCGCGTCGCCGTCGTCCGCGTCGTGGTGCTCGCGGTGGCCGTCACCCTCGCGACCGTCGCGGCCGCCACGCCGGGACCGGGCGCGATCGCGGGGAGCGACCTGAGCCCGGACGACACCGCGTTGCGGGTCTCGGCCGCCCCCGACGGCGACGCCTCGTGGGCGGTCGCCTACCGCGTCCGGCTCGACGACGAGAACACGGCCGCCGCGTTCGAGTCGTTGCGCGCGGCCGTCGCGGCGAACGGGAGCCGCTACGCCGAGCCGTTCGCGGGTCGGACGAGCGCCACCGCGGCCGCCGCCGAGAACCGGACGGGCCGCAAGATGGCGGTCCGGAACGTGAGCGTGACCGCGACCCGCAGACAGCTCCCGGCCGAGTACGGCGTCGTCACCTACCGGTTCGACTGGACCGGCTTCGCGGCGACCGACGGCGACCGGCTGCAACTCGGTGACGCCCTCGCCGGTCTCTTCCTCGACGACCGGACGACGCTCCTGGTCGCCTGGCCGGCGCCGTACGAGCCGTCGGTCGCGCTCGCGCCCGTCGCGGGGACGACCGCCGCGTCCGGCACGGGCTCCGGCGGCGGGACGGGACCGGAGGCCCCCGGCGGACCGACGCCGTCACCGGTGACGGCCGCACTCGCGGTCACGGTCGTCGGCATCGGGCTGGCGGGGGCCGGGCTCTGGTGGCGCCGTCGCGACGGTTCGGCCGGAACGACCGCCGACGGGAGCGACCCGACCGACGACGGGGACGGGTCGGCGGCGACCGATCCGCCGTCGGAGCTGTTGAGCAACGAGGAGCGGGTGGTCGGACTGCTCGACCGCAACGGCGGGCGGATGCGCCAGCAGGAGGTGGCGTCGGCGCTCGACTGGACCGACGCGAAGACGAGCCAGGTCGTCACCTCGATGCGCGAGGCGGGCGATCTGGACTCGTTTCGGCTCGGTCGCGAGAACGTGCTCACCCTGCCCGACGAGGAGCGCTAAGTACCTTCCGATCGTTCACGCCGCCGGAGGCGACCAATCGGCGTTGATCCGGGACGACCGTCGGTGGGATATAGCTGGTCGAGGCCCGGATCCGGCGGTGTGACGCGACGTGTGACGCCGGCGCTGGTGGCGCTGGCGCTGGTGGTCGGGACGGCGCTGCTCGCCGGGCCGGGCGCGGCCGCCCCGGCGACGACGGCGACCGGGACGGACGGGAGCGTCGCGCCCGGCGCCCGTCTCGCGGGCGTCGTCGGCGTGGGCGGCGCCGAGATCGGCGGCGAGATGGAGCCCCGGTCGTTCGCGGCGGCCGTCGAGGCGGCCGAGACCGACGACGCGAGAGCCGCCGCGGTCGCCCGGCAGGTCGACCGCGCCGGGGTCCGGCTCGACCGGCTCGACGAGCGGCGGTCACGACTCGTCGCGGCCCGTGCGAACGGCTCGATCGGTCGGGACCGCTACCGGGCCGAGACCGCCCGCCTCGCCGCCGAGAGCCGGAGCCTGGAGCGGGTGCTGAACCGGACCGGAGCCGTCTCCGGACGCCTGCCGCCGGCGGCGCTCGCCGAGCGGGGCGTCGACCGCGGGCGGATCGACCGGCTGCGGGCCGACGCCGCGAACCTGACCGGCCCGGAGGTCGCCCGGATCGCCCGCGAGATCGCCGGGCCGGGCGTCGGGGCCGGACCCGCGGCGGACGGGCGCGGCCCGCCGGACGGGACCCCCGCGCGCGACGGCGGACCGGGGCGGAACGGGACCGCCACCGGGGGCGACGGAACGGGGCCGCCGGCGGACGGCGAGCGGGGCCCCTCCGACGACCGCGGCCCGCCGGAGAGGGACAACGAGACCGCCGCCCGCGGCGCCGACGAGCGGGAGGAGACGGACGGCGGCGACCGAGACGACGAGGACGGTGACGACGGCGACGGGCACGCGGCCGGCGACGGGGCCGACGACGACGGCGGAGGCGACCGCACCCGACCCTGAGCGCCCGGTCCGGCCCGCGGCGGCTCAGCGGACGGGCGGGCGCTCGCCCGCGAGCCGGCGGAGCAGGCCACAGAGGCGCTCGCGGATCGGCGCGAGCACGGGGTTGGCCGAGACGGCGAGGTAGGCCGGCTGGGGCTCGTAGGCGTCGGTCTCGAGCAGGTGGAGCGCCCGACCGGTCGCGCGGTGGTTGCCGTCGGCGACGTACCACGGCACACAGCCGGCGCGGGTGCCACAGACCAGCGGGTCGAGCGTCTCGCCGGCGGCGACGGCGTCGCGGTAGGAGCGGATCGCCTCGACGTCGACGCCCGTCTCGGCGGTCAGCGTCTCGGCCGGCTCGTCGGCCACCCGCCGGGCCGCGCCGACGATCGTGCCGTCGGGTGAGAGCGCCCGCCAGAGCAGCCCCGGCGGCCCCCCGACGACCCGGAGGTCGCGAAACGCCGCCCGGTCGAGATCGAGACGGTACCACTCGACGGGGCCGTCGCGCCAGACGACATCCGCCGCTCCGGGCTTGTACGACAACAGCGCGTCCACGGCGCTCGTCGTGTCCAGCGCCTCGGGGTCGGGTCCGCCGGCCCCCGCCTCCTTCTCGACCTCGCGCTCGAGCCAGTGTCGGACCACCTCGCGACTCGTGACCCGTTCCATCCCCACCTCTCGACCGTCCGGCCGCTTCGGCGTTGTGGTCGATCGGGGGGAACCGCCGGGGTCTTGCCGGTCGCGCCCGGAGGTCGGGTATGCGCGTGCTCGTCCTCGGCGCCGGCTACGCCGGCCTGACCCTCGCCCGCCGGCTCGAGGATCGGCTGCCCGACGCCGCCGACCTCGTGGTGATCGACGAGTCCGAGAGCCACCTCGTCCAACACGAGCTCCACCGTCTGCTCCGCCGACCGGAACTCGCAGGCGCCGTGACCGTCCCGCTGGACGAGGCGCTCGCGCGCGCCGACCACCGGGTCGCCCGGGTCGAGCGGATCGACCGCGACGCGCGAACGGTCCACCTCGACGACGGCCGGCTCGGCTACGACGCGCTCGCGGTCTGTCTCGGCGCCCGCACCGCCTTCCACGGGCTCGGGGGCGTCGAGCGCCACGGCCACCCGCTGAAGCGCCCGCGCCACGCCGCGGCGATCCGCGAGCGCGTCCTCGACGGCGCCGACCGGATCGTCGTCGGCGGCGCCGGCCTCTCGGGGGTCCAGGCCGCCGGCGAGCTCGCGGCGCTGACCCGCGAGACCGACCAGGACACCGAGATTCGCCTGCTCGAGCGCCGCGAGACGGTCGCGCCGGGTTTTCCCGGCCCGTTCCGCGAGGCGGTCCGGACCGCCCTCGACGAGCGGGGCGTGGCCGTCACCACGGGGGCCCGGGTGACGGGCGCGACCGCGGAGACGGTCGAACTCGCCGACGGGACCGTCGGGACCGACCTGCTGGTCTGGACGGGCGGCATCCGCGGCCCGGACGCCCTCGGCGGCGACCGCCCGGTCGTCCGGGCCGACCTCCGGCTCGACCGGCGCGCGGTCGGGGGCGGCGACGCCGTCCGGATCGTCGACGCCGACGGGGAGGCCGTCCCCGCGAGCGCGGCGGCCGCGATCCGGGCGGCCCCCGTGGCGGCCGAGAACCTCGCCCGGCTGGTCGAGCACGACCTCGACGGCGACGACGGCTTCGAGCCCCGGCTGGAGCGGCTACGCGCCGAGATCCCGGGCTGGATCGTCTCGGTCGGCGACGGCGCGGTCGCACAGGTCGGGCCGACCACGCTGACGGGCGGGCCGGCCCGGGCGGCGAAGGCGGCGGTCGGGGCCGGCCACCTCGGCTCGGTGGGCGCGATCCGGCGCGCGACCGACCTCGTCGAGTCCGAACTCGGCGGGGCGTCGGCAGACGGTTCCGGGGCCGGTAGCGGTTAGTCGGCGGCTACACCACCCCGACCCGGACGATGGGTACGGACGGGGCGGCCGAGGGTGACGACGCGGGCTCGTCCCCGGCCGGGTGGCCGGGGTGGCCGGCGCTCGCACTGCTCGCCGGCGGGAGTCTCGCGTACCTCTGTTTCCTGTTCGTCTGGTTCCTGCTGCCGGCCTTCCTGGGGCCGGTGACCGAGGCGCTCGGGCTCTCGGGCACCGAGGCGGGGATCGTCGCGGGCGCGGTGCCGCTGAGCTACGTGCCCCTGGCGCTGGCGAGCGGGCTGGTCGTCGATCGGATCGGCCCGGAGAACGCGGTGGCGGGCGGGCTGGCGCTGCTCGGGGCCGCGAGCGCGCTCCGGGCCGGCGCGAGCGACTTCCTCGGCCTGCTCGCCCCGACGCTGCTGCTCGGGGTCGGCGGCACCGGGATCACGTTCGGCCTGCCGCGGCTGGTGGCCGACCTCTTTCCCCCGACCCGGACCGGGGCGGCCTCGTCGGTCTACGTCGTGGGCGCGTCGCTCGGCACCGCGGCCGCGTTCGGGATCGGGCGACCGGTCCTCGGCCCCGCGCTCGGGGGGTGGCGGCCGCTGTTCCGGGTCGCCGGCGTCGCCGTCGTCGCCGTCGCGGCCGTCTGGCTCCCGCTCGCACGCGCGCTCCGGCGCCGGGTCGCCCGGACCTACGACGACGGCGATCCGGCGGGCTTCTCGCTCGACTCGCTGCGGGCCGACGCCGCGACGGTCCTCTCGCACCCGGCGCTTCGCCTGCTGGTGCTCGTGGGGACGATGCGGCTGTTCGTCGTCCACGGGCTCCAGGCCTGGCTGGCGACGCTACTCGAGGTCCGCGGGCTGGCGGCGGGCGCGGCCGCGACGGTGACCAGCCTGCTCGTCGTCGCGCGGATCGGCGGCACCCTCACCGTGCCCGCGCTCTCGGACCGCGCCGGGCTGCGCCGGCCGGCGGTGATCGGCTGTGGCGCGCTGGCGACGCTTGGCACCCTCGGCGTGGTCGCCGGCGGGGCCAGCCTCGCCGCGACGGTGGCCGCGGTGGCGCTCGTCGGTCTCGGGATCGGCGGGCTGGCCCCCCTGGTCCGGGCGATCCCGGTCGAACTCGACGGGATCGGCCCGCGGCTGACCGCGACCGCGAACGGGCTGATATTCACCGTCGGCGAGGTGGGTGGCTTCTCCGGCCCGTTTCTGATCGGCGGGCTGTCCGACCTGACCGGCTCCTTTCTCCCCGGCTTGCTCGCGCTCGCGCTCGGCGCGGCGGTCGTCGTCGTCGCCGGCCGTCTGATGGCCGAGCCCGGGACCGGGGCCGCGGCCGACGGTCCTACAGGCTGAGTTCGGCCCGCTCGGCCGCCGCCTCGACCGAGAGGTCGTGATGAAGTATCCCCGACACCGCGCGGGTGATCGCCTCGGGCCGGTCGTGCTGGAAGATCGACCGCCCCATCGAGACGCCGGCCGCGCCCGCGGCGAGCGCGTCGGCCACCTGGGACAGCATCGTCCGGTCGTCGCGGGGCGAGCCGCCGGCGACGATCACCGGCCGGTCGGTCGCCGCGGTCACCTCGTCGAAGCGGTCGTCCCGGGAGTAGGCGGTCTTCATCACGTCGGCACCCAGCTCCTCGCCCAGCCGGACGGCGTGGGCGAGACTCTCGACCGCGTGCTCGTCGACGCCCGGGCCGCGGGCGTAGGTCATCGCCAGCACGGGGAGTCCGAGGTCGTGGGCCTCGCGGGTCAGCGCGGCCAGGGCCTCGATCTGGTCGGGCTCGTGGTCGCTGCCGACGTTGATGTGAAACGAGACCGCGTCGGCGCCGGCCTGGACCGCCTCGCGGGCGGTGCCGGTCGGGCGCTTGTCGTTCGCGTCCGGGCCCATCGTCGTCGAGCCGTTGAGGTGGACGACGTAGCCCGCGCCGTTGCGGTTGGGGTGGACGCGTCGCGCCAGCCCCTTCTGTGTCAGCACGCAGTCGGCGCCGCCGCGTGTCACCGCGTCGATCGTCGACTCGATCTCCCGCAGGCCGTCTGTCGCCCCGATGGTGATCCCGTGGTCCATCGGGACGTTCAGGATCCGGCCGTCGGTGCCGATACGGTCGAGACGCGCCGTGATACCGGGGTGCATCGTCGATCGACCACGCGTACCGGGGACGTATAAGCACTGCCGACGGGGCGCGCCGGTCCCGGGCCGCTACGCGCTGTAGAAGGTCTCGTCCAGCGTCGCCCCGCGCTCGAACCGATCGAGCGAGAGCGCCGAGACGTCGACGGTCTCGGCCGCCCCGTCGAGGACGAGCTCGGCCACACAGCGCCCGGTCGCGGGCGACTGCATGAACCCGTGGCCCGAGAAGCCAGCCGCCACCACGAACCCCGGCCGCACCTCGTCGATCACCGGGTGACCGTCGGGCGTGAGCGCGTACAGCCCCGCCCAGCCGTCGACCACCTCGCTCCCGGGCCCGAAGTAGGTCGCACAGTCGTAAGCGTGCTCGACCGCCTCGTCGGCCCACGTCGGATCGTGCCGGCGCTCGAAGCCGTCGGGGTCGGCTGTCCGGGCCTCCCCGAACTGACCGCCGACGTAGCTCAGGCGGTCGGTCTCGGGCCGGAAGTACGAGCCCGTGTCGAGGTCGGTGACGAACGGCGCCGTCGGCTCGACCGGGCGCTCCGGGGCCACCACCGCGAGCTGGCGCCGCGACGGGCGGATCGGCAGCTCCACCCCCGCGGCCGCGGCCACCCGGCCGGCCCACCCGCCCGCCGCGTTCACGACGTGGTCGGCCTCGACCCGGCCGGCGTCGGTCTCGACGCCCGTCACCCGGTCGTCCGAGACCAGCACGTCGGTGACGCGGTGGCCGAGACGCACCTTCGCCCCCCGGGCCGCGGCCGCGAGCGCGAACCCCTGGAGCGCCCGCTCGGTGTCGGCGTAGCCGTCGGTCGGCGAGTAGGTCGCACCGGCGTACTGCTCGGGCCGGATCCCCCCACAGCGGTCGGTGATCTCCTCGGGCGCGAGATAGCGCGAGTCGACCCCGTGCTCGGCGTGGAACGCGACGGCCTCGCGCAGCTTCGCGGCCGTCTCGGCCTCGCGCGCCAGGTAGAGATAGCCGTGGCGCCGGTAGTCGATGTCGACCCCGAAGCGCTCGTCGAAGCGCTCCCAGACGGCGATCG
>CAZMLQ010000113.1:0-7445 GCA_964567195.1 uncultured Haloferacaceae archaeon | reverse complement strand
CCGCCTCCCTGCTCACCAACGAGAAGGTGACCCAGAGCGAGGTCAGCGAGGTGGCGAACGTCTCCGAGGTGACGATCCGCAACCGCTACAAGGAGCTGCTCGAGCTCCACGAGGCCGCCACGGCGTAGCGACCGCGACAAGGCTTATCAGGGCCGCCGTGGTGGGTCCGAGCCATGGTCAGGACGTTCGTGCGGCTGCTCTGTCCCGAGTGTGGGAAGGACTGGCAGGCGAGCCCCGACGACCTCCCCGGCCACCGGAAGAACTTCTCGTGTCCCGCCTGCCACGCGACGCGCCGGCTGGCCGAGTTCGCCCGCACGGAACACGACCTCGCGACGGTCAAGCAGTTCACAGACAGCGCTTAGCGGTCGGGGACGGGCGAGAGCGCCCCACAGGCGTCACACTTCAGCACGGGCGCGCCCTGCTCGGTGACGATCCGGGTGTCCGGGAGCCCGCACTCGTCACAGCGGACGTAGGTGTCGACGAACGACTCGACCGCGTCGGCGATCCGGTCGGCGTCGAAGTCGCCGGTCAGGCGCGCGCGGCCGCTCTCGTCGATGCCCGCGCTGGTACCGAGCTCGGACTGGAGGAACTTCAGCAGGTCGTCGGGCTCGCGGTCCAGCCGGCCGGCCGTCTCGTCGAAGTTCTCGTAGACGGTCACGTTGCCCTCGGGGCGGACCTCCGGGTCGGGCACCGTCAGCCGGTCGTCGCCCCCCTGGATCTCCGGGGTCCGGTCCATCGCCCGGTCGAGGCTGTCCTCGTAGTCCATACCGCCAGGTGGTCGGCGGGTGATCAAAAGGCTCACGACGGCGTCTCGGCCGCCAGCGGGCCGGATCGTGGTAACGAAACTCAAGATAGTAATATAACCCTCGGGGGGCTACCCAGGCACGCTCATGAAGAAACAGGAGCTGATCCACCTGCACGGCCTCCTCGCGGAGGTACACGAGCAGTGTGAGGCGTGGGAACAGGACGAGATCGATCTCGACCGGTACGAGGAGCTCGGGGTCCGACCGACATCGATCCACAAGTCCAAGACAGACCACAAGACGGCCGTGTTCGCCCTCGCAAAGGGGATCACCGGCGGCGTGGCCGAGGCCGAGGCCGAGCCCGACCGGGTCGCCCCGACGGCCGACTGATCCGCGATTCCTGGCGATCACCTCCCCGACCAGCGGCGGCGCCGGCGCTACTCGTTCGTCTCCTCGACCAGATCCTCGAACTCCGGGAGCAGGTCGTCGGCGCCCGTGTTCGGATCCGTCGTCGCCGAGCCCCCGCCCCCATCCCCGCCGGCCGTCGTCGACGAGGCCGGTTCGGGGTCGGTCGCGACCGCCGCCCCGTCGACCGGCTCGCCGTCCTCGTCGAGTTCGACCACGCACAACACCTTCAGCGGCACCTTCTCCAGGCGCTGTCCGATCTCCTTGCGTGCGATCCGGGAGGCGTGTTCCTCCTGCTCGACGTTGAACACCGTCATCTCGAGCTCGAGCGCGACCAGCGCCTCGTCGGCGGCGACGAACGCCGGCGGGAGCTGTTCGCCGCCGGGGGTCGTCCGCGATCCCATGTCGATCTCGACGTAGTTGAGATCGGGATTCAGCATCTCGCCCGTCTTCGAGATCGCGATGCGGATCGCCTCGTCGGGCGTCTCCACGTCGTAGACCGGCACCGCCGCCTCGACGACCACTCGACAGTCCATGCGAGAGCGACTAGCTAGTCCGCGCTGAAGAAGCTTCGGCCGGACGGCGGGCAGAAGCTATGTGGCCGCCGTCCCTCGGTAGCGGCGTGTCCAGGTCCACCTCCGATCCGCCGTGGACGGCCGGCTTCGAGAGCCAGCGCGAGGAGCGACGGGCGACGCTCGATGTCCGAGGGACGCTTCCGGACTGGCTCGACGGGGTCTATCTCGCCAACGGTCCCGGCGAGTTCGAGGTCGGCGGGCGGCCGCTCGACCACTGGTTCGACCCCCTGGCGGCGCTGCGTCGTCTCCGGTTCGCCGACGGCAAGATCGAGTACGCCTACCGGTTCGTCCGCTCGCGCGACTTCGCCGTCGCCCGCGAGACCGGCCGCGTCCGCCGGCCGTTCCCCGGAACGCCCCCCGATCGCTCGGCGGCCGGCCGGCTGTTCGACGCGCTCCGGGGGGCGTTCCCCGACAACCCCGTGATCGGGGTCTGCCGGCTCGGGGGCGAGACCCTCGCCGTCACCGAGTCGCCCGTCGGGCTGGCCGTCGACCCCGACGACCTGACCGTCCGGGCGCGCTACGACCTGACCGCGGGCCTCGACGCCGACGTCACGCTCGGGCACCTCCACCGGGGTCCCGACGGCGGCGCCTACAACCTGGGCGCGAGCTACGGCCGCGAGCCGGCCTACACCCTCTTCCGGCGCCCGCCCGCGAGCGCCGGCGGGCCGCCGTCGCCCGAGCCGATCGCCCGCCTGCGCGTCGACCGCTCGTATCTCCCCTACGTCCACTCGTTCGCCCTCGCCGGGCCCTACGCCGTCCTCACGCTCCCGCCGTTCGGCGTCTCGCCGCGTGACCTGCTGGTCGGCGCGGTCCGGGGCACGAGCTTCTGTGACGCCTTCGACGCCCACGACGACCCGACGCGCTTTCTCGTGCTCGATCGCCGGACCGGCGAGCGGGTCGCAACCGTCCCGGCCGACCCGGCGTTCGTCTACCACCACGCCAACGGCTTCGTCGACGACGGCGCGGTCGTCCTCGACTGCGTCGCCTACCCGGACGAGCGCGCGGTGACCGCGCTCCGGCTCGCGACCCTCCGGTCGGCCGACCCCGACCTGCCCCGGGGCGACCTCGTCCGGTACCGCCTGCCGCTCGATGGCGGCCGGGCCGGCCGCGAGACGCTGCGTGAGGGCCCGATGGAGTTCCCGACGGTCCGCTACGCCGACGTGAACGGCCGCCGCCACGACGCGGTCTGGGTCGCCGAGGGCGGCGACGGCCCCCTGCCGACCCGGCTCTCGCGGGTCGCGGTGCCGGACGGCGGGCACCGGAGCTACGAGCCCGGCCCCGGGTGTTACCCCGGCGAGCCGGTGCCCGTCCCCGGTCCCGACGGCGAGACCGTCCTGCTCTCGCTCGTTCTTGAGGCCGGCGCCGACCGGTCGACGCTCGCGGTCCTCGACGGCGGGTCGATGACCGAACTGGCGACCGCGCCCCTCCCCCACCGGCTGCCCTACGCCTTCCACGGCCAGTTCTACGGCCCGACCGATCCCGGCCGGTCGGTGACCTGAGCCGGACCGAGCCGAGTTGGGCTACTCCTCCTCCCGAAACCGGCGCCTGAGCGCGGGCAGAGTCCCGTGGGGGTCGTCGTCGGGGGTGTCGAGGCCCTCGGCGGCCGCGAGTTCGCGGTAGCCCGCCCGGATCGAGACCGTCGAGACGCCGGCGGCCTCGGCCACCGCGGTCTGGGTGCGCTCGTCCCCGCTCGCGAGCGCCGCCAGGTAGACCGCCGCCCCGGCGACCACCGCCGGCGAGCGGTTGACCCCGTCGTGTTCGAGGTCGGCCCGGTCCGCCAGCGCCGCCGCCCGGCGCTCACAGCGCGCGCTCACCTCCAGCGCGTCGGCGACGGCCCCGACCTCGTCGCTGGCCAGACGGAGTCCGTGGTCGCCGGCCGCCTCCGGCGGATCTGTCACCACGTCGAACGCACGTGATGTCGACGTGATAATAGTTCTTTGGGCGGGCTGCTCAGGCCCCGTCCTCGCCGCCGGTGCGCAGGTGGAGGAAGACGTAGGTCTGGGCGTAGCCGGCGTAGCGCCCGCCGAGGCGCTCGCGGATCGCCCGCGAGGTCTCGGCGTAGCCGCCCCGGTCGCAGTCGGGGAAGTGATCGGCGATCGCGGTCCGGATCCAGGTGTCGAGCGGGACGGCCCCGAGGTGATCGAGCGAGAACAACAACACGCAGTCGGCCACCTTCTCGCCGACGCCGACGAAGCGGGTGAGATACTCGCGGGCGGCCTCGTAGGGCCGGTCGCGGGCCGCGAGCGGGTCGGCCTCGCCCTCCGCGACCATCCGCGCCGACTCCCGGACGTACGGCGCCCGGTAGCCGAGCCCGAGCTCGCGCAGGTCGGCCTCGGTCGCCGCCGCCAGCGCCTCGGGCGTGGGGTAGGCGCGGTGGGTGCGCCCGTCGTCGCCGGCCGCGACGGGCTCGCCGAAGGCGTCGGCGAGGGCGGTCTGCATCCCGTGGATGCGGGCGACGCGCATCTGTGCGGAGCAGATGAACGAGGTCAGCGCGCCGAACGGCGGGTCGCGCACCAGGCGCATCCCCCGGTAGCGCTCGAACGCCCGGTCGAGCACGGGCAGGTCGGGCGTCGCCGCCCGGATCGCGCCGAGGTCGTCGTCGAGCCGGAGCAGGTGGGTGAGGATCGGGACCGCGTCGGTCGTCGCCTCCCACTCCAGGCGGCCGTTCGCCTGCCGGCAGCGCACGACCGCGCGGTCGTTGCCGAGGCCCGGTAGCGGCGGCGCGACGGTCTCGTACCACGCCGAGCCGCCGTGGACGTGGTCGTCCTCGTACATCCGGCCGTCGGCCCGGTCCCAGAGGTAGGTCTGGCCGCTCTCGAGCGTGGCCTGCAGGTCCAGGCCCCCGTCGAGCGAGCCGATCGGGATCGCTCCGGTCTCCATCGACCGTCGCCAGGGTCGCGCCCGGTATCGGGGTTTCGTTCGCGGTCAGCGGTAGAGCGAGAGATACAGCATCGCGAAGCCGAGGATGAACGGCACCGTCTCCACGAGGTCGAACGCGACGGTGTAGCCCTCGACGTAGGTGCCGAGCGCGGCGAGGGCGACGCCCATGCTGACGAACGCGAACCCGATGAACGCGAACTCCAGACGGTCGGAGCCGTGCCGGCGAAAGGCCCGGAAGCTGACGACCGTCAGCCCGCCCGCGAGCGCGAACAGCACGAGCCGCAGGACCACGAGCGCCGCCAGCGCCGGATCGATCGCCACGGCGCTCACGACCGTCCCCCGTCGCTGAGCTCGTCCCAGAGCCGCGAGAAGCGGTCCGGAACCCCCTCGTCGCGAAAGACCCGCACGTCGTAGCCGCCGTCCTCCAGGGTGACGACGGTGCGCCGGAAGGTGGCGTCGTAGACGCCGTACTGCGAGCCGTCCTCGCCGACCGCGGTCCGCTGGCTGATCAGGTCCTCCTCGGCGAGGCTGTCGAGACGGCGGTAGACGGTCGGCAGCGAGAGGTCGAGTTCGGCCGCGATCTCCTTGGCCGACCGGGGCTCGCGCCCGACCGTCGCGAGGACGTGGCGGGCGGTCGGGTCCCCGAGCTCGTCGAGCACCGCCGTCCCGTCCCCGGCGTCGTCGCCCGCGTCCCCGTCGGCGTCCATCGTCCCCGATAGCCCGACGACGCTCAAGGGCGTTGTGGCTCGCCCGGGTGTCGGGGCTCAGAACGCCCGGCGGTACTGTGGCGGCACCCGGACGGCGTCGGGCCGGTCGAGCGCCCGCGCCGCCCGGAGCGCGAAGTAGGGGTCGCGCAGGTGCTCGCGTCCGACGATCGCGAGGTCGGCCCGGCCGTTGCGCACCAGCGCGTCGGCCTGCTCGGGGGTGGTGATCCCGCCGACCGCGCCGACGGCCACGCCGCTCGTCCCCTCGGTCACCCGGCGGGCGTAGCGCTCCTGGTAGCCCGGTCCGCCCTCGGGGGTCGCCTGGTCGGGGTGGATCCCGCCCGCGCTCACGTCGATCAGCTCGACGTCGTCGGCCAGCGCGTCGGCCAGCCGGACGGTGTCCGCGACCGTCCACGAGGGCCGGTCGTCGAGCCAGTCGGTCGCCGAGAGCCGGACGAACAGCCCCGCCTCGGGGACGCGCTCGCGGACCGCGGCGACCGTCTCGTGGAGCAGCCGGGTCCGGGACGCGAAGTCGCCGCCGTAGCGGTCGGTCCGGTCGTTGGTCACCGGCGAGAGGAACTCGTGGAGCAGGTAGCCGTGGGCGGCGTGGAGCTCGACGACCTCGAAGCCCGCGTCGACGGCGCGCGCGGCCGCGTCGGCGAAGGCGGTCCGGACGCGCTCGACCCCGGCGGTGGTGAGACGCTCGGTCTCGAGGGGCTCGTCGTGGGGGTAGGGGATCGCCGAGGGCGCGACGGTGGGCCAGCCGCCGTCGGCGGGCGCGAGCGGGTCGCGTCCCTCCCGGGGGCGCGCGGTCGAGGCCTTGCGGCCGGCGTGGGCGAGCTGGATCGCCGGGACGGCGCCCTGGTCGGCGACGAAGCCGGCGGTCCGGGCCAGCGCGTCGGCGTGCTCGTCGCTCCAGATCCCGAGATCCTGCGGGGAGATCCGGCCCTCGGGCGCGACCGCGGCGGCCTCGGTCATCACGATCCCGGCGCCCCCGACCGCGCGGGCGGCGAGGTGCTGGAGGTGCCAGTCGGTCGCCAGCCCGTCGCGGGCCACACAGGAGTACTGACACATCGGGGAGACCATCACGCGGTTGCGGGCCTCGACGGACCCGGTCCGCAGCGGGGTGAACAGGTCGGTCGTCACGCCGGCCGGTCGGCCCGCGGGCCCGTTACGCCTGGCGGTCCCGGCGGGGTCGGCCGTCGAACGGGGCCGGCGCGGCAAGACAAGGCTTAACCGGATCGTCGGACTCGTTCGGCCCATGAGCGACATCGTGGTCACCCTGCCGGACGGCTCGGAGCTGTCCGTCCCGGCGGGGTCGTCGGTGCGTGACGTCGCCTACGAGATCGGCCCCGGACTCGGGGAGGACACCGTCGCCGGCGTGGTCGACGGCGAGCTCGTGGCGGCCGAGACACCGCTCGACCGCGACGTCGAACTCGTGATCGTGACCGAGGACAGCGACGAGTACCGCCGCGTCCTCCGTCACTCCGCGGCCCACGTCTTCGCCCAGGCGCTCCAGCGTCTCCACCCCGAGGCCGGGCTGGCGATCGGCCCGCCGACCGACGAGGGCTTTTACTACGACGTCTACGGCGTCGACCTCGACGAGGACGACCTGGCCGAGATCGAGGGCGAGATGGAGTCGATCCTCGAGGCCGACCTCCCGATCGAGCGCGAGGAGCGCTCGCGGGCCGGCGCGCTCGAGACCTACGCCGACAACCGCTACAAGCGCGAGATCCTAGAGCGCGAGGCCGCCGGCGAGGATCCGGTCACCTTCTACCGCCAGGGCGAGTTCGAGGACCTCTGCCGGGGTCCCCACGTCGCCTCGACCGGCGAGATCGGCGCGATCGAGCTGTTGAACATCGCCTCGGCCTACTGGCGCGGCGACGAGGACGAGGACCAGCTCACCCGCGTCTACGGGACGGCCTTCGCCGACGAGGCCGACCTCGAGACATTCCTCGAGCGCCGCGCGGCGGCCAGAGAGCGCGACCACCGGAAGCTCGGGCGCGAGCTCGATCTGTTCTCCATCCCCGAGGTGACGGGGCCGGGGCTGCCGCTCTATCACCCCAACGGCAAGACCGTGTTGCGCCAGCTCGAGTCGTTCGTCAACGGGCTCAACGACGAGTACGGCTACGAGTTCG
>CAZMLQ010000112.1:0-7507 GCA_964567195.1 uncultured Haloferacaceae archaeon | reverse complement strand
GCGGGCGGAACAAACTGTTCGAGGAGACGTTCGGGAAGCTCGAAGATTGGCTCGCTAAGGAGGGCTACGTCGGGAGTATCGACATCAATTGCATCGTCAACGAGACTGGCATCTACCCGTTAGAGTTCACCCCACGATTTGGCTACCCGACCATCGCGGTCCAGGAGGAGTCGTTCGAGTCCCCGACCGGGCAGTTCCTCTCCGACCTCGCCCACGGGAACGACCCCGAACCGGAGGTCCACGGCGGCTACCAGGTCGGCGTGCGCGTCGTTCTCCCGCCGTTCCCGTTCGACGACCTACGCCGAGAGCTCCCACAACGCCGCGGTCGTCTTCCGGACCGAGAGCCGCGGGGGGATCCACCTGGAAGATACGAGAAAGGTCGACGGGCAGTGGCGGGTTGCCGGCGAGAGCGGGATGCCACTCGTCGTCACCGGGAACGGAGAGACGGTGCAGAGCACTCGCCGACGGGCCTACGAGCGCGTTGACGACGTCGTGATCCCGAACCTCGACGACCGCGACGACGTCGGCGAGCGCTGGATCGACGGCGACGGCGACCGCCTCCAGGCGTGGGGCTATCTCGGACCGTGAGCTACGCGTCCGGTCCGGGCAGAATCTTCCCGGGATTGAGAAGCCCCTTCGGGTCGAGCGCGTGTTTGATCGCGCGCATCGCCGCGACGCCGGCCTCGCCGTGCTCGGCGGCGAGATACTCGCGCTTGCCGAGTCCGACCCCGTGCTCGCCGGTCGCGGTGCCGCCGTGCTCGACGGCGTACTCGACGAGCCCCGAGCCCACGCGCTCGCCCCGCGCGACGTGGTCGGGGTCGTCGGGATCGACCAGCGCGGCGAAGTGGAGGTTGCCGTCTCCGGCGTGGCCAAAGCAGGGCAACAGGACGTCGTGCTCGTCGGCGAGGCGTTTGGCGTGTGCGACGAGGTCGGGGTACTCGCTGATCGGGACGGTCACGTCGCCCGGGGTCTGGATCGAGAGGTCGGGGTCGTACGGCTCCAGCGCGTCGGCGAGTTCGCGCCGGACGGCCCAGAGGTCGGTCTCGCCGTCGGCCGCCTCGTGGGCGTCGGTCACCTCGAACCGGGAGACGCCGTGGCTCTCGAAGATCGACCGGCAGAACGACACCTCGCCCTCGACGCCGTGGTTGGCGTGAAACTCCAGAAAGACCATCGGCGCGTCGGGCAGGTCGGTTCCGAGATACTCGTTGGCGACGGTCGCGCTGAGGCCGTCGACCAGTTCGATCTTGGCGACATCGACGCCCGACCGGACGGCGTCGAAGACGGCCGCGGCGGCGTCGTCGAGGCCGTCGAAGACCGCGCGGCCGTCCCGGATCTGGGCGGGCCGGCCGGCGAGTTCGAGCGTCGCCCGGGTGACGACCCCGAGCGTGCCCTCGCTGCCGACGATCAGGTCGCCGAGGTTGTAGCCACAGGAGGACTTCACCGCGCGACTCCCCGTCTCGACCACCTCGCCGGTCGGGAGCACGACCTCCATCCCGAGCACCCAGTCCGACACCTCGCCGTACCTGACGGTGGTCATGCCGCTGGCGTCGTTGGCGATCATCCCGCCGATCGTCGAGATGGCCCCCGAGGAGGGGAGCGAGGGGAGCACGAGCCCGTGGCGCTCGACGGCCTCGTTGACCGCGTCGCCGTAGATCCCCGGCTCGACGTCGATCTGGCGGTCGTCGGGCCGGACCGCGAGCACGTCGTCCATCCGGAGCAGATCGAGCGCAACCCCCCCGGCCACCGGGACGGCGTTGCCCTCGATGCTCGTCCCCGCGGCGTAGGGCGTGACGGGCACCTCGTGCTCGTAGCAGGCGGCGAGCACCGCCGACACGTCGGCGGTCGACTCGGGCCAGACGACCGCGTCGGGGGGCGAGGCCGCCCGCTCGGGGGTGCCCCAGTCGGTGGCGTGTTGGTCGCGGTCGGCGCCGGCGAACGAGACCTGGTCGGGCGAGAGCGACAGGTCCCGGAGGAAGGCGAGCCTCCCGGTCCCGGCGTCGGCTCCGGATGCGGGGGTGGGATCGGCGTCGGTCACACCGGCCGGTGGCGGGCTCGACACTTCAAACGCGCGCTCAGAGGCTCTCGCGGATCGCGTCGGCCGCGGCCGCCAGCCCCGCCCGCTCCGTCTCGGTCAGATCCCACTCGTGGATCCGGTCGACCCCGTCGGTCGAGAGGGTGACGGGGACGCCGACCGAGACGTCGTGCTCGCCGAACTCGCCGTCGAGCGGGGTCGAGAGCCCGACCGGTCGGTCGGTCCCGCCCGCGAGCAGCCGGCGACAGAGCCACGCGACGCCCTGGCCGGTCACCCAGCGCGAGGAGTCGGCCTCCCCCCGGAGCTGGATCACCTCGTAGGCGATCGACCGGGCGTACTCGCCGGCGCGCTCGCGCTCGGCGGCGGTCAGGTCGGCGGGCGTGCCGTCGATGCGCGCCCGCGAGAAGACCGGCACCAGGTCGTCGCCGTGCTCGCCGATCACGGGACACTCGACCCGGTCGGCCCCGATCCCTCGCTCGCGGGCGATCGCGTCGGCGAGTCGCGCGGTCTCGGAGAGCGAGTAGCCGACGAGCCGGTGGCGGGGCCAGCCCAGCGCGTCGTACAGCAGCGCTACGATCCGGTCGAGTGGGTTGGTGACGACCACCAGCGGGAGCGGATCGGCCGCCCCCAGCCAGTCGGCCACGTCGGCCACGACCGGCCGGTTGGCCGCGAGAAAGGCCATCCGCGAGCGGGTGCCCTCGGGACGGCCGGCGCTGGCGGCGAAGACGGCACAGTCGGCGTCGGCGACGGCCTCGGGACCGGGCGGGGCGTGGCACACGTCGCCGCCGGGGGCGTCGGGGCCGACGGGGTGGGCCGCGTGCGCGGTCGCGTGGCGCAGGTCGATCGCGTGGCCCTCGGCCCGGTCGGCGTCGACATCGACGAGGGTCACGTCGATCCCGGCGGTCGCGAGCGCGAACGAGACGGTCGTGCCGATCGTGCCGGCACCGATCACACAGACCCGGCCGGTCGGGGCGGGTGGGGAGGACACGCCGCGCCCGAGAACGGCCGCTCACATAGGCCTGTCCCACGGCGGCGCGGCGGTGAACCGGTGGAATATTTATGATAGACGGAGTAGACGGGGGCGATGCGACTCCCGGAGACCAGAGACGCCTTCGCGAGAGAGCTGACGTTCCCGGTCGATCGGGACGCGGTGATCGACGCGCTGGGCGAGAGCGAGCTCGAGGCGCCCTACGGCGAGTCCGAGTCGCTCGCGGACGTGCTCGATCGGGTCGAGGCCGACAGCTTCGACTCGGCCGACGAGCTGTACGACGCGCTCGTCATGTACGTCAGCGACGCCTACATCGGACGGAAGTTCTACGACGACCGCGGCACGAACCCCGAGGGGAGCGAGGAGGTGTCGTTCTGATGGACGTGACCGTCGTCTCGGGCGTCCCGGGCGTCGGGAGTTCGAGCGTCTGTCGGGCCGCCCGCCGGCGGCTGGACGACGCCTACGAGCTGGTCAACTTCGGCGACGTGATGCTGGAGGCGGCCGCGAGCCGGGGGCTGGTCGAGAGTCGGAACGAGCTCGCCACCCTCCCGGTCGAGGAGACCCGGCTGCTCCAGCGCCGGGCCGGCGAGTACGTCGCCCGCCGGGCCCACATGCGGTCGATCCTGCTCAACACCCACCTCGTCGTCCGGACCGACCAGGGCTACCTGCCCGGGATGCCGCCCGAGGTGCTCGCCGACGTGGACCCGAACCGGCTGGTGCTGGTCGAGGCCGGCGCGGAGACCGTCGCCGACCGGCGCTCGGCGAGTGACTACCGCGAGCACCGCGGCGGCACCGTCCGGGAGGTCTCGTTCGAGCAGGACCTCAACCGCGCCGCGGCCACCACCTACGCCGCCGAGGCGGGGATCCCGATCGAACTGGTCGAGAACGACGCCGCGGTCGAGGAGGCCGGCGACGCGCTCGCCGCGGTGATCGGCGCCGGCGGCGAGAGCTGAGCCCGGCTACGGCGACGGCCTGATCTCGGGCCCGCCCTCTGGCGCCGGCGGGCGCTCGGCGGTCGACGGGGCGGCCGGGGCCTCGCCCCCACCGCCGGCCGCGGCGGGCCCGGCCGGCACCACGCGCTCCGAGCCGTCGAGCCGGTCGATCAGCCCGAGCTCCGCCAGCCGGTCGAGCGTCGACAGCGCCGTGAGCAGGGGTACGTCCAGTTGCGCCGCGATCTCGTCCGGCGTCGCGTCGCCCACCTGGCGGAGGTACAACACGACGAGCTTCGAGGTGTCGCTCTCCAGCCGCTCGAATCCCAACACGACCGACCGGTCGCCCGCCGCGCACTTCGTCGTTACGACTATCGTCGATCGGCGAGACGACGACCGTGGTACCGCCCGGCACGGACGCCGGCAAGGACGGGCGGGACCGCGGCGCTTATTCGGCGGTCGGTCGTCGGCCCGCCCGTGACCGCCCTCCACCCGACGATCCCGCGCGCCCCCGCGCGGCCGCCGTGAGCCGTCCGCTCGGCGGTGAGGACCCGGGCACGCGGTCGGTCGTCGGGAGCCTGATCGCCGGGGTCTTCCTCGGCGGGGTGGGCGCGGGCGTCGCGTTCCCGACCATCCCCGCGCTGGGCGGGGTGCTCGGCATCTCGCCGCTGCTCGTCGGGCTGATCCTCTCGGTCAACCGCTTCACCCGGCTGGTGACCAACACCCCCGCGGGACAGGTGCTCGACACGATGGGCACCCGCCGCCCGATGATCGCCGGCTTCCTCATCCAGGGGCTGGCGCCGTTTGGCTACGCGCTCGGTCTCGACCCCGGCCCCGTACCGCTGTCGAGCGCGACGGTCTTTTTCCTCTCGCGGGCGGCCTGGGGGATCGGCTCCGCGTTCGTCATCGTCGGCGCGTTCAGCACCGTCACCCACGTCACGACGCCGGCCGACCGGGGACGGTGGGTCGGCTACCTGCGGGGCGGCCAGAGCATGGGCTTTCCCGCCGGCCTGATCGTCGGCGGTCTCGTCGCCGACGCCGCGGGCTACGCGGTCGCGTTCGTCGTCGCGGGCGTGGCGGGGATGGCCGCCGCGACCGTCGCCGCCCTGGTGTTGCCCGACGTGAGCCCGGAGATGGGCGACCGCGCCCGGCTCGGGGAGATCCCCGGGCTCGTCGGGGCCGACGCCCGCGTGCTCGCGGTGAGCGTCGTCAACTTCGCCGTGCGCTTTCTGTACGCCGGCGTCTTGCTCTCGACGGTCGTGCTCTACGCCGCCCGCAACGGGATCGCCGTCGGGGGGCTCTCGGGCACCGGCGTCAGCGGCGTGGTGATGGCCGCGAGCGTACTCGCCGCCAGCGTCACCACCGTGCTCGTCGGGCGCTACTCCGACCGTCTGTCCAACCGCGCGGCCCTGACCGTGCCGGCGCTGGCCGTCCTCGGGATCGGCTTCGCCGTCCTCGCGCTCGCGCCGGGGCTGGAGCCGATGCTCGTCGGCGTCGCGCTGATCGGCGTCGGGGTCGGGGGCTCGAACCCGCCGCTGCTTGCCTACCTCGGCGACATCAGCCCCGCCGACGACGTGGGCAAGCTCGGCGGCGTCTACAACACCTTCGGCGACCTCGGCTCGACGCTCGGCCCGCTGGTGGCCCTGCCCGCGGCCGACGCGGTCGGGTTCACCCTCGGCTACGGCGCCTGCGTCGCGCTGGTGGTCGCGGTCGCGGCCCTCGTCGCCCGGACCCTCACCGCGAGCGCCGCGCCCGTCGAGGCCGAGACCGTCTAGTACTGGACCGCCGCCGCCACCATCCCGACCGTCTGGCCGACCCCGACGGCGACCAGCCCGACGACGGGCGGGACCGGGAGCAGCCCCGCCGTCGCCGCGGCGTGGCCGAGCCCGCCGAGCGCCGCGAGCACCCCGCCGCCGAGGTAGAGCCCGGGCGTCCGCGACACCGCCCGGCCGGTCAGGACCAGCCCGACCGCGGGCAGCAGGATCCAGGCGTACAGCGGGACCGCCAGCCACGGGTTCGTCCCGGGGTCGAACGCGAGGTCGGCGGCGCCGACGAGCGTCGCGACCAGCCCGAGCGCGATCACCGCCCGCCAGACCGCGAGCGTCCCCGCCGCCATCGCCCGCCACGAGCTCGCCAGGAAGGCCGCGAGCAGGACCGCCATCACGCCGTGAGCGATCGCGAGGGTGCGGGTCGCGACCAGCGGGGTGGCGTCGGCGACGGCGACGAGCCCCCACGCCAGCGGGACGAGCAGCGCCGGCCCCCGCTCCCGGGGGCGCAGCCGGAACCGTCGGGTCTCGGACACGGCCACCCCGACCCGCGCCAGCGACAAAAGTCCGGGTCCGACCGGGCCGACCGCGGTCAGTCGACGTGGATGGCCGGACGGCCCGGCTCGGCGGTCCCGGCCGCGTCGCTCCCGGGCTCGGCCCGACGGACGACCGTCTCGGCGCCGAACTCGTCCTCGAACAGCCAGACGGCCCGCGACAGCGTCTCGAGTTCGCGGTCGCCGTCGAGGACGGGCTCCAGTCCGGGGTGGCCCGCCTCCAGGTCGGCCGCGTACTCGACGGCGGCGTCGCCGTGGCGGGCCACCTCGTCGTCGGCCAGCACGTGGCCGACCACGGCGTCGTCGGGCTCGACGGCGCGGGCGCGGCGGTAGGCGCGGTACTTCCAGGCGGGCGCGACCGCGAGGTCGATCCGCTCGGGGTCGTCGATCCCCACCACGTCGGTGATCCGGCGGACGTCGTCGAGCGTCGAGCGGACGACCGCCCGCTCGGTCCGGTAGTCGTCGGCGTCGCGCAGGGGCTCGGGCCAGTCGGCCTCGACCGCCAGCCCGGGCTCGCCGAGCAGGTTCCAACACTCCTCGGCGAGGAAGGGCGCGACGGGGGCGACCAGCGCCGCGAGCGTCCGCAACGCCCGGGCGTAGGTGTGTCGGCTGGGCGGACGGTGGTCCCGGTAGCGCCGCAACAGCCCGACGAACTCCTCGAGTTCGGCGATCACCCGGTGAAAGCGCGCGCGCTCGAACTCGTCGGTGACGGCCGCGACCGTCCGGTCGATCGCCCGCTCGACGTAGCGATCGTGGTCGGCGGCGTGGGGGCGGCTCTCGACCTCGCCGTCGACGAACTCCCGCACCAGCCCGTGAACGGTCTGGCCGAACTCGTAGGCGGCGTCGACGTCCATCGCGGTCCACTCGAAGTCCTGGCGCGGGTGGGCGGCCGCAAGCACGAACAGCCGGGTCGTCTCCGCCCCGTAGGTGTGGGGTGCGACCGCGTTGCCCTTCGACTTCGACATCTTCTCGCCGCCGTGGAGCACGGTGCCTTGGGTGAGCAGACGCTCGACCGGCTCGCGGATCTCGACCAGCCCCGCGTCGGCCAGCGCGCGGGTCAGAAACCGGATGTAGAGCAGGTGGAGCACGGCGTGCTCCTCGCCGCCGACGTAGACGTCGACGGGCATCCACTCGGCCGCCCGCTCGGGGTCGAACGGCGCCTCGTCCAGGTCGGGCGAGAGAAAGCGCAGGAAGTACCACGAGGAGTCGACGAACGTGTCCATCGTGTCCGTCTCGCG
>CAZMLQ010000111.1:0-7598 GCA_964567195.1 uncultured Haloferacaceae archaeon | reverse complement strand
TATGCGTGATACGCGCCTGGGTAGCTTAGCGGTAAAGCGCGTCCTTGGTAAGGACGAGAGCCCGGGTTCAAATCCCGGCCTAGGCTCTCCTCGCCACCCCGATCGGAGGGCCGAACGCGTTTCGTCGATGCCGACCCCCTCAGCCCGACCGCGGCGCCTCGCCCGACGCCCGGTGGAGCGAGTAGGCGATCGGCGAGAGCCCACAGAGCTGGAGGACGCGCACGACCGGCCGGAGAAGCTCCTGGAAGCCGACGGTGACGAGCCGGAGGGCGACGAGCCCCTGGCCGGCCACCGCGAGGGCGTAGGTGACCCCGAACAGCAGGATCGTGCCCGCCGAGAGGTACCGCATCGCGGGCTCGTCGTGGCGGCGGAGCCCGCGGTAGGCCTGGACGCCGATGTAGGGCCCGACCAGCGCGGAGCCGGTCTCGCCCGCGCCCGCGAGGATGTCGAGTCCGGCGACGGCCACGGCCACCTCAGAACCGCCCCCAGAGCCGGGGCAGCTCGTCGTCGGTGTCGGCGTCGCGCTCACCGGCCCCCAGGATCGGATCGACGCCGAACACCGGCCCCCAGTTGGCGTACTCGAACTCGACCCGGGTGGCGGGCCGTCGCTCGCCCGCGGGGCCGGGGCGTCGTCGCGGTGTCGGTCGGGGACCAGCTCGTCCGGGGCATCGACCGCGGAGTACCTCCCGGCACCGACGAGTCGCGGGCGAGCGCGAGGCGACGAAAGCTACTTACGACTCGATCAGGCGGTAGTACGTCGCCGTCCCCTCGGGCGTCTCGACCGCGCGCTTCTCGACCGCGCCCTCCTCGACGAGCGCCGCGAGCGCCTCGTCCACGTCGTCGACGACCATCGCGCTCGCGGTGACGTCGCCGGCGGCGTCGACCAGCCCGTCCGCGAGGGCGCCGATCGCGGTCCGGGCCCCGTCGTTGACGACGGGGCTGAAGTCGACCCCCAGCACGATCTCGCGCTCGGTGAACGCCCGGTCGGGGCGCTCGGCCAGAAACGAGAGGATCAGGCGCTTCTCGTCGGCGATCGACGGCTCGTCGGCCCCGGCCTCGACCGTCCCGGTCTCGAACTGCTCGTCGTCGATTGGCATCCCTTACGGGTCCGAGCCCCGCCGGCAAGGGCGTGACGGACCGGCCGGGCAACACGTATAGGTGCCCGGCCCGCGAGTGCCCCGCGATGGCGCTTCTCCCCGTCGAGATCGTCTTCGGACTCTACCTCGGGCTGGTCGCGGGGGTGGTCCCGACGCTCCTGTCCGGGCTGGTCGCGTTCGGCTTTCGGTACCTGACCGGCGTGACGGTGCCGGGCTTCGGGGTCGCAACGCTCGCCGTCGCGGTCGCGGGGATCAACGGCGGGCTGCTCGGGCTGCTCGACCCGAGCGTCAGCCGGTCGCCCCGGCTGGTGGTCGCGCTGCTGGTCGTGTTGATGCTCTCCTTTTACGCCCACAGCCAGGGCGACCGGCTGGGGGCGACGCTGCCGCGGCGGGCGCCGTTCCGGTCGCTCGGCCGGCGCACGCTCTCGGCCGACGTGATCGAGATGGTCGAGGGCCAGGGCAAGGTGACGATCCGGCCGACGGGCGCGGTGGGCGACGTGGAGGGCTACCCGCCGCTGCCGGCCGACCTCCGCGCGCGGATCGGGGCCGGGCGCTGGGAGTTCCCCGCCGACCTCCCGGTCGGCGAGCTCGAGCGCCGGCTGGCCGAGCGGCTGCGCGCGGACCACGACCTGGCCGACGTGCAGGTGTCGATCGACGAGCGCGGACGGGCGACCGTCGCCGCCGCGCCGCCGGCCGGCGGGCTCTCCCGGCGGGTTCCGCCGGGCCGGCGGGCCGTCTCGGTGCCCGCACTCCTGCCGACCGGGATCGCGCGCAACGACGTCGTCTCGGTCCCGACCGCCGGCGGTCGGGTCGAGGGGCCGGTGCTCGGCGCCGCCACGACCGACGCCGCGCCGGTCCCGACGACGGGCCCGGACGCGACCGACGGCGACGCCGCGGCCCCGCCGACCGCGCCGACGACGACCGGCGGCGACGGCCGGCTCACACTCGCCGTCCGACCGGGCGAGGTCGCCCCGACGCTCGCGGGCGGGGCGGGCGGGGTCCGGGTGCTGTCGCGGGGCGTGCGCCGGGAGTTCGAGCTGCTCGGGCTCTTGCGCCGGACCGGCCGACGGGTCCGGCGGCTGACCGTGGCGGCGGACGACCCGCTCTCGGGCCGGTCGGTGGGGGCGTTGCGGGACGACGACGCCGGCCCGGCGACGGTGCTCGGACTCAGGCGACGGGCGGGCGACGAGACGGCGGGCCCGACGGGTGGGGGCTGGCGGATCGCCCCCGAGCCGGGGCTCGCACTCGCCGCCGGCGACGAGCTGTTCGTCGCGGGCACGCGCCAGGCGCTCGACCGGCTGCGGCCGACGGGGCCGTCGTGAGCGGGGCGGTCGTCGCCGCCGGGGCCGTCCCGGCCGATCTCCCGGCGCGCGGACTCCGGGTTGCCGGGCTGGGGCTGCTCGCGGGCGTGGTCGTCACCGTCTGTGCCGCGGGCTATCGCTGGTACGCGGGGGCGCCGATCCCGGACGGCGTCGCCTTCCTGCTGGGGGCGGGGGCCGTCGCGGTGCCGATCAACGCGACCGCCACGCTCGGGCGCGCGGTCGGGCCGGGCGGGGGCGAGCTCGCCGCCGTCGACGCCCTCGTCACGCTCGCGACGTTCGCGGCGGCCGCGGTCGCGTCGGGGCTGGGCCGCCGGGCCGGCAACGGGCTCGGGACCGACGTCGTCGCGCTCACCGGCGGGGCCCGCCTCGACCGCGACATCGGCCGGGTGGTGCGCTCGGTCGGCCGGGTGGCGGCCGTCTCCCTCCCCGACCGGATCGAGGACGTCGAGGGGTACGATCCGGTCGAGGCCTCGACGAAGACGGCGCTCGCGGGCGCGTCGTTCGTCTTCCCCGGCCGGCTGACGCCGGCCGAGCGCCGCGAACGGTTCGTCCGCCGGCTGCGCGACGACTACGGCGTCGGCACCGTCGACGTCGAGTTCGACGACGCGGGCGACGTCTCCTATCTCGCCGTCGGGCGCCGGCCGGCGGGGCTCGGGCACACGCTGCCGCCGGGGACGACGGCCGTGGCGGTCCGGGCCGACCCGTCCCGGAGCGCGAGCCCGGGCGACGCGGTCCAGGTGTGGCGGACGGCCACGGCCGGCGACGACGGGGTCGCCCGCCGGGTCGCGACCGCGGAGCTCCGGGCGGTCGCGGGCGACGTGGCGACGCTCGCGGTCCACGAGACCGACGCCGAGGCGCTCGTGCCCGAGGCGTCCTACCGGCTGGTGACGGTGCCGGGCGGTCTCGACACGGAGCGCGAACTCGCCGATCTGCTCCGCGCGGCCGACGCGACGGTCGGGACGGTGACGGTCGCGCCCGACGGCCCGCTCGCCGCCGTGCCGGCGGGCGCGCTGGCGGTCGCGGTCGTCGCCGTCTGCCGGCCCGACGGGACGCTTGTCGCGCCGACGGGGGCGAGCCCGGTCGGGCCGGGGACGCTACACGTGCTCGCCCGACCCGACGCGCTCCGGGCGCTCGAGGCGGCCGGTCGACCGGTCGGGGCCTCTACCACCGGGTGAGTTCGCGCGGCCCGTACCGGACGGTGACGACGCCGACGAACGCGAGCACGCCCGTCAGCGCCGTCGCGCCACCGACGACGAACACCCAGTCCATGCCGACGGCGTCCATGAGATACCCACCCAACAGCGGGGCGAGCAGGGCGCCGGGGCGCCAGACCAGCCCCCTGATGCCGAAGCTGCTGGCGATGCCGCTGTCTTTCCCCTCGTCGGCGAACAGCGCCATGCTCGCGGGCTCGCGGACGCTGTCGGCGGCGCCGAGCAGGCCGTTCAGCCCGACCAGCACCAGGAAGGCCGGCGGGACGACACCGAGCACCGGAAGCCCGACCGATCCGCCGAGCGCGGCGCCGATCTCGGGCGCGAGCGGCACCGCGAGCGCGATCAGCCCGTAGGCGGCCCCGCCGGCCGCGACGAACAGCCCGCGGCCGTGGCCGTCCGAGAGCCGGCCGGCGAGGGGCTGGCCGAGCATGTTGACGAACTTCTCGGCGGCGACCGCCAGCCCGACGGCCGCGGGGCCGAGGCCGAGCCCGCCACGGGCGGCGGTGACGCCGACCAGGATCGGCACCCAGTTGCGAACCAGCGTCACCGAGACGGCGTACTGGGCGCGAAAGCTCGTCACCGTCAGGATCCGCTCGTTGAGCGCCAGATCGAAGAAGGCGAAGCCGGCGCTCGACTCGTCGGCGTCGACGAACAGCACGACCCCGAGCGCGGCGAGCAGAAAGAGCCCGACGAGCGTCCAGAAGATGGGGCCGAGCCCGTAGCGCGCCGAGACCACGCCCGCGCCGAGGGTGCCGACGATCCCCGCCGCCATCCGCCAGGAGTTGTACACCCCGATCCGGTTGGCGCGCTCGTCGTCACCGGCCACGTCGCCGACCAGCGCCAGCCCCACCATCCCGGCGCCGACGACGCTCAGCCCCTGGAGCCCCCGGGCGAGCACGAAGCCGGTCGCGCTCTCGACGACCGGGAAGAGCCCGTAGGCGACGGCGCTGAGCAGCAGGGAGCCGACAAGCACCGCCCGCTTGTCGTAGCGGTCGGCCGCCCAGCCGACGGGGACGACCGCGAGCGCGCGGCCGATCCCGAGCGCCGAGACGAACAGCCCCACCACCAGCCCCGTCGCCCCCAGGCGCTCGATGTAGGTCGGCATGAGCGTCAGGAGGACGACGAAGCCGAGGCTCCCGACGAACCGCGTCAGGTAGAGAGGATAAAAGCGCAGCCGATCGGACACGGTGACAGCCCGTCGGCCGCCCGGGAAAACCCGCCGACACCGGGGATTTCGGCCGGTGACCGCCCGGGGCGGGGCGCGGGCTCAGCCCAGAAAGCCCCGGAGCTGGGCCGCGCGGACGATCCCGGCCCGGAGGGCGTCGCCGTCGCCGTCCTCGAGCGCCGCGAGCACCTCGTCGGTGGCCGCCCGGTGGTCGGGGTCGGGATCGACGTCGACCAGATCGAGCGCCGCGGTCGCCGGCTCCGGGTCGAGCGGGACCACGTCGAGCGAGGCGGGGCTGTAGTACCGCGCCGCCGCCCGGAGGTGGTCGAAGAAGGCGGGGAAGGCGTCGGCGACGAACTCGAGGTCGGCGTCGGTCAGCCCCGCGATGCCCATGAGCTCCGGCGGGAAGCCGACGCTGTACAGCGTCGCCGTGAACGTGATCGCGCGGGGGAGCTGGACGTCGCCCACCTCCCGCGAGTAGCCGAACAGCCCGACGTGGAGCTTGCGGGCGCGCCGGCCGGGGGTGTGGTCGGCGAGACGGTTGACCAGCGGCGCGACCTGCGCGACCTGGTCGGCGTAGCACCCGCTCGTCCGGTCGATCACCGCGAGCGCCCGATCGACGTCGATCGCGGGGGCCGAGCGGTCGCGGGGCGCCTCGCGCAGGCGCTCGGTCGCCGCCCGCACCTCGTCGGCGGGGTGGTCGTACTTGAACGCCGACTGGGCGGTGAACGTCTCCACCTCGGGGTAGGCCGCGAGCGTCTCGTCGACCGTCGGCGGGGCCAGGCGGCCGCGAAACGGCGCCGCCCCCGCGCCCAGGATCGGGTAGAGCTCGATCCCCAGCGCCTCGGCCGCGCGGTAGAGCCGGACGAGCGCCACCTTGTCGATCAGGTCGGCCGCGAGCGAGCCGTAGTTGAGCGCCGGATCCGATCGGGCGAGAAAGACCCGCTGGCTCTCGACGTCGCGGCCCTCGACGTAGCCACGCAGGATCTCGTCGGCCCCGAGCAGGGAGTCGCGGTCCTCGATCAGCGGGATCACCGAGACGCGCTCGGGCCGGAACTCGCCGACCCAGTCCTCGACCGTCCGCCCGTCCCACAGCTCGGTCGCGCCCTTGCCGACCACGAACCGCTCGTAGTACTCGTGGACGAGGTTGAGCTGTGCGGCGTCGGTCACCATCGGCACGATCACCTCGTGGATCGGCGCGACCGGCGTGCGGTCGTGGCTCTCGTAGAACAGCCGCGCGGCGTCGAACGACCGCGGGACGCTCTCCAAGATCTCGAGCAGGATCTTCGCCTCCGAGCGCTCGACGTCCGGGTTCGGCCCCCGGATCGTCAGCCGGACGTCCTCGCCCAGCCGGCTGTCCAGAAAAAAGCGGTCGTAGCGGCCCATCAGCTTCTTGACCGCGTACTCGTCGCCCTCCTTGCCCTCGAAGTCCCACATCTGCTCGTCACAGCCCAGGTGCGAGTAGGCGTAGTAGGCCTCCTGGATCTCGTCCTCGCCCTCCAGGCTCTCGCCCTCGACGAAGAAGGGGACGCTCGCGTTGTCCGGGTGTTGGGTGCTCATCACCCGTGGCGGGTCGGCCATCGACCGGTCGAGGGGCGCCACCGACAAAAGCCTCTGCCCACGATAGCGGGGCCGCGCCGTCGCCCGCCTCAGCGGTAGCGCCCTCGCGTCGCGACGCCGTCGAGGCGGTCGAGCGTCGCCGGCTCCCCCCCGGCCGCGCGGTAGCCCTCGCGGGCGGCCCCGACCAGCCGGTCGGCCGCGTCGGTCGTGCCCGCGAGACTGCGCGCGAACACGTGCAGATCGATCGCGTGGTCCTCGACGTGGCCGGAGTGATAGCCCAGCCCGAAGTCGATCAGGTGGACGCGCTCGTCGCCGTCGGTGCCGATCCGGACGTTCCGGGTCGTCGGGTCGCCGTGGACGAGCCCGGCGGCGTGGAGCCGGGCGAGGTGACCCCCGACCGTCCGGGCGCGGGCGGGCGTCGGCGCGGCCCCGAGGTCGCGCGCGCCCACCCGCTCGAGGACGAGCCGGCAGGCGGGCACGTCGACGTCGAGGACGGCCGGCGTGGGCACCCCCTCGCGCCGGGCGGCGGCCGTCAGACGGGCCTCCAGCGTGGTGCGCTCGCGGCGCAGGCGCTCGTCGAGGTCGGGGTGGCGGTAGGACTTGGGCCGGCGCGTCTTCACCACGCGGTCGCCCTCGATCCGGACGAGCGCCTCGGCGCCCTCGGTCCGCTCGCGCTCGACCGGCGGCCGGGCGACGGCGGGGCCGTCGTGCCACGTGACCGCGACCTGGTCGGGCCGGAGGTCGGGCTCGACGGTCGCGGCGGCCGGGTCGACGTGCTCGCCGGCCGCGTGCATCCGGGCGCCAAGCACCGCGATCATCCCCGCGTTGTCCCGGAGCAGGCGGGGCTCGGGGACGAAGAGCTCGGCCCCGCGGTCCGCACACATCGTGGCCAGCATCCCCTGGAGGCGCTCGTTCTGGGCGACCCCACCCCCGAGCACCAGCTCGTCGCGCCCGGTCAGCGAGAGCGCGCGCTCGGTCACCTCAGTCAGGGTCGCGAACGCCGACTCCTGGAGGCCCCGACAGACGTCCTCGACGGGCACGCCCTCGTCGGAGGCGTCCTGGGCGGCGCTGGTCAGCCCCGAGAACGAGAAGTCCATCCCCTTGACGACGTAGGGCAGATCGACGTACTCGCCGTCGCGGGCGGCGGTCTCGACCTTCGGGCCGCCGGGGTGTGACCAGCCGACGTGGCGGGCGAACTTGTCGATCGCGTTGCCGACGCCGGCGTCCATCGTCTCGCCGAGCA
>CAZMLQ010000110.1:0-7642 GCA_964567195.1 uncultured Haloferacaceae archaeon | reverse complement strand
GCGTACAGCCCCGCGGGATCGACCGCCCCCTCGATGGTGCGGGTGCGCGAGATCACCCCCTGGTAGATGTCGCCGTCGAGGACGTGCTCTTTGGCCCGCCGGACGGCGTCCTCGTACTCCTCGCGCGGACCGGCAGTCTCGCCCGTCCGGACGAGCCCGCCGGTCGTCGGGGGGCCGTCCTCGGCCGTGGCGAGGGCCTCCTGCGCCCGCCCGGCGTCGGCCGCCACCTCGTCGTAGACGGCCCCGGGGTCGTCGCCCGGCCGGACGATCGGCGTGAACACGAGCGTCGCCCCGTCGGTGGCGTGGTCGATCGACAGCGTCCGGGTGCTGAGGACGAACTCCGCGTCGGGGACGACCGGCTCCGGCCGCTCGACGCCCACCTCGTCGAGCCAGAGGTCGTAGACCGCGTCGTAGGCGAGAAAGCCGACCAGCCCGCCCTCGAGCCGGTGGCGCTCGGCGTCGGGAAAGCCAACCCGCTCGACGTCGGGCAGCGCGCCCCGGAGCGCGTCGAGGGTGTCGCCCGCGCCGGGATCGATCAGCCCGGCGACCCGGTCGGAGGTCGCCTCGACGGTCGTCTCGTCGGTCCCGACGGTCACCACCGCGGCCGGCTCGTAGCCGACGAACGAGAACCGGGCGTGGCGGTCGGCGTCGCCGCTCGGCGCGAACGCGCCCGCGGGGTCGCTGGAGGGGGTCTTCTCCGCGCTCTCGAGCAGGAAGCCGTACGGATCCTCGCCGACGAGCGCGGCGTAGGCCGCCAGCGGCTCGACGTCGGTCCCGACCGGCGCGGCGATCCGCGCGACGACCGGTCCGTCCCGGTCGGCGACCCGGTCGACGAACGCCGTCCGGCCGGGATCGAGACCGGTCACGACGCCCCCCCGACAGCCCGGGCCGCGGTGACGAACGCCCGGACCGCGTCGTGGCGCTTCAGCCCGGCCGCCCGCTCGACCCCGCTCGCGACGTCGACGCCGTAGGGCTCGACCGTCCGGACCGCCCGGGCGACGTTGTCGGGGTCGAGCCCCCCGGCGAGGATCACGGGTGCGTCGATCTCGCGCGCCAGCTCGCGCGTCGCCGTCCAGTCGTGGGTCTGGCCGGTGCCGCCCCCGCCGCCCGGCGCGGGGGTGTCGACGAGCAGGGCGTCCGCCGGCGGGGCCAGCCGGCGGGCGAGTGCCGGCTCGTCCGCGCCGACGGCGGCGATCACCCGCGCGGCGGTCCGGTCGGCGGCGGTTTCGACCGCGCCCGGGCCGTCGAGGCCGTGGACCTGGACGTGGTCGGCGCCGACGCGGTCCGCGAGCCCGGCCGCGTCGGCCGCGCCGCGGGTCGTCACGAGCACGGTCGAGCACAACGGCGGCGCGGCGGCGACGAGGTCGGCCGCCCGGTCGGGCGTGACCTCGCGGGGCGTGTCGACGTCGACGCCGGCGACGACGCCGACCGCGTCCGCGCCGGCGGCCGCGACCGCCCGGACGTCCTCGGCGGTCGTGACGCCACAGATCTTCACGCGCACGGTCAGCCCTCCGCCCCATCGCGGAGGGCGTCGAGCTTCGTCGCGGCCGCCCCGGAGGCGATGGCCTCCCGTGCGGCCGCGATCCCGGCCTCCACGTCGGCGGCCTCGCCCGCGACGTAGACCGCCGCGCCGGCGTTGGCGAGCACGAGGTCGCGCCGGGCGTCGGTGATCGAGCCGTCGACGATCCCCGCGAGCGCCGCGGCGTTCTCCGCGGGCGTCCCCCCCTCGACGGCCGCGACCGGGGCACGCTCCAGCCCGAGGTCCGCAGGGACGAGCGTGCGCTCGGTGATCCGGTCGCCGTCGACCTCGGCGACGGTCGTGGGGCCGTGGATCCCGATCTCGTCCATCCCGTCGCCGTGGACGACCAGCGCCCGCTCGACGGGCATCCGGGCGAGCGCGCGGGCGAGGACGGGCACCAGATCCGGATCGTAGACGCCGACGATCTGGGCGTCCGCCCCCGCCGGGTTCGTCAGCGGGCCGAGCACGTTGAACACCGTGCGCATCCCGAGTTCGCGGCGGGGGCCGATCACCGCGCCCATCGCGGGGTGAAAGACCGGCGCGAGCATGAAGCCGATCCCGTCGGCCTCGATGGCGGCCTCGACCGCCGGCGGCTCGGCGTCGATGTCGACGCCCAGCTCGTCGAGCACGTCCGCGCTGCCCGAGGAGGAGGAAACGGAGTAGTTGCCGTGTTTAGCGATCGGGACGCCCGCGCCCGCGGCGACTACGGCGGCGGTCGTCGAGACGTTGATCGTGTCGTAGTCGTCGCCGCCGGTCCCGCAGGTGTCGACCAGCGGCCGCCGGTCGGGGTCGATCCGCCGCGCGGCGTCGCGCATCCCCGCCGCGAAGCCCGCGATCTCGGCCTCCGTCTCGCCTTTCGCCCGGAGCGCCGCCAGCAGCGCCCCGACCTGTGCCTCGGTCGCCTCCTCGAAGACCAGCCGGGCGGTCTCTCGCGCCGTCGCCATCGACAGGTCCTCGCCGTCGGTCACGCGCTCGATCGTGTCCTGCATAGTAGTTCTCTAGTGTACGTCTCCGTGTTGTAGCGTACGAATCTGTACATCGTATTCAAGCTTTCGACGGCCGGTCCCGGGCGGCGGGTTCCGAAAGGTTCAATTGACGACCGCCGATAGCAGATGTCGCACGCGACGGCGAGGGTTGGTGGTCTAGTCGGTTATGACACCTCCTTGACATGGAGGAGGCCGGCGGTTCGAATCCGCCCCAACCCAGTTCTGACGCCGACCGCGACGAACGGAGCGAGGAGCCGGCGGCGTCCGCGTGGCGGACGCGGATTCGAAGGAGACGAGACGAGCGACGCGGGTCTCGGCGCGGTTCGAGTCCGCCCCGACCCACCCGTTCTCCCGACGTTCGTGAACGAGCGACGGAGCAGGTCGGCGTTCCCGCCGAGCGGGGCGAGGCGGGAGGCAGCGGACGACCGCGGGGAGTCCGCCAGCGTTCGAATCCGCCCCGACCCAGTTCTCCGCGCTCGACCGACGGCGACGCGAGCGGTCCGTGGCGTCGACCCGGTCCGGCGGACTCGTCCCCTCCCGGTCGTGGACGGCGGAGCGAGCACGTCCGGGTCCCGTCCCGCGGCGGACGGGCCGGGGCGGCGACCGCTACTCGCCGGACTCGGGGTCGAGCACGGTGACGTGGACGTCCCAGCCCCCGTCCGCGTCGGCGGGCGTCGCCTCCCAGCCGCCCCGGACGTCGACCCCACCCGCGTCGGCCGCGAGGACGAGCGCGCGAAGCACCGTCTCGAACTGCTCTCTCGTCGCGATCGTCGTCGACTCGACGGGCTCCGACCCTGCGTCGTACACGCCGCCCCACTTCGACCGCTCGCACCAGTTCGTCCTGCCTCGTGACTCAAGGGGTACAAGTGGGCCGGCGGACCGCCCGTCGGACGCCGCGCCCGGGCCCGGGGGGTCCGTGGCTCGCGCTCGGAGGGGGTGGGGGCTGCGGCGACGCCGGACCGGCCGTGTGGGGGGGGAAGACGTACCGCCGGCGCGCCGCGACTGCGGGTTGGCGGTCGGTCGATGAAGAGCGTTGCTTAAGACACGTTATAGGGGATTTTCAGACTGGGGTGGTCATGAGAGACGGCGGCCGGTCGGCACGGTGACGTGTCGTCCCGAAGAGCCTTGGCCCGGGGGGTGCCAGAGAGCCACATGCAGCGCCGGGGGTTGCTGACGACGGTAGGGACCGCGCTCCTGACAGCACTGGCCGGGTGTGGCGGTGGCGGCGACGAGACGCCGACCGCGACGCCCACGCCGACCGCGACGCCGACGCCCACGCCGACCGCGACCGCGACGCCCACGCCGACCGCGACCGCGACGCCCACGCCGACCGCGACCGCGACGCCCACGCCGACGCCGGAGCCCGTCTCACACGCTGTCGGCGACCGGTTCGTCGTCGACGAGGGCGGCGACCGGCCGTTCGCCTACACGGTCCACCGGCTCCTCCGGGCCGACCGGATCCTGACCGACCGAGCGCCCGAAGGCCAGAGCTACGTCGTGGTCGAGATGACCGCCGAGAACCTGGGCGACCGACAGACCCTGGTGCCGATCGGGAACGTCTGGCTCCGCTCGCCAGACGTCCGGCGGTCGGGGAGTGTCCCGGTCTCGAACGAGGCCGGCGTCGACTCCCGGATCCGGGGCGACTCGCTGGCCGAGCGGCCGCTGTTCCCGGCCGAGGCGCTCCGCGGCGTGGTCGTCTTCTCGCAGGTTCCCGTGGGCCCGTCCTACGAGCTCCGGTTCACGCCGCCGGGGACGGCCGGCCCGGTCTCGGCGGATCCGACGCGAACCCACCGGGTGCCGGTCGGGCGGCTCGAGAGCCTCTCGCGGCTGGAGTGACCGCCCGGCCGGGGGCCGTCGGCGCCCGCCGCGACGGCCGACTCAGGCGATCCGCTCGACCTGGACGAGCGCGGCGGGGTCGTCCCGGCCGTAGATCGCCGGATCGAGGCCGCCGTCCCCGGCGATCCCGGGGTGGGGGGTGATCACCCCGTCGGTGGTCGTGCGCGGGTCGGGCGAGGCCGTCCCGTCGTCGGGCGAGTCGACGCCCAGAAGCGTCCGGGCCGGCGGGACCACGTCGGCGACGGCCTCCGTGTTCGCCTCGGTGCCGGCGTCGTAGCTCGCGGCGTGGTAGGACCGCGAGGCGCCGACGAGTTCGGGCAGGGGGACGGTGTCGAGACCGGTGAAGCCGTCGTTGGTCGCGATCGGCATCGCCAGGGCGCTCAGGTGGGTGGCGCTCGCGTCCGCCCCGACCTCCAGGGTGGCGACGGACGGTCGGCCGGTGTCGCCCGGATCGGCGGCGGGCACCAGCGGCCCGTCACCGACCGCCCCGCCCCGGATCGCGTCGGTGCCGTCGATCAGCTCCGAGAGGGGGCCGAGATCGCCGTTCTCCGCCACCTGCCGGACCGGCCGGCTCGCCGGCTCGCCGACGGAGAACAGCTCGGATCGCGCGCACCCCGCCGGTCCCCGACGACGGGTCCGACGAACAGTTTGAATACGCCGACAGCCCTACGAGGCGGCATGGATATCTCCGACATCGCCGTCACGGAGTTTCTCGAGGTCGACGCCGACACCCGCCTCGGCAAGCTACGGTCGATCTTCGAGCGCGAGAACCCGAAGGGCGTGATCGTCACCGAGGACGGCGCGTACGCCGGCGTGATCGGGGAGAAACAGCTGATCCGTTCTCACATCGAGGACGACACCAAGGCGGGGGCGCTGGTCCGGTCGGCCCCGCGGATCGATCGGACCGCGGACGTCCGCGACGTGGCCCGGATGCTGGTCGAGGGCGGGGTCAAGATCGCGCCCGTCTTCGAGGGCGAGCGTCTCTACGGCGTCGTCACGGCCGACGGCATCCTCGAGGCGGTGCTGGAGAGTCTCGACGCGCTGACCGTCGAGCAGATCATGACCGAGGACGTGATCACGATCGGCGAGAAGGACCGCGTGGGCCAGGCGATCAACCGGCTGCGCGAGCACGGCGTCTCCCGGCTGCCGGTCGTCGACGACGCCGACCGCCTCGCCGGCGTGATCACCACCCACGACATCGCCGACTTCGTCGTGCGCGACGTCGACCGACAAGGCCGCGGGGACCGCCGTGGCGACCTGGACCGGATGCTCGACCTGCCGGTCTACGATCTCGCGACCGATCCGGTGCTCACGGCGACGCCGGAGGAGACGGTCCGGGCGGCGGTCGGACGGATGCTCGACGACGACGTGGCGGGGCTGATCGTCACGCCGGCCGACGACGACGGCCACGTGGCGGGCGTGGTGACCAAGACCGACGTGCTCCGGGCGCTGACGTTCACCGAGGAGGATCGGATGGACGTCCAGATCACGAACGTCGCCCTGCTCGACACCATCACCCGCGAGACGGTGACGCGCAACATCACCGAGGTGGCCGAGAAGTACCGGGGGATGCAGGTTCACCACGCCCACGTCCGCCTCCACGAGCACAAGGAGAAGCTCCGGGGCACGCCGCTGATGCAGTGTCAGATCCGCCTGCGAACCTCCGAGGGCCAGGTCGCGGGCTCGGGCGAGGGCTACGGCGCCGAACACGCCTTCCACGTCGCGCTCGACAAGCTAGAGCGCAACGTGCTGGAGCTGAAGGGGCTGAACGCCGACGCGGAGTACCGCGGGCAGCTGCTGCGGAAGCTGGGCGAGCTCTGACTACGGGGTCCGTTCGGCGGCCGCCAGCCCCGTCCCGGTGATCCGAAAGGTGGCGGTCTCGCCGGCCTCGCGCGAGCGGTGTTTCTCCAGGGTGGCCCGCCGGTTGCCGCCGCGAAAGCGGTCGAGTCGGAGCACGACCCCGGTCCAGTGATCGAGCGTGTGGCCCCCGAGCGCCCGGGGCCGGTCGCCGTCGATGTCGGTGAACACCTGGTTGGTCACCACCGCGGCGAGGTCGTGGCGTCGCGCCAGCGAGAGCAGGTGGGTCACCTGCCGGCCGACCCGCCGGAGGGTCTCGCCCTCGTCGCCGGCGTCGCGCTCCAGCCGGTAAAAGCCCGTCGCGCTGTCGAGGACGATCAGCTCGACCCGCGAGGCGAACTCCGCGGCGTCGCTGACCGCGGCCTCCTGCTCGGCCAGGTCGTGGGCGTCGGTGACGACGACGCGGCCCGCGAGCGCCTCGACGGCCGCGCCCTCGACCGCGTCGGGGGTCCGGCTCTCCGCGTCGGCCAGCGCCCCCCGGGCGAGCTGTCGGAACCGCTCGCCGGAGAGCCCCTCGGTGTCGAGCACGAGCGCGCGATCGCCCCCCGCCGCGACGCGGGCGGCGGCCGACAGCGCGAGGTTGGTCTTGCCCGACGCCGGCGGGCCGTAGAGCTGGGTGACGGTGCCGCGCTCGAACCCGCCGCCGAGGAGGTCGTCGACGGGCCCACAGCCCGTCGGCACGGGGTCGCTCACGGCCGGCGTTGGGTGGGTCGGCGTTTAACTCGTCCGGTCGTCGGAGGGGACACGGCTTTGACGCCCGCGTCCCGACCCCGGGCGTGATCGTCGTCGCCACGTCGGACTTCGAGCTCTACCACGAGGCGGTCGCCGAGCTCCGCGATCGCGGGGTGACGTTCACGACCGTCGAGCCCGACGAGCGCCTGCCGACCGGGACGCGGGCGGTGCTCGCCGCCCCCGACGATCCCGCGCCCGAGGCCCCCGAGGGTGTCGATCCGACCCGGCTGACCGCGCCCCCGGACGACGCCCGAGGGGCGGTCGACGAGGCGCTCGCGCTGTTGCGCGGCGGCGACGGCCGGACGGTCGTGGGCGTCGATCCGGGGCGGCGGCCGGGGATCGCCGTCCTCGCCGGCGAGACGGTCGTCGCCGCCTTCCACGTCCCGCTGGCCGAGGCCGCGGCGACCGTGCGCGAGGAGACGGCCGACGCCACGGCCCCGCTCGTCCGGGTGGGCGACGGCGACCGCCTGCGGAGCGCGCGGCTGGTCGACGCGCTCGGGGAGCTACCGGTCGAACTCGTCGACGAGACGGGCACGACCCCTCACCTCGGCGCCGGCGCCCGGGGGATGGGCGACGTGCTCGCGGCGGTCAACATCGCCCGGACGCCCGGCGAGCGGACCGACGCCCGCGACGTCGACCCGACGGCGGGCGAGCTCCAGCGGATCAAAGACGAGTCCCGCCGGCGGTCGGCGGGCGACCGGACCATCGACGA
>CAZMLQ010000109.1:0-7761 GCA_964567195.1 uncultured Haloferacaceae archaeon | reverse complement strand
TCCTCGTACTCGGGATCGGTGATGTAGCGGTGGCCGTCGTGGAACGCGCGCTTGAGCGCCTCGACCAGGTAGTGGGTGTACTCGGGCGAGCCGAACGGCCGCTCGGCGACGCCGAGCTCGTCGGCGATCGCGAGCGCCTCCAGCGCGACCAGACCCTGGTTGTTCGGCGGGAGCTCGAACACCTCACAGCCGGCGTAGGTCGTCGAGACGGGCTCGATCAGCTCCGGCTCGAAGCCCGCGAGATCCTCGACGGTCATGAACCCGCCCTTCGACCGGACCTCGTCGGCGATGGCGTGGGCGATCTCGCCCTCGTAGACGATGTCGGCGCCGGCCTCGGCGATCCGCTCGAGCGACCGGCCGAGCGCGGGCAGGCGAACCGACTGCCCGACCGACGGCGACTCGCCGCCGAAGAGGTAGGCCTCGCGGGCGTTCGCGTCGGTGAACAGCTCCTCGCCGTGGCTCCACTGGCTGGCGACGACCTCGGTCACCGGGTAGCCCTCGGTGGCGTACTCGATCGCGGGCGCGAGCAGGTCGGCCAGCTCGAACCGGCCGAAGCGCTCGGCGGTCAGCTCCCAGCCCCGGGCGGTGCCCGGGACGGTGACGGCGTGGGGGCCGTAGACGGGCATCTTCCCGCCGGTCGCCTCGCGCACCCGGTCACGGGTGGCGCCGGCCGGCGCGCCGCCACACGAGCGCATCGCGCCCACCTCGCCGTCGGCGGTGCGGTAGCAGGCGAAGACGTCGCCGCCGAGCCCGGTCGAGGTCGGCTCGACCACGTTCAGCGCCGCGGCGGTCGCCACGGCGGCGTCGAAGGCGTTGCCCCCCTCGCGGAGGATCTCGACGCCCGTCTCGGCGGCGAGTGGCTGGCTGGTCGCGACGATACCACGACGGCCGTAGACGGTCGAGCGCCGCGAGCTGAACCGGTCGAGGTCAGGTGTCGGCTCGGCCATGCCCGCCGGTTCGACCGACCGGCGCTTAAATCCGGCCGTCGGGGTCGACTACGCCGGCGCCGGGGTCGGGGTGGTGCTCCCGCCGCCGCCCGCACCGCCGGCGCCCGGCGGTCGGACCGGTCCGGTCGGGCCGGCCCGGCGGTCGGGTCCGGGCTCGGCGGGTGCGCCGGGCTCCTTGTCGCCGCTCACGAGGAAGTCGGCGAGGTTGCCGACCAGCACCTCGTTGTCGGCCTCGTAGACGTCGTCGCGGGCGAGGAAGCTGGTGTCACCGATCGCCGCCACGTCGCCGTTGCGCACCGCGACGGCGTACTCGCCGGTCCGGCGGGTGCTGGAGAGCGTGGTGCCCTCGGAGCCGACCATCGCGACCGAGCCGGAGCCGGTCGCGACCGGGACCGCGTTGCGCATCACGACCCGGTCGACGCCCGCCGTCAGGGCGCCCTCGCCGGTCGGGGTGGCGTAGATGCTCTTGAAGTTGGCGTCGTTCTCCGCGACGTTGTAGAGGTAGCCACTCCCGAACGCGACGCCAAAGCGGGAGGCGACGCCGGTCTGCTTGTAGGCCACCTCCTCGAAGCTGGCGAACAGGAAGCCACCGCTCAGCCGGACCGACGGCGGGTCGCCGAGCATCAGCACGCGCCCGCCGGCGTCGGCGAACGCCTCGATCCCCTCGACCTCGCGGCCCTGGAAGGGCTGGCTCGGGTTGATCACGACGTAGGCGTCGGCGCCCCGCAGCGACTCGTTGAGGCTGCCGCCCCGGCCGCGGTAGTAGTCGACGGTGTGGCCGTTCTCGACCAGCGTCTGGACCAGCGGCGCGAGTTCGGCCTCGCCGATGTCGTTGCCGTGGGCCGCGTCGATCAGCACCCGCTTGCCCTCGGCGTTGCTCTCCATCGTGATCTCGCCCTCCTCGGGCGACTCCTCGGCGACGATCCGGTCGGGCTGGAAGTTCTCGTTCTCGACGGGGCTGTACTCCGTGCCGCCGCCGGCGCCGCCGACGAACGGGACGACCGCGGCGGTGCCGACCAGCAACACGACAAGCCCGACGAACAGCGCGCCACTCTTAGCCGCTGACATTGCCGATCACCTCCTCCTCGTACTGCACGGTGCCGTAGACCATCAGGAACTGTCGGGTCTCGACGCCGTCGTAGCCCACCGGGCTCTCCTCGACGACGACGGTGCGGTTGCCGTCGTCGGTGCCGAGCAGGAAGAGCCCGCCCCGGCGCGGGGGCTCTTTCTCGACCACGTCGTAGTCGTCGAGGCCCGCCTCGTCGGCCGCCCGCTGGATCGCGGCGTCGAGCGGACCGACGCGGTCGGCGAAGCCGTTCTGGACCGCCCGCGCGCCGGTGTAGACCTTGGCGTGGGCGACCTCGGCGCGCGAGACCTCGAGGCGGTCGCCGCGCTCGCTCACGACGGTGCCGACGAACGCGCGCTGGAGGGTCTCGATCTGGCGGCGCGCCTGGTCGGCGGTGCCCGAGGCCTTGTCCGGCCCGGACCGGAGCGAGCTGTCGGGCACCGGCGCGGGCTTGCTCCCGATGACGCCGACGCTCCCGACGATCGAGGCCGGGGTGACGTAGATCTGGCTGGCGGGGAGCATCGCGTAGTAGGCGCCCGAGGCGCCGGTCGCGCCCACGCTTGCGGTGACGGGCATCTCGTTCGCGGTCCGCTTGACCGCGAGGTAGAGCCGCTCGCTGGCGGCGGCCGAGCCGCCGGGGCTGTCGACTTTCAGTACGACCGCGTCGATCGACTCGTTCTGTCTCGCCTCCTGGAGGTCCTCGGTGACCGCGTCGACCGACGACGAGGAGATGAACCCCTCGACGGTGACGACGGCCACGGTTCCGTCGGGGCCACTCGACGCGCCGTAGGCGACGGGGGCGAGGACCGCGCTGATCAGGACGGCGGCGACGACCACCAGCGCGTACTGCTGGGTGGTCGTCAGAGAGCCGCCACTCGGTTCGGATGACATTGCTGCGTCCGGCCCGTGTGGCGTCGGGGGCTAATAGCTGGGCTAAGCCAAAACCGCCGTTTCAGTCACCCCGCGACGGGCTCACGCACCGCCCCGGCGCGGCGGCTACTCGGTCAGCCCGTAGCCCCGCCGGAACAGCCAGAGCACGACCAGCAAGACGCCGGCCGTCGCGGCGGTCAGGGTCGCCAGCGAGACCGCCGGATCGATCTCGGTGACGCCGACCATCCCGTAGCGGACGCCGTTGACCATGTAGACCATCGGGTTGACGAGCGAGACGGTCCGCCAGAGCGGCGCCAACAGATCGAGCGAGTAAAACACCGCGCCGAAAAAGACCAGCGGCCGGAGGATGAACTGGTTCATCACGGTCAGGTAGTCGAAGTCGTCGGCCCAGAGCCCGCCGATCAGCCCGAGCCCGGCGAACAGGACGGTGATCACGAGCAGGTTGGCGACGAGGTAGAACGGGTGGGGGACGGGCGCGGCGGTAAAGACCAGCCCCACCCCGACGATCAGGACGGCGGTGAGCAGCCCCCGGACCGCGCTGGCGGCGACGTAGGCCCCGACCATCCCGCGGTACGACATCGGCGAGGTCGTCACCTCGTGGACGTACTCGTTCCAGCGGCCGTGAAACAGCGAGAACGAGGCGTTCTCGAAGGCGTCCGAGACGGCACCGAGCACGACCAGCCCCGGCAGGACGAACTGGATGTAGCCGACGCCGGCGACCGAGCCGATCCGGCTGCCCAGGATCACGCCGAACACGGAGAAGTACAGCGTGTTGGTGATGATCGGCGGGAGGAAGGTGTTGTACGGCCGCCTGAGAAAGCGAAGCACCTCCCGCCGGACCAGCGTGCGCACCTGGATCGCGGTGTCGCTCACGACCCGCCTCCGTCCCCGCCGCCGGCGGTCGCGTCGGCGGTGGGCCGGTCGGGCGCCCGGCCGTCGTCCTCGGGGTCGCGCTCTCGACCGTCGTCGCCCTCGATGGTGTCGGCGCCCGCCGCCCGGCGGGTGAGCGAGACGAACACCTCCTCGAGCGAGGGGCGCTCGACGTCGAGATCGAGCACCTCGTGGCCGGCGCGGTCGAGTTCGCGCACCAGGTCGGGGACGACGGCGCCGCCGCGCTCGGCGGTCACGACCACCCGGTCGCCGTCGAGCGCCACCTCGCGGACCAGGTCGCCGCCGGCCGCGATCGCGGGCGGCGTCGCCGGCGGGTCGCCCAGCGTGACGGCGATCCGGTCGACGCCGCGGGCGATCAGGTCGCCGGGGCTCGCCACCTCCACCACCCGGCCGTCGTCGAGGATCGCCACCTCGTCACAGAGCCGCTCGGCCTCCTCGATGTAGTGAGTCGTCAGCAGGACGGTCGTGCCCGCCTCGTTGAGCTCGGTGATCGTCGCCCAGAGGTCGCGCCGGAGCTGGACGTCGACCCCGGCGGTGGGCTCGTCGAGCACGAGCAGGTCGGGATCGGTCACCAGCGCCCGCGCGAGCATGAACCGCCGTTTCATTCCCCCGGAGAGCCAGTCGAAGCGGGTCTCGCGCTTGTCGTGGATCCCGACCCGGCGCAGCGCCTCGTCGGCCCGGCGGCGGGCCTCGTCGGCCGGCACGCCGTGGTAGCCGGCCTTGTGCTCTAACACCTCGTGGATCGGGAAAAAGCGGTCGACGTTGAACTCCTGTGGGGCGAGCCCGACCGCGTCCCTGGCCCGGCGGTACTCGTCCTCGACGTGGTGCCCGAACACCCGTGCGCTCCCGCCGTCGGCCCGCACCAGCCCGACCAGCGTCTCGATGAACGTCGTCTTGCCCGCGCCGTTGGGGCCGAGCAGCCCGAAGAAGCTCCCCTCCGGCACCGTCAGGTCGACGCCCGCGAGCGCCCGGACGTCGCCGTAGGACTTGCGGAGACCGCGCGCCTCGATGGCCGGCGTACTCATTCGCCCGACCGTCGGCGGGCGACGGGGGTAAGCCCGGCGTTTCCGGTCCGCGTCGCCGCGCCGCCCGAACGAAAGAGGGTTGGGGCGGGCGCGTCTCAAGCGGGCATGGAACCGCTGGCGGACGCCCGGGCGGTCGCCGGGACGGGGCCGGTCTGTGACGGCTGTCTCGGGCGCCCGTTCGCCGCGCTGAGCCACGGGCTGACCAACGCGGAGCGGGGCCGGGCGCTCCGGACGACGCTCGCGCTCGCCGCCGACGAGCCGTACGAGCCGGTCGCGCCCGACGACTGCTGGGTCTGTGGCGGGCTGGCCGGCCGCTTCGAGGCGTTCGCCGACCGCGCCGTCGCGGCCGTCGACGCCGAGTTCGACAGCTACCAGGTCGGCAGCCGGCTCCCCCCGCTGGTCGCGGAGAACGAGCGCCTCTGTCGCGAGGAGGCCGGGCTCGACCCCGGGGCCGGCGAGTCGCTGGGCGACGACCTCAACCGTGAGGTGGGGAAGCTGGTGGGGGCCGCCACCGGGACGACCGTCGACTTCGAGCGCCCGGACGTCCAGTTTCTCGTCGACGCCGCCGAGGACCGCGTCACCGTCGACGTCCACTCGGCGTTCGTCTACGGCCGCTACCGCAAGCTCGAGCGAGACATCCCCCAGACCCGCTGGCCGTGTGGCGAGTGCGACGGCACCGGTCGGCAGGGTCGCGAGCCCTGTCCGACCTGCGGGGGCAACGGCCTGCGCTACGACCGCAGCGTCGAGGGGCTGGTCGCCCCCGTCGTCGAGGACGTGATGGACGGCGTCGACGCGGTCTTTCACGGCGCCGGCCGCGAGGACGTCGACGCGCGGATGCTCGGGACCGGTCGGCCGTTCGTCGTCGAGGTGCGAGAGCCCCGCCGGCGGACGGTCGATCTCGACCGGCTCTCGGCCGACGTCGACGCGTTCGCGGAGGGTGCGGTCGAGGTGTCGGCGCTCGCGCTCGCCACCCACGAGATGGTCGAGCGGGTGAAACGCCTCGACGCGAGCAAGCGCTACCGCGCCGAGGTGGCCTTCGACGAGGCGGTCGCGGCCACGGACCTCGACGCGGCGGTCGAGCGCCTCGCGGGCGCGACGGTCGCACAGTACACCCCCACGCGGGTCGATCACCGCCGCGCGAGCCGGACCCGCGAGCGGACGGTCTACGAGGCGGGCGCCGACCGGGCCGACCCCCGCAACGCCACGGTCGAGATCCACGGCGAGGGCGGGCTCTACGTGAAGGAGCTGATCTCGGGCGACGACGGCCGGACCGAGCCCAGCCTCGCCGGCCTCCTCGGCGTCGGCGCGACCGTCACCGCCCTCGACGTGCTCGCGGTCGCGGGCGAGGCCGAGCCGTTCGCCACCGAGCCGTTCCTGCGGACGGCGCCGGGCGAGGGCGACGACGCGGGTGACGACGCGAGCGCGACCGGAGCCGAGTAGCCGGGCTCCCGGCCGGGATCGCCACGGGTGTCGACCCCGGCCCCCACCGACCGTCCGGCTTTAGTTCCTCCCCGCCCTCGCGGCGGCCGTGACCGACGCGCGCCGGATCGGCGTCGACGAGGCGGGCAAGGGGCCGGTGCTCGGGCCGATGGTGGCGGCCGCGGTCCGGGCTCGTCCCGGCGCGCTCCCGGACGGCGTCGACGACTCGAAGCGCCTCGCGCCCGAGCGGCGCGCGTCGCTCGCGGCCACGCTCCGCTCGGCCGACGGCGTCGCGGTCGGGCTGGCGACCGTCTGCGTCGACCGGATCGACGACCCCGAGACCGACATGAACGGGCTGACGCTCGCGGCCCACGCCGAGGCCGTCGGCGGGGTCGTCCGGCCGGGCGACCGGGTCGTCGCGGACGCCGCCGACATCGACGCCGACCGCTTTGCCGGCCGGCTGACGGCCGCGCTCGACGCCGACGCGACCGCGAGCGCGGCCCACGGCGCCGACGGCGACGATCCGGTCGTCGGCGCGGCGTCGGTCCTCGCCAAGGTGGTCCGGGACCGCCGGGTGGCGGCGCTGGCCGAGCGGTACGGCCGCGACGTGGGGAGTGGCTACCCGAGCGACCCGACGACCCGCGGGTTCCTCCGGGGGTTCGTCCGCGAGCACGACCGTCTGCCCGACTGCGCGCGACGCTCCTGGTCGACCTGTGACGACCTGCTGGCGGCCGCCGCGCAGTCGTCGCTGTCGGAGTTCTGACCCCGAACGTTCAACACCGCCCGGCCGGACCGTCGGGTATGGCCGAGGTGGACCGGGAGGCACTCCTCGCGTGGCTCGCCCGCTGGTGGGTGGAGGCCGTCCTCGTGTCGCTGGCGCTGGTCGGGCTCCTGACCGGTCTCGACGGCGACCGGCTCCGGCTCGCCCTCGGGCTCGGGCTCGCGCTCGCCGTCCTCGACCGGCTCCGCCTGCGCCTGGACAACCGGAGTCTCGCGGCCGCGGTCGAGGAGATCCGCGACGGGCGCGTGGCGGCGACGCGGCGGGTCGAGGCGCCGACCGACGGGACGGGTCCGGATCGGGGCCGGGACGAGGAGACGGAGGAGGCGACCGAGCCGTCGGCGGACCCGACGGGCTGAGCCCTCAGCGGTCGGTGAGCAGCGCCCGGAGGATGTCGCCGTAGGCCGGCCGGGTGAGCAGAACGCCGACGATCACGCCGAGGATGGTGAAGATGGCAAAGCCCTGCAGGTCGCCGAGCGAGAGCACGGCCAGCGGGCTCATCGCGATGATGGTGGTCGCGGCGGCGGCGCCGATCACCCAGAACGCCTTCCGGAAGCGCGAGCGAAAGACCCGCCGGGAGCTCACGTCGCCCTCCGACATCACCTCGTCGGCGATGATGATGAGATCGTCCACCCCCGTGCCGATGACGGCGATGAAGCCGGCGATGACCGAGAGGTCGAGCGGGTAGCCGATCCCCGCGGCGAAGCCGAGCAGGATCACCACCTCCGAGAGCGCGGTGACGAT
>CAZMLQ010000108.1:0-7784 GCA_964567195.1 uncultured Haloferacaceae archaeon | reverse complement strand
AGCGCCGCGCGACCGCCCCGACCTCGGCGAACGAGACGTCGTCGCGGGCGTCGAGCGCCGCGAGGAACGGCTCGAACTCCGCGAGAAAGGGCGCGCGCCCGGCACACTGTGGGTGGAGCAAGAGGACGAAGACGCCGCCGGGCTCGTTGGCGGCGAGCCAGTCGACCTCGGCCCGCCAGCGGTCGAACACGCCCGGCTCCTCGCCGTAGGCGACGAACTCGGGGCCGGAGACGACCGGGAAGAGCTGGAGCCAGTCGTCGCGGTGCCAGACCGTCGGCACCTCGACGACGTCGGTCGGCTCGCCGCGCTCGTAGGGGGCGTCCGCCGGGGTCTCGGGCGGACGCCGGAGGCGGTAGGGCCGACAGTCGTGGGCGTTGTCGCTGGAGTCCCACTCGAAGCCGAGGTCGACGAGCAGGTCGACCGTGTGCTCGGAGAACCCGCCCGCGGGCGTACGAAAGCCACGCGGGCGCTCGCCGGTGAGATCGCGCAGCGCCTCGATCCCCCGCTCGAGGTCGCGGCGCTCGGCCGCCCGGTCGGCGAACGAGGGGAGCGCGCGGTGGCTCCAGCCGTGGTGGGCGATCTCGTGGCCGGCGTCGTGGACGGCGCCACAGGCCTCGGGGAAGCTCTCGGCGGTGTGGCCGGGAACGAACCAGGTGGCCGGCAGGCCGAGGCGGTCGTGGAGCGCGAGCAGTCGGGGGGTCGCCACCTCGGCACCGAAGACGCCCCACGAGTGGTAGCCGGGGGCGTCGTTGGCGATCCAGGCCGAGACGGCGTCGAGGTCGTAGCTCACACAGACCGTCAGGTCCGACATGTACGGGCGGCCGTCGGGTCGTCATATAACGGTGACGGGGATCGCCGCCGTCTCGCGGTACGAATCTTTAACATCGTGGGGCGACCACCGAGTTCTCATGTCACGGAGTAACGAGACTCAGGGTCTCTCGGCGGAGAAGCGTCGGCAGTTCCTCCGCGCGATCGGACTCGGGGGCGTGGCCGGGCTGGCCGGCTGTACGGGCAACGAGAGCAACACCGGAACCGACACCGCCGGCGGCGGTGGCGGTGGCGGCGGGAGCACGGACGCGAACACCGCGAGCGGGGGCTCCGCGACCGACTCGTCCGGCACCGGGGGCCAGGTGTTCATCAAGGCCAAGAACCAGGCCCTGACCCACCTCGACCCGCAGGCGATCAACGACGGGACGATGATCGAGCTGGGGACGGTCTACGACACCCTGCTCGACTACGGCAAGGAGGATCCGACGACGATCCGGCCGATGTTGGCGACCGACTGGGAGCCGGTCGACGGCGGGAGCCAGTGGGTACTCACCCTGCGCGAGGGCGTCGAGTTCGACGACGGCACGCCGTTCGACGGCTACGCGGCGATGCGCTCGCTCCAGCGCGCGAAGAACCTGACGGCCGGCCAGTCCAAGCCCTACGAGTGGATCGAGAGCGTCCAGGACTCGGGCGAGTACGAGGTCACGATCGACGCGGCCGGCTCGTACGGGCCGGCGCCGGCACAGCTGACGTTCGTCACCACGTCGGTGATGAACCCGACGGCGCTGGACGAGCACGAGAGCGAGGAGAATCTCGGTCACGAGTACTTCAAGACCAACGTCCACGGCACCGGCGCGTTCGACTTTCAGTCCTGGGAGAAGGGCAACCGGTTCGTCGCGACGCTGGACGAGGACAACTGGCGGTTCGACCTCGACGATCCGCCGGCGAACCTCGCCATCCCGGAGGAGGCGAACGTCACCGAGTTCCGGGGCGAGATCGTTCGCGAACAGCTCACCCAGAAACAGCGGGTGGCACGCGGCGACATCGACGTCTCCCGGGACATCAACTGGACGAACACCCAGGAGGTCGTCAACAACAACGACAACGTCGTGCTCTACGACGGGGGGCCGGACCTCTACGCGAAGTACGTCTTCATGATGTGCCAGCGCGAGCCGACGAGCGACGTCAACTTCCGGAAGGCGCTGGCCTACGCCGCCGACTACCGCGGGATCGCGGAGGAGCTGGTCGGCATCGGCGTCCCGTGGGGCGTGCCGTGGCCCCAGGGTATCTGGCCGCGGGTGACCGAGGGCCAGTACCGCCGGAACCTGGAGAAGGCGAGGGAGTTCCTGGAGAAGAGCAGCTACTCCGGCCGGGAGCTCACCTTCCGCTCGATCAAGGGCTCGGAGAACGACAAGGTCGGCTCGGCGCTGGTCGCCAACTTCGAGGAGATCGGGGTGAAGATGAACCACGAGGACATCCCGTGGTCGAACCTCTACGAGCAGCTGACCTCGGCCGAGACGATGCCGGACCTGCTGATGTACAGCGGCTGGCCGGACGTGGCCGACCCCGACGGGCCGGCGGTGCGCTACTGGAGCGACTACCACCCGCCCGACGGCTGGAACACCGCCTACTACGCCAACTCGGAGTACGACGAGATGTACGTCGAGGCGCGTGACTCCGGCGACCGCGAGACGCGTGCGGAGCTCTACCGGAAGATGCAGGAGCTGCTGATCGAGGAGGTGCCGATCATCTGGCTCTACCAGGAGAGCTACAGGCGCGCGGTCAACGCGAACGTCCCCAACTACAGCTACACGCCGGGCGATTTCAACTACGTTCCGGCCCACCAGTTCCGGAAGAACGGCTGAGGCCGCGGTCGATCCCCGCTCCCATCCCATCCACGCCACCCCCACATGGACTTCAAGAGCTACCTGGTGCGCCGGCTCGTCGCGATGGTCGTGACCTTCTGGGGCATCCTCACGCTCGTGTTCGGCATCTCCCGGATCGTCCCCGGCAACCCGGCCGCGGTGATCGCCGGCGCGAAGGCGACCGAGGAGCAGATCCGGGCGATCCGCGAGCAGTACGGGCTCAACGACCCGCTCTGGCAGCAGTACGTCGAGTTCATGGTCGATCTGGTCGTCCACCAGCGGATCGGCCAGTCGGTCGCCACCCAGCGCCCGGTGGTCCAGGAGCTGGTGCTCCGGTTTCCCACCACGTTCGAGCTGACGACCGGCGCGATCCTGTTCGCGCTCGCGCTCGGGATCCCGCTGGGCATCGGCTCGGCGATCTACAAGGACGAGGCGCTCGATCACGGCTCGCGGTTCATGGCGATCAGCGGCGTCTCGGTGCCCCAGTTCTGGATGGCGATTCTCGCCCAGCTGGTCTTTTACTTCTATCTCGGCTGGCTGCCCTCGGGTGGGCGCTTCCCGAGTGACATGATCCGGCCGGCCGACGTGACCGGGCTGTTGCTGGTCGACAGCGCGCTCTCGCTCCGGCTCGACGCCTTCCTCGCGACGGCAGAACACCTCGCGCTGCCCGTGATCGTGCTCTCGCTTGGCACCCTCGCCCAGACCACGCGGATCACCCGGTCGTCCATGATCGAGACGCTCAACCAGGACTACATCGAGTGGTCGCGCGCGCACGGCTTCCGGGCGAAGGTGATCCTCGTCAGACACGCCCTGCGCAACGCCATCATGCCCGTGATCACCGCGGTCGGACTCTCGTACGGCCTGTTGCTCGGTGGCTCGGTCGTCATCGAGATCGTCTTCAACATCCGCGGGCTCGGGCTCTTCCTGTACAACGCCGTGCTCGCGACCGACTTCAACGGCATCCTGGGCGTCACCGTCGTCTTCGCGATGGGCTATCTGCTCGTGAACTTCTTCGTCGACGTGCTCCACACCTACGTCGACCCCGAGGTGGAGGTGAGCGGCTGATGGCGACCGGCGACGCGACCGCCGGCGAGAGCTTCCGCGAGCGCCACCGCGGGCTGATCGAGGCGATCCGGCAGGCGATCTACATCCTCGGGAAGAACCGCCTGACGATCGCCGGCATCCTCATGGTGTTGTTCGTGGTGCTGGTCGGGATCGCCGCGCCGGTGCTCGCGCCCCACCCCGAGGACGTGGGCTCGGTCACCAAGTTCGACCAGCGCCTCGAGGGCCCCTCCGCCGAGCATCCGTTCGGCACCGACGAGCTCGGACGCGACATCTTCACCCGCGTGCTGTTCGGCGCCGCCATCTCCATCCGGATCGCGGTGTTCGTCGTCGGCTCTGCGCTGGCGATCGGCATCCCGCTCGGGCTGGCGGCCGGCTACGTCGGCGGCCGCCTCGAGATGCTGATCATGCGGATCACCGACGTGTTCGTCTCGGTGCCGCGGCTGATACTGCCGGTCGCGGTGGCCGGGGCGCTCGGACCCAGCCTGCGAAACGTGATGCTCGCGCTGATCGTCACCTGGTGGCCCTGGTACGTCCGTCTGCTCCGGAGCGAGGTCAAGGAGGTCAAGCAGGCCGAGTACGTCCAGGCTGTCGAGGGGCTTGGCGCCTCGAAGCTCCGGGTGATGTTCCGTCACCTCCTGCCCAACAGCATCACCAGCCTGCTGGTGCAGGCGACGATGGACATGGGCTGGGTGATCCTCGTCGCCGCCTCGCTCTCGTTCATCGGGATCGGGGCCTCCTCGCCCACGCCCGAGTGGGGGCTGATGGTGGCCAACGGCCGCGAGTTCATGCCCACCCACTGGTGGTACTCGGTCTTCCCCGGCCTGTTCATATTCGTCCTGGTCATGGGGTTCAACCTCATCGGCGACGGTCTGCGGGACATCCTCGATCCGCGCTCGCGGATGGAGTGAGTCCGGCCGCCGTCGCCCGCTCGGCCGTGGCGGGGTTTGATTAGCCGACCCCGACAGCCCGTCTCATGGACGAACCCCTCGACGTGGCGGTCGTCGACACCACGCTGTTGACCTTCGCCGACGGCTCGCCCGGCGCGATCGACGACGGCGCGGTCGGGATCGCGGGCGACGAGATCGCCTACGTCGGCCCGAGCGACGGGCTCGACGCCGACCGGGCCGGGACCGTGATCGACGGGACGGGGCTGGTCACGATGCCCGGTCTCGTCGACGCCCACGCTCACAACCGCCACACGCTGTTGCGCGGGGGCGCCCAGGACCTGCCCGAAATCGAGTGGATGAACCGTGGGCTGGGGCCGCTATCGGCGGCCGCCACCCCCGAGGACCGGCGGGCGGGGGCGCGACTGGGCGTGCTCGAGTCGGTCCTGGCGGGTGCGACCACCGTCTGTGAGTACGCCGCCGAGGTGGGTGACCTGATCGAGGCCGCCCACCGCCCGCTCGGGGTCCGGACCGTCGCGGTCGAGACCATCAACGAGGTCCGCGAGGACCGCTCGGATCTCGGGCCGCGCGAGCTCTACGCGTTCGACCGCGAGCGGGGGCGGGCGGCGCTGGACCGGGCGAACGCGCTGGCCGACCGGGTCGCCGACGATCCGCTGGTGACGCCGATGTACGGGCCACAGGCGCTGGACATGATCTCGCCCGACCTGCTCGAGACCGTGGCGGCCGACGCGCGCGAGCGCGGCGCCCGGATCCACATGCACGTCGCACAGGGCGAGCGCGAGGCGATCCAGATCGAGGAGCGCTACGGCGCCGACGAGACGACGGTCTCGGCGCTCGACGAGCTGGGGCTGCTCGGCCCCGAACTCGTCGCGGCGCACTGTCACGGGACGACGGGGCCCGAGCGCGAGCGGCTGGTCGAGGCGGGCGCGAACATGGTCGGCTGTCCCAGCTCGATCGCCGCCATCGACGGGATCGTGCCGCCGATGGCCGACTACCGCGCGCGCGGCGGGACGGTCGGGCTGGGCACCGACCAGGCGCCCGGCCCCGGCCACCACGAGATGTTGCGCGAGACGCGGACGGCGGCGGTGCTGTCGAAGACGGACGCGGCCGACCCGACCGCGATGCCCTCGTGGGCGGCGCTCGCGCTCGCGACCGTCGGCGGGGCGCGGGCGCTCGGGATCGACGACCGCGTCGGCACCCTCGAGACCGGGACGGCCGCGGACCTGATCACCGTCGATCTGACCGCGCCCGCGACCGCGCCGGCGGTCGAGCGCCCGTTCCACACCGCGGTCCCCAACCTCGTCCACGCGGCGACCGGCCGCGAGGTGCGCGACGTCTTCGTCGCGGGCGAGCGCGTCGTCGCCGACGGCGGGCTCCGGACGGCCGACGCCGACGCGATCGTCGCCGAGGCGCGCGAGCGCGCGGTCGATCTGTTCGATCGCGCGAGCGAGGACTGGCGGGCCGCGGGCTCGGAGCTGGTCGAGCACGCCGACGCCGGCCGGCTGTAGCGCCGCGGTCGGCCGGACGTTTAATCCGTGGGCCGGCATAGCGCGTCGCATGAACCACGCCGAAGGCACGCTCTTGACCCTCGACGTCTCGGCCCGGACGGCGACCGAGTCGGGGATCGAGGACGCGCTGGAGACGTTCGTCGGCGGGCGCGGGCTGGCGACCGCGCTCGCCCACGAGCGGATCCCGTTCGACGCCGACCCGATGGGCCCGGAGAACCGGCTCTACGTCTCGACCGGCCCGTTCCAGCAGTCTCGCACGTCCTTCACCGGACGGATGAACGCGACGGGGCTCTCGCCGCTGACCGACGGCCTGCTGTCGGCCAACGCCGGGGGCTATCTCTCGCGCAACTTCGTCGCCACGGGCCATCCCTGCGTCGAGGTGGTCGGCGAGAGCGACGACGTGCTCGCGGTCCACGTCCGCGACGACGGCGTCGGCTTCGAGGCGGTGCCCGAGCTCGCGGGCGCGACCGTCCCCGAGGTGACCGGCTACGTCGCCCGCGAGCACGACCTGGGCGCCGAGAACGTGCTCTGTGTCGGGCCGGCCGGCGAGAACGGGGTCCGGTTCGCCTCGATCATGACCTACGAGTCCCGCGCGTTCGGGCGGGGCGGGCTGGGCGCCGCCCTCGGGGCCAAGGGGGTGAAGCTGATCACCTTCGACGGCGACTCCCCGCCCGACCTCTCGCTGCCCGAGGCCGTCCAGACGGAGGTCCACCGCCAGGCGGCGACCGACGACAACGTCCGCAAGCGCCAGGGGACGACCGCGGGCACGGAGTTCATCAACGACGAGTTCTCGCTGCCGACGCGATACTTCTCCGAGTACGGCTTCGAGTCGGTCGCCGACATCGGCGGCGACGCGGTGGAGGAGAAAAAGTACAAGAAGGGCTCGTGTTCGCAGTGTGCGTTTGCCTGCAAGCTCCCCACCCGCGACGAGGCGTCGGGGCTGGAGACGGAGGGCCCGGAGTTCGAGACGATCTACGCGTTCGGCTCGAACCAGGGGATCGGCGACATCGTCGACGTGATGCGCTCGAACGAGCTCTGTGACGTCTACGGGATGGACACCATCTCCTGTGGGGTGGTGATCGCGGCCTACATGGCCGCCGAGGACGAGTTCGGCAACGCCGATCTGGCCCACGATCTGGTCGAGCGGATCGCCCGCCGCGAGGGCGTCGGCGACCTGCTGGCCGAGGGGGTCGCGCGCGCCCACGCAAAACTGGGGGTCGAGAACTACTCGGTCAAGGGCATGGAGTTCGCCGCCCACGACGGTCGGGTGTTACACGGCCAGGGGCTCTCCTACGCCGTCGCCAACCGGGGGGCCGATCACATGTACTCGACCACGCTCCGGCCGGAGTACGACGGCGTCGTCGACCCCGAGGGCCTGGAGGGCAAGCCCGAACTCGTCCGCCGCCGGGAGAACCGGGCGGTGATCCGGGACAGCGCGATCCTCTGTGCGTTCGGCGAGGACGACTACGTCACCGAGTCGGTGATCGAGGAGCTACTCGACGCCGACTACGAGTCCCTGCTCGCGGTCGGCGACCGGGTGATCGAGCTCGAGCGCCACTTCAACAACCGCCGCGGGATGGACCGCGCGGACGACCGCCTTCCCTACGAGCTGCCGGGCTTCGAGGCCGCCCTCGAGGAGTACTACGCGCTCCGGGACTGGAACGCCGACGGCA
>CAZMLQ010000107.1:0-7804 GCA_964567195.1 uncultured Haloferacaceae archaeon | reverse complement strand
ACCTCGACGTACTCGGCGACGTCGTGCTGGCGGCGCATGTCCGCGAGCACCTCGTCGCTGCCCGACTGGACCGGCGCGTGCAGGAAGTCGTACAGTTCGTCGTGTGCGGCGAAGGTCTCGGCGAGTTCCTCGCGGACGCCGTGGACGCCCTTGGGGTTGGCCATGCCGACCCGCACCCGGAACTCGCCGTCGATCTCCGTGCAGATCCGCTCCAGAAGTTCGGGCAGCAGGCTCTCGCCCCGGTTGCGGTCCCAGCCGTAGACGCCGGTGTCCTGGCCGGTGATCCGGATCTCGCTGGCGCCGGCGTGAAGCAGCGCCCGGGCGCGGTCGACGTTCTGCTCGACCGGCGGGCTCTCGATCCGGCCGGTCGCGCGCTTGGTGATGCAGTACGAGCAGTCGCTCATACAGCCCCGGGCGATCGGGAGAATCCCGATCACGCCGTCGAGCACCGGCTCCCCGTCGGGGGTTGCGGTCGGACACTCGCCGTTTCTGATCGCGGTCGGCACGTCGTCCCAGTGGAGGGTGCGGGCGTCGAGGTCGTCGAACTGCTCGCCCTGGGCCAGCGCCATACAGCCCGTCACGACCAGGTCGGCCGTCTCGTCGGCGAGCTCGCGGGCCCGGGCGAGCATGTTGCGCTCGGTCTTCTCGACCACCGTGCAGGTGTTGAGGATGGCCACGTCGGCGTCGGCCGGCCCGTCAGCGGGGTGGTGGCCGGCGTCGCGCAGACGGCGCTCGATCCGCCGGCTCTCACCCCGGTTGGCCGTACAGCCGTACGTCTCGATGTGGTAGCTGGCCATCTATCACCCGATCTTTGGGGACCGGCGCCCAAAAGACCGACGGTCGCGCCCGGGCGCTCAGTCCGTGTTCGCGCTCGCGTCGGCGTCGGCGTCGGGGACGGGCGCCCCCGCGAGGATCTCGACCCCGCTCGACGCGCCGATGCGCTCGGCGCCGGCCTCGAGCATCGCGAGCGCCCGCTCGTAGCTCCCGATCCCGCCGCTGGCCTTCGTCGGGAGGTAGCCACTCAACAGCTCGACGTCGGCGACCGTCGCGCCGCCGTCGGCGAAGCCGGTGGCGGTCTTGAGCATCGCGGCGTCGGCCTCGACCGCCGCCTCGCAGACCCGCCGGAGCGCCGGCTCGTCCAGAAGCGGCGCCTCGACGATCAGCTTCACCGGCACCGGCACGGCCGCCACCACCTCGGCGGTCTCGGCGGCGACGGCCTCGGTCTCGCCCGCGAGGACGCGGCCGACGTTCACCACCACGTCGAGCTCGTCGGCGCCCGCCTCCCACGCGGTGACGGCCTCGTCTCGCTTGATCGCGGGCTCGTGGTGGCCGTGGGGAAAGCCTACCACCGTCGCCAGCGTCACGTCGGGGGCGTGGGCGCGCGCCTCGGCGACGTAACAGGGCGGGACGCAGGCGTTCATTCCGTGTTCGGTCGCCTCGTCGAGCGTCCGCCGGACGGCGGCGGGCGTCGTCGCCGGACCGAGGACGGTGTGGTCGACGCGCGGCGCGAGGGCGGCACGATCCATGCCCCGGCCACGGACGCCGCCGGTATAAGTCGGCGGTCGGATTGCCGAGCGTAAGGCTTTCGACCCGACCGCTCCCGCGGGGCGTATGGCGATCCTGCCGGCCGGCTTCGGCCTCCCGCCGCTGCCGTATCTCGTCGGGCTGGGCCTGGGGCTGGCGGCGCTCTGTCTCCTCGTGGTGTGGCGCCGGCCGCCGGTCAACGAGCGGCTGGTCGTCGCGCTCGCGCCCTGGATGGTCGCCGGGGCGGTCGCGCACGTGCTCTACGTGGTCGGCGGGCTGTCGGCTCCGCTCCGCCCGCTCGCGGGCGCGCCGACGGTCTACGCCACCGTCGCCCTGCTCGCGGGCGCGACCTGGCTCGGCGCCGACGCCGCCGGGCGCGACGCCGCGCGCGCCGTCGGCCTCGCCGGGCTGGCGGCCGCCGGCCCGGCGCTCGCGGTCGCGCTCGTCGTCGGGGCCCGGGAGGGACTCACCCCGTTCTGGCCGGGCGTGGGGCTGGTCGTCGCCGTCGCCGTCGCGGCCGTCGCGTGGACCGGGCTCCGCCGGCTCCGGCCCGGCGTGACCGTCACCGGCCGGGTCGGCCCGCTGACCGTGTTCGCCCACGCCCTCGACGGCGTCTCGACCGCCGTCGGCGTCGACGCGCTCGCCTACGGCGAGCGGACGCCGCTCTCCCGGCTGATCATCGAGGCCGGCCGCGCGCTCCCGACCGCCGACCTGCTCGGCGCCGGCTGGCTGTTCGTGCTCGTGAAGCTGGCCGTCGCCGTCATCGTCGTCGTCGCCGTCGCCGACGTGGTCCGGGAGGAGCCGGCGGAGGGCAACGCCGTGCTCGCGCTCGTGGCCGCCGTCGGGCTCGGCCCCGGCGCGCACAACATCGTCCTGTTCACGGTCGCCTGAGCCCACCCCGGGAAGCTTTGTGTCGCCCCGGCGACCCACCCGTGTGGCCTCACTCCCGCTCGTCCCCGTCGGCGCGGCCGCGGGGCTGGTCGGCGCGTTCGTGATGGCCCTGCCGATGGGTCGTCGACCCGAGGGCTGGACCCCGGCGTTCGTCGCCGCCGCCGTGCTCGCACGCTCCGCGCCCGACCGGGTCGGCCGACGGGTCGCACTCGCCGTCCACTACGGGGCCGGGGTGGGCGCGGGCCTCTCGTACGGGCTGCTCGCGGGGGCGCTGTCCGGGGTGGGTGGCCCGGTCGTCGCCGGCCTCCCCCTCGCCGGCCACCTGCTCGCGGTCGGCGCCGTCGTCGCCGGGATCTACGGGCTGTTTGCGTTCGTCGTGCTCCCGCGGGCCGGGCCGTCGATCCCCGGCGAGCGCGCCACCGCCGTCCGGGGGGGCTGGCTGCGCTCCGCGCTCGTGTTCGGGGCCGTGCTCGCGGTCGCGGTGCCCGGGCTTGCGTTCGCGCTCGCCGACGCGGCGTAGCCGACCGGCGGTCTTTTGAGCGCGCCTCGCCAGGCGCCGGTATGGCGAACCAGCCCCACCTGCTCGTCGGCCCGGGCGACCTGAACGACGTGGCGCTCGTCCCCGGCGATCCCGGCCGGGTCCGCCGGATCGCCGACCGCTGTACGGACGTCGAGGAGGTCTCGGCCAACCGGGAGTACACGGTCGTCAACGCCGAGTACGAGGGCGTCGCGCTGACGGTCTGTTCGACCGGGATCGGCTCGCCCTCGGCGGCCATCGCGGCCGAGGAGCTCTCGCGGGTGGGCGTCGACACCTTACTCCGGGTGGGGACGACCGGGGCGCTCCAGGCCGGGATCGAGATCGGCGACATGGTGGTCGCGACCGCCGCCGCCAAGGAGGAGGGCACGACCCGGCGCTACGAGTCGGTCGCCTACCCCGCGGTCCCGACCCACGAGGTGGTCCGCGCGCTGGTCGACGCCGCCGAGCGGGCGGGCGAGTCGGTCCACGTCGGACCGGTCGTCACCGACGACGCCTACTACGCCGAGGGCGAGATCGCGACCGAGTGGGAGGCGGCCGGGCTGCTCGCGGTCGAGATGGAGGCGGCGGCGCTGTTTACGCTTGCCCGGCGGCGCGGACTGCGCGCCGGCGCGATCTGCACCGTCGACGGCAACCTGATCGAGGGCACCCAGAAGGGCGAGACCGACGCCGAGGAGCTGCCCGAGAAGGCCCGGAACAACGTCGGCCGGGCGATCGATCTGGCGCTCGACGCGGTCGTCGATCTCGCATAGGTCTACTCCTCGCGCATCAGCTCCTCGGCCGTCTCGGCCACCGCCTCGCCCGTCGCGCGGTCGCCGAGCGCCGACCGGACGAGCAGGCGGCCGCCGATGGCCGCGGGGCTGATCACCGTGTCCGCGCCCGCCCGCTCCAGCTTGGTGACGTTCTCCCGGCCGGTGACCGCGGCGACGATCCGCACCTCCGGGTTGAGCTGGCGGGCGGTCAGGATCGCCAGCGCGTCCTCGGCGTCGTCGTTCGTGGCGGCGACGACCGCCCGCGCGCGCTCGACGCCCGCCCGCAGGAGGGTCGCCTCGTCGCTCGGGTCGGCCTGGAGCGCCTCGACGCCGCGGTCGCGAAGCTCCCTGACCGACGACTCCGTCGGCGTGATCACCAGGAACTGCCGGCCCTCGAGCTCCGAGACGATCGGCTCGGTCAGATCGCCGTAGCCGAGCACGAGCACGTGGTCGTCGAGCAGGTCGAGCTGTGTTCCGGTCACGCGTCCGAGCGCCCTCGTGAGTCGGGCTTCGATCGCCGGGGTCAAAAGCACCCCGAGCGCGACCGCGAACGAGGAGACGCTGACCAGGAGCACCGAGACGGTGAACAGCCGGGCCGACTCCGTGGTCGCGGTCACGTCGCCGTAGCCGACGGTGCTGCCCGTGACGATCGTGAAGTAGAACGCGTCGGTGAGCGAGTCCACGCCGGTGAAGCTCTCGCGCAGGGCGAACGCGCCGACGGTGCCGTAGGCCTGCGCGCCGACGAGCGCGGCGGCCGCGGCCAGCTGGATCGGCGAGGGGTCGAACTCGCGGTCGAACCGGCCGCGGTTGAGCGCCACGGCCGGCAGGGCGAGCGCCGAGGCCACGACCAGCGGGATCGAGGCGCTGCTGGCCTGGAGCAGCCCCTGGGCCGCCGTCACGGGGAGCAACACGACGGTCGTCGTCCAGCCGAGCCGGTAGCCCCGCCGGAGCGCGACGGCGTTGGCGAGCATCAGAAAGCCGGTGAGCGAGCCGGTGAAGCCGGCGGTCTGTCGGACGATCGGCGGCACGAACGGCGCCAGCGGTCCAGTCGCCGTCTGCGCGTTGATGTTCGCCACCCCGGTGGCGACCGAGAGTCCCGCGACGGCGAAGGTCAACACCACCGCGGCCCGCGCCCCCAGATAGCCCCGTCCGGTCCACTCCGCCATACCCGTCGACGGTCGACGCCGGCACACCTCAACCCCACGGTCCTGGCGGCCCGCCGCCGACGGCCCGACACAACGCCTATGTCCGCCGGGCGGCGAGGGCGGCCATGCGCTGGAAGCTGTTCGCGGACCTCGCCGAGGTTGCCGGCGGCCGCGAGCACGAGGTCGACGTCGACCCCGCTTCCGGGTCCGGATCCGGATCCGACGGGGCGGTGACCGCCGGCGACGCGCTCGACGCCCTGCTCGCCGACCGGCCGGCCCTCGCCGACCGGGTGCTCGCCGACGGGACGCTCCGGGCGGACGTGAACATCCTCGTCGACGGTCGGGACGTCCGCGAGGACGCAGGGCTCGAGACGCCCGTCGATCCGGACGCCGAACTCGCGCTCTTCCCGCCTGTCAGCGGCGGCGCGGACGGCTAGGCCGTCCCGTCGTCGCCGTTCCCGATCCCGTCGGGGGCGGGGTCGTCGCCGTCGGTCGCCTCGACCTGGCCGGCCAGCGCGGCCGCGTCGCTGGCGACGGTGGCGTACTCGACGCCGGCCTCCTCCGCGACGATCCGCAGGTGGGTGGCCAAAAGCGTCAGCGCCTGGATCCCCTCGCGGTCCTCGTCGGCCCCGTCCCGGCGGTAGGAGAAGGTGGTCTCGACGGTCTCGCCGCCCACGACCCCGCCGGCGTGGAAGGCGGTCAGATCGTCGCGCGCGAGCAGCGTCCGCGCCCGGTCGAGCTCCGTCGCGAACGCGTCGGTCTCGTCGTCGCCCGTCTCGTCGGTCACGGGCCGCGCGAGGGCCGGGGGCGAGAAAAGCGCGCCGGTCGGCTCAGGCCGGCCGGGGGCGGGCGGTGAACAGCGTCTGGACGATGCTGAACGGGTCGTACAGCGACTGGTGACACTGGCAGTAGACCTCGTTGGCGTCGCCGAACTTCGCGGCGTCGGCCGACTGCTTCCAGCCCGGCACACAGCAAAAGTGGGTACACTTGTTCAGCCAGGCGAGCGTCCCCTGGTCGGTCGCCGCCTGGAGCCAGGTCCGGGCCGCCTCGGGGATGTCGCCCTCGCCGGCGGTCAGACGCTCGACGATCGGACTCCGGATGATCTGGACCGGGATCACGTCCTCGGCGCTCTGAGAGCGCCAGTTGGCGGTGGCGGGCTTGCCGAAGCCGGCCTCGCCGATACCGTTGTTCCACTCCCGGTAGTCGGCGAAGTCCTCGACGTTGAGCCGGTCGCCCTCGGAGAGGTCGGACTGCCACTCGTAGGCCGGACTCGATCCGACGCGAAAGTAGTTGTCGCTCTCGTAGCCCGGCTCGAGGCCGCCGTAGGCCTCGACCCCGCAGTACTGGAACCACTCCTGGGAGTAGGTGACGCCCGACCCCTTGAAGTCGTCCGTCCGGGCGATCTGGACGGTCACGCCGCCCTGGTTGACCTCCTGGGTCTCGGGCCAGACCCCCCGGAGGAAGCCGTCCCCGTCGATCTCGATGGGGATCATCGGCATGCCACGCGGCGCGGGACCGGCGACGTTCTCGATGGCCCAGGCCTGGGTGGAGCCGCCGCCGGCGCCGGCGGCGCTGGTGGCGCTGTTGACCGTCGTCGCGCCGGCCGCGCCGACGCCCGCGAGCGTCGCGCCCCCGACGACGCCCTTGACGAACCGGCGCCGCCCGGACTCCTCGGGGTACTTGTCGTCCGCGCTCATACTCTCCGCTTCGCTCGCGCGGACAAAAGCGTGGCGAAGTGCCCGAACGCGGCCGAACGCGGGGGCGACCCCGGACGATCGGGCCGGCACGCCCCCGACGGCGAGCGCGTCGGGGGTCGAGAGTGGACCGACCGGTCGCCTACGCCACGGGCGGTCCGTTCCAGGCGGCGTCGTCGGGGTCGATCAGGCGCTCGCGGCGGTCGATCCCGTCGATCCGGGCCACCTCCTCGTCGGTCAGCGCCAGGTCGCGCGCCGCGACGTTCGCACGGACGTGGGCCGGCGTGGCCGACTTCGGGATGGGGATCGCACCCGTCGCGAGCACCCACGCCAGCGAGACGACCGCGGGCGAGACGCCGCGCTCGTCGGCGATCGCCGCGATCTCGGGCACGTCGGCGATCTCGGTGCGGGCGATCGGGCAGTACGCGACCAGACGGTGGCCGGCGTCGGCGGCGGCCGCCCGCAGGTCGGCCTGGGGCAACAGCGGGTGCATCTCGACCTGGTGGGCGGCGATCGGGCCCGTGAGGAGCTCGCGGGCCTCGTCGAGCAGGGCGGGCGTGAAATTCGAGAGCCCGACGTGGCGGGTCAGGCCGCGCTCGCGGGCGCTCGCGAGCGCCGGGAGCGTCCGCTCGGGATCGTAGCTCCCCCGGGGCCAGTGGACGTACAGCAGGTCGAGCGTCTCGAGACCGAGGTCGTCGCGGCTGGCCCGGGCGCTCGCGAGCAGGTCGTCGGGCGCGAGGCTGTCGTGCCAGACCTTGGTGGCGACGAAGACGTCCTCGCGGTCGACGTCGCTCCGGGCGAGCCCGCGGCCGACGGCCGCCTCGTTGCCGTACATCCGGGCGGTGTCGAGGTGACGATAGCCCGCGTCGAGGGCGACCTCGACGGCCCGGGCGCAGGTCTTGCCGTCCATGTCGTAGGTGCCGAGGCCGAACTCGGGGATCGGTGGCGTTCGCACGGCCGCCTCTCGGCACGCGGACGCTTGAAACCGGGGGGCGCGGTCCCGAAACGGTTTTGGAGCGGGCTGTCGCACGGTCGGTATGCCGACCGAACCCGAGACGGGCTACGACCCGTCGCTGGGGCGGAAGTTCGTCTTCGTGACAGGGGGGGTGATGTCGGGACTCGGGAAGGGGATCACCGCCGCGAGCACCGGCCGGCTGCTCGCCAACGCCGGCTTCGACGTGACCGCGGTGAAGGTCGACCCGTACCTGAACGTCGACGCCGGGACGATGAACCCCTACCAGCACGGCGAGGTGTACGTCCTCA
>CAZMLQ010000106.1:0-8129 GCA_964567195.1 uncultured Haloferacaceae archaeon | reverse complement strand
GATCGATCGGATCGCGCGCAACGCGATCAACCCACAGATGGACGACGCCCCCCACCCGCCCGAGCGGATCGAGCGCGCGCTCGAGGAGGCGGGCTTCCGGGTCGATCCGATGGAGCCCGTGAGCGCGCAGGTCGACGAGGCCCTCGAGGCGCTCCGGCCGGTCATCCCCATCCGCTTCGCCGAGGTGACGATGGCGGTCAGGCTGCCCGCCGAACACGCCGGCAAGGCCCAGGCCCGCGTCCGGGAGTTCGGCGACCTGGAGCGCGAGGAGTGGCAGTCCGACGGCTCGTGGGTCGGCGTGCTCACCTTCCCCGCCGGGATGCAAAACGAGTTCTATGACCTGGTGAACGAACAGACCAGCGGCGAGGCAGAGACCCGGATGGTCCGCGACGAGGACGACCTCAACGTCCGGTAGCCCCGCTATCCCTTCCGGAAGCCCAGCAGAAACCCGCCGGTGAACCCCGCCGAGACCGACAGGGTCGAGAGGACCGTCATCGCCCAGTTCGGCGGGGTTCCGGTCGCCGCGCCCGAGGCCGTGTCGATCAGCCCGCCGGTCAGGCGCTCCCAGTCGACGATCAGGATCCCCTGTGACTCGAGGAACTTGAACAGCGCCAGCTCCAGCCCGATCAAAAGCGCGATCACCTTCGCCAGCTTCTTCGCCGCGAACCCGACGATCCCGCCGATCACCGCCCCGCCCCCGAGCTCCAGCCCCAACTGTTGGAAGTCGATCGCGACCATGCCCTCCCTGCGCGACCGCCGGTCAAGTCGTTTGTGGGCGCCGCGAAGGTTCAAGAGCCGTCGCCCGCTAGGCGAGGGCTGGAGGTGACCGACAGCCATCACGCCCGTCCGAGGCGGCGCCGTCCCGGGCTCGCGCCCGGCGTCGACGGCCCGTCACGACCGCACCCGCCCGCCCGCCGACGGCCCCGTCCGTCCCCGGAGGTGGCCGTCGTGACCGCACCCCGGCCACGCCACCGGCCCGCGCCCGCGGAGGTGTCGCCGTGCGCGCGGTGATCGCCAAGCGGGTCGACTCGGGCGAGGCCGACCTCGACGAGATCCGCGATCTGACCCGTGCGGCCGGCCACGAGGTGGTCGACGAGGTGACCCAGACCCGGACCGAGGACGCGGCCTACATGTTCGGTGAGGGGAAGGTCGAGGAGATCGCCGCCCGGATCCGCCGAACCGACGCGGGGCTTCTGGTGATCGACAACCGCGTCGGCCCCTACCAGACGTACAACGTCGGCCGGAAGCTCCCCGAGGGCGTCGAGGTGGTCGACCGCTTCACCCTCATCCTCGACATCTTCGGCCAGCGCGCCAGCACCCGCGAGGCCCAGCTCCAGGTCGAGCTCGCGGAGCTGCGCTACGAGCTCCCCCGCGCCGAGGCCAAGACCTCGCTCGCGAAACGCGACGAGCGCCCCGGATTCATGGGGCTCGGCGAGTACGACGAGTCCCGCGAGCGCGACATCAAAACCCGGATCGCCGCGATCCGGCGCGAGCTCGACGCCGTCGCCGAGAAGGCCGAGACCAGGCGCGAGCAGCGCCGCGACCAGGGCTTCGACCTCGTCGCGCTGGCGGGCTACACCAACGCCGGCAAGTCGACGCTCCTGCGCCGGCTGGCGGCCGACCTCGACGTGGACGAGAACCGGGGGCTCCACCCCGACCTCGATCCGACCGCCGAGTCCGAGGACCGGCTGTTCACCACGCTCGGCACCACCACCCGCCGGGCCGAGATCGGCCCGCGCGAGGTGCTCGTGACCGACACCGTCGGCTTCGTCGCCGACCTGCCCCACTGGCTGGTCGAGTCGTTCGAGTCCACGCTCGACTCTGTCTACCGGGCCGATCTCGTCCTGCTCGTGGTCGACGCCAGCGAGCCGGTCGGACGGATGCGCGAGAAGCTCGTCACCTGTCACGACACCCTCTCCGAGCGCAACGAGGCGCCCATCGTGACGGTGTTGAACAAGGTCGACCGGGTCGACGAGGCCGACCTCGAGCGCACCCGCGAGGCGCTGCGCGCGCTCGCGCCGAACCCGCTCGCCGTCTCCGGGCTGACCGGCGAGAACGTCGGCGCGCTCCGCGACCGGATCGCGGACGAACTGCCCGACTGGCGCCACGAGCGCCTCGTCTTGCCGATCACCGACGAGGCGATGAGCCTGGTCTCGTGGATCCACGACAACGGCGCCGTCGCCGACGAGTCCTACGCCGACGGCCAGGTGGTCGTCGAGTTCGAGGCCCGCCCGGCGGTCGTCGAGCGCGCACGGGCTCGCGCGGGCGACCTGACGCCGGTCCCCTGATCGGTCCCGCCGGTCGTCGTCACGCCTCGTCTCCCGCCGCGTCGCCCTTCCGTTTCTCCAGCACCCCCACGTCGCGGATCGCCGTCTCGGGGTACTCGCCGTCGTCGTCTTTCTCCGCGGCTTTCACCATGTCCCAGACGACGTTCAGCCCGGTGGTCACACCCTCCAGCGCCTCCATCTCGCAGCCCGTCTTGCCCGTGGTCTCGACCGCGACCGTACAGACGATCCGGTCCTCGCGGACGTCGAACTCGGCCTCGACGCTCGTGATCGGGATCGCGTGACACATCGGGATCGTCTCCCAGGTGTGTTTGACCGCCTGGATCGCACCGACCCGGGCGGTGGCGAGCACGTCGCCCTTCTCGAGTTCGTCGGCCCGCACGGCCGCGACCGTCGCCGGCCGGAGGTGGATCGCGCCGCGCGCGACCGCCCGGCGCTGCACATCGGGCTTTCCGCCCACGTCGACCATCCGCGCCTCGCCGCCCTCGACGTGGGTCAGGTCCGCCCGCGGGTCGTCGGATCTGGCCTCGCCCTCGCCCTCGTCCCCGTGCTCAGATCCGGGCACCGGCCTCACCCCCCAGCGCCGCGGGCAGGCGGTCGAGCAGATCGGTCGCCACCAGCCCGCTCTCGCGGCCCGCGGCCGCGAGTTCGCCCGCCACGCCGTTGACGTACGCGCCCACCCCGGCCGCCCGAAGCGGGACGAGATCGGGCTCCCGGCGGGCCAGAAGCGCCCCCACGACCCCCGCGAGCACGTCGCCGGTGCCGCCGACGGTCATCGCCGGCGTGCCGGTCCGGGCGACCCGGACCCGCTCGCCGTCGCTCGCCACGTCGTGGTGGCCCTTGAGCAACACCGTCGCACCGAGATCGGCCGCGGCCGCCAGAACCGCCCGCTCGCGGTCGGCGCGGTCCTCGCCGGCCTCGTGGCCCATCGCCCGGAGTTCGCCGGCGTGGGGGGTACAGACCAGCGTCGCGTCGGTCTCGATCCCGGCCACGACCCGGAGGGCGTCGGCGTCGACGACCGCGCGGCCGTCGTGGCCGACAAGGAGGTCACGGACCGCCTCGCGGGTGGCGTCGGCGTCGCCCAGCCCCGGCCCGACGACGAGGGCGTCGTGTGCGCTCGCGCGCTCGCGGATCGCCGGCACCGCGGCGGCCGAGAGGCGCTCGCCGTCGAACGGCCGGACGATCAGCCCCGGCTCGGTCGCCTGGACCTCGCGGGCGATCGCCCGCGGGCAGGCCACCCGGACGAGGTCGGCCCCGGCGCGGGCGGCGGCGCGGGCCGCGAGCGCCGGCGCGCCCGTGTACGGCCCGCCGCCCACGACCAGCACCTCGCCGTGATCGCCCTTGTGGGCGCTCGCCCGGCGGTCGAGCCCCCGGAGGTCGCCCGGTCCGACCAGCCACTCGGCCGCCGCCGGGATCCCGATATCCGCGACCGTCACCGTCGCCTCGAGGCCGGCGAGCCCCGGCTTGGCGTCGTGAAACGTCACCACCCGGTCGGCGTCGACGGCGACGCCCGGGCGCTCGCCCGTGTCGGCGTCGACGCCGGTGGGCACGTCGACCGAGAGGACGGGCGCGCCGGTCGCCGCGACCGTCGCGACCGCGCTCGCCTCCGGTTCGCGGGGGGGCCCCCGGGCGCCCGTGCCGAGCATCGCGTCCACGACCAGATCCGGCTCGCCGAGCGCGAGCGCGGCCGAGTCCTGGACCTCGCGGGCGTCGGCCTCGCTCGCGACCAGGGCGTCCCAGCTCTCGCGCGCGATCCCGGTCGTGATCGCGTCGGCCCGGCCCAGCAGGTGGACGGTCACGTCGCGGTCGCCGAGCGCGCGGGCGGCGACGGCGCCGTCGCCGCCGTTGTTCCCGCGGCCACAGACGACCGCGACCGCGTCGCCGGGATCGGTCGCCTCGCGGACCGCGCGGGCGACCGCGCCGCCGCCCGACTCCATCAGCCGCCCGCGGGCGATCCCGAGCGCCGCCGCGTTGGCGTCGACGGCGGCCATCCGATCGGCGGAGATCATACCGCCGGGTGGCCCCGGGCGGGCTTAATCCCCGGGGCGGTCGGCCGTCGGCTCGCGCCCCACGATCGGAAGCGTTGTACCGGCCCGTTCCACAGCCAGAGCCGTGAGTCGGCGACTGTTCGGCGGCCTCTGTGGGCTGGTCGCGCTGGTGAACCTCGGCCGGGTGGGCTTTGCTCCCCTGCTCGAGCCGCTGCGGGCGGCGTTCGGCGCCGGGCCGGCCGCGGTCGGGCTGGTCGCCTCGGCGGCCTGGTTCGGCACCGCGGCCGCCCGCCTGCCCGCGGGCTACCTGCTCACCCGGATCTCGCGCCGGCGCGCGGTGATCGGGACGGGCGCCACGCTGGTCGCCGGCGCGGTCGCGGCCGCGCTCGCGCCCTCGCTGCGGGCGCTCCAGGCCGCCGCCCTCGTCCTCGGGATCGCCTCGGGGGCCTACTTCGTCGTGGCGGTGCCACTGATCGGCGATCTCTACCCCGAACGGGTCGGCCGGATGGTCGGGATCCACGGCACCGCCGCCCAGACCGCCGCCGTCGCGGCCCCCGGACTCGTCGTGGCGACGCTCGCGGTCGCGGACTGGCGGGCGGTGTTCTGGCTGCTGGCGGCCGCCGCCGCGGCCGTCACCCTCCTGCTCGCCGTCCTGTCGGCGACGGTCGATCTGCCCAGTCCCGGCGACGGGAGCCAGCGGTTCCGGGCCGCGCTGGCACACTGGCGGGTGCTGCTCGCCGGCGTGGCGATCGTCGCGGCCGCGGGCTTCGTCTGGCAGGGCGTGTTCAACTTCTACGTCTCCTTTCTCACGGCCGAGAAGGGGCTGAGCCCCGGCCGGGCCAACCTCGCGCTGACCGCGCTGTTCGCCGCCGGCGTGCCGGCGTTCGCGATCAGCGGCCGGCTCGCCGACCGCCTGCCGCTCGTGCCGTACCTGCTCGGCCTGCTGGTCGCCGACGTGGTCGCGACCGGCGCGTTGCTGGTCGCCGACGGCTTCGCGGCGCTGGTGGTCGTCTCGCTCGTGCTCGGCTACGTCGTCCACGGGATCTTCCCGGCGATCGACACCTACCTGCTTGGCGCGGTGCCGGCCCCCGACCGGTCGAGCGCCTACGCGATCTTCAGCGGCACCGCGCTCTCGCTCGAGGCCGGGGGCTCGGGCGCGGTCGGGCTGTTGACCGGCGCCGGCTACAGCTTCGGCGAGGTGTTTCTCGGCTTCGCCGCCGGGCTCGCGGTCGTGGTCGCCGCCCTCGCCGCGGTCTATTTCGTCGGGGCCTTCCCCGGGACCGCCCGGCCGCGTGGCCGGGAGCGAGAGGAGGCAGAAGACATTTCTTGATCCCAGCGACAACCGTGACACATGTCTAGTCTGTTGCCCACCGAGTCGGACCCCGAACTCGACCGCGAGGAGGGGGACGGCGAGGTCCGCGTCCTCACCATCGAGGACGACGACGCCGAGGAGCTGATCCGCTCGCTCTCCTCGGACACCGCGCGCGCGCTGCTCTCCGCCCTCCACGACTCGCCTGCGACCGCCTCGGAGCTCTCCGAGACCGTCGACACCTCGCTCCAGAACGTCCGTCACCACCTCGACAGTCTCCGCGACGCCGGGCTCGTCGAGGTGGCCGACACCCGCTACTCGGTGAAGGGTCGCGAGATGAAGGTCTACGCCCCGATCCGCGACTCGCTGGTTGTCTGTGTCGGCTCCGAGGCCGACCGCGAGCGCTTTCTCGACTCGCTCGCCCGCCCCGCGGGCGCGGTCGCCGCCCTCGGGGTGGCGGCGCTCGCCGTCGAGAGCCTGTTCGGCGCCGCCGTCGTCGGCGTCGGCGGGCCCGGCTCCGTTCCGCGGGTCGGCGACGCCGTCGGGACCGGGGCCGGCCCGCTGCTCGGCCTGCTCCCCCCCGGCGGGGCCTTCCTCGCCGGCGGCGTCGTTGCGCTCGCGCTCGTCGCGGCCTGGAGCCACCTCGACGGCTGATCGCGGGCCCTTCGCCACGGGCGAGACGCGTGGCCTAGCTTTTTGGGTTGGCACCGCCCACGCACGATCGATGGATCTCGCCGTCGACCGCGCCCAGACGGCGGCCGCGCTGCTGGCGCTCTCGCTGGCGGCGCTCCCCGTCCTCGGCGTGCTCGGCCAGCTCCAGACCGCGCCCGGCACCGGCGGGGTCGCCGCCCCCGACGGCGAGACGGCCACCCGGGCGGGCGAGATCGGGCGGACCCTCCTCGACCGCACCGGCGTCGGCCCCGACGAGCCGACCCCGCGCGGCGAGGGTCGTCTCCGCAGCCGCGGCTACACCGCCGACGGCGCGAAGGTGGGGGTGATCGGTGCCGGCTTCGCGGCCGCGTCGCTCGCGGACGCCGACGCGGACGTCGCCGACCGGCGGCGCCTCGCCCCCGATCGCCCGCCGGGCCCGGCCGCCACGCACGACACCGCCGTGGCGGCGGTCGTCGGGCACACGGCGCCGGGGGCCGACCTCTACCTCGCCGGCGTCGGCCGGAGCCCGACCCCCGAGCGCTACGCCCGTGCGATCGAGTGGCTGGTCGCCAACGACGTCGAGGTGATCGTCGACTCGGGCAGCTACTTCCCGAGCGTCGCGGGTGACGGCGAGCGGATCACCGTCGCCGCGGAGCGCGCCGCCGCCGAGGGCGTGGTCTTCGTCACCTCGGCCGGCAACTACGCCGAGCGCCACTGGGCCGGTCGACGCGGCGGGGCCGGCTGGGTCGCGTTCGCGAACGGGAGCGAGGCCAACCGTCTCGCCGGCGGCGACCCCGTCGCCGGTCGGGTCTCGTTGCGCCTGCGCTGGACCGGCCGGGCCGACTTCGATCTCTATCTCTACCGGCGGACGCCCGGCGCCCCCGATCCGGTGGTCGCGAAGTCGGTCACCCGGACGACCGGCCCCGGCCGCGCCGTCGAGTCGATCGACGCCGTCGTCCCGCGCGGGCGCTACTACGCCGCCGTCCACGCGCCCAGCCGCCCGGCAGAGCGGGTGCGTCTCCAGCTGTTCTCGACCCGCCACGGGCTCGAACACGCCACGCCCCACGGGAGCATGGTCGCGCCGGCGGCCGGCGAGCACGTCGTCGCCGTCGGTGCGGTCGGCCCGGACGGCGAGGTCCGGTCGTACTCCTCGCGTGGCGGCTTCGTCGACGTGGCCGGCCCCGGCACCGTCCGGACCGACGCCGCGGGCGACCTCTCGGGCACCTCGGCCGCCGCGCCCTACGTCGCCGGGACGGCCGCGCTCGTCGACTCCCAGGGCGGCGATCTCGCGCCCGGCGAGGTCGAGCGCATCCTCGAGTCGACCGCCGCAGCCGACGGCGTCGATCCCGTCGCCGCGGTCCGGGCGGCCGCCGAGTCCGACGCGGGGACCGCCACCGGCGCCACGCAGGGCCGGACCGAGCCCCCGACCGGCGAGCCGGTCCCCGAGCGCCCCGACCGCAGCGTGACCGACTCCGACTCCGACCCCGGCTCGGGCTCGGACTCGGACGGCGAGACCCGCGACGGCGGCGAGCGCCCCGCCGACGGTGAGCGCGACCGCGACCGGAACGAGGGCGAGGACCGCGACGGCCGGGACGAGGGCGGGGACGGTGACCGCGGGCGTGACGGTGACCGGAACGAGGGCGAGGACCGCGACGGCCGGGACGAGGGCGGGGACGGTGACCGCGACGGTCGCGACCCCGACTCCGGCTCGGACGCCGGGAGCCGCGGCGGGACCGACGACCGCGAGGAGCCCGACCGGGACGGGGACGGCGGGAGCCGGACGGCCGCGACCCGGACGGGCTGACCCGAGAGCTTTAGACCGGAGGCGCCCCGATCACCGTCGGTGTCGCAGTCCGACTGGCGTCCGCTCTTTCCCCACGACGAGCCCTACCCCGA
>CAZMLQ010000105.1:0-8167 GCA_964567195.1 uncultured Haloferacaceae archaeon | reverse complement strand
CGCCGGGGCGGTAGACCGAGATCAGCAGGAGTACCACGCCGAACAGCACCCAGCCGAGCCCGGTGGCCGAGCCGCTGAGCGCGCTCCGGGTGTACTCGCGCACGGGGACGAAGACGAACGCGCCGACGACGGGACCGAACACCGTCCCCACGCCACCGATGATCGGCACCATGATGATGTCGATGTTGCGAAGCACGCGCAGCGTCGAGAGCGGGTCGATGTAGAGCACGTAGTTGGCGTACAGCCCGCCCCCGATCCCCGTCAGAAACGAGCTGAGCCCCATCGCGTACATCTTGTAGCGCCAGGCCGGCAGACCGGCGCTCTCGGCCAGCTCCTGGTCCATGTTGATCGCCTTGAGGTAGGTCCCGAGCTTCGAGCGGTCGAGCCGACGGACGAAGAGGGTCGTCGCCAGCGCCACCGCGCCGGTCAGGTAGTAGTACGGGAGCTTGTCGCCGAAGGTCAGCGAGTAGAGCGTCCCCACCCGGTCGATGGGGTACTCGATGCCCGTGGCGCCGCCGACGAACTCCCAGCGCATGAACACGACCCGGACGATGAGCGCGGCCGCGAGCGTCGCCATCGCGAAGTAGTGATAGCGCAGCCGGAAGGTGACCGCGCCGATGCTCAGCCCGACCGCGGCGGCGAGCAGCCCGCCGACGAGGATGCCCACCACCGGGGTGAGACCGTAGTCGACGAACAGCACGGCGGTCCCGTAGGCCCCGGCGGCGAACATCACGGCGTGGCCGAGCGACACCTGCCCGGCGTAGCCGCCGACGATGTTCCAGGCGTGGCCGGTGGTCAGAAAGAGAAACGCGAAGACGAAGGTGTTGAGCAGAAAAAACGACCGGTTCGGGAGCGCGCTCCGGACGACGAGTGGCAGGGCGAGAAACGGGACGAGCGCGGCGATCCAGACGCCGAGCCGACCGCGGGCGTCCAGCCCGTCGTAGCGCGCCCGCGCGGCGCCGACGGCCTCGCCGACGCTCACGGGCCATCACCCCCGGTGAGGCGGCCGAGCAGGTCCTCGCCCCGGAGCAAGAGCGCGGCGATGAAGACGACGAAGACGTACAGCTCCTTATACGAGGGGTTCAACAGCGTCGCGCCGAGATGCTCGACCAGCGAGATGCCGACCCCGCCGAGGACGGCCCCGAGCACCGAGCCGAAACCCCCCAGCGCGACGGCGGCGAACGCGATCAGCGTCCAGGTGGTCGGCGTCAGCTCCGGCTGGGTGGGGAAAAACGTCGCCACCATCGTCCCGGCGACGCCGACGGCGGCGATGCCGACCCCCCAGGTGATCGCGTTCACCCGGTCCGGATCGATCCCCATCACCCGGGCCGCCTCCCAGTCCTGGGCGGTGGCGCGGATCGCCTTGCCCGTCCGGGTTCGGCGGAGAAACCAGAACAGGGTCGCGAGGGTGAGGACGCTGACCGCCGCGGTGGCGGCCTGTGGGTGCGAGACCACCACGCCGGCCACGTCGGTGTGGCCCGAGAGGACGAACGAGTCGACCGACTCGGTGTAGGGGCCGGCGAGAAAGAGCGCGCCGTAGCGGACGATCAACACCAGTCCGAAGGTGGCGAAGATCTGGGCCAGCATCGGCGCGTCCATCACGCGTGCGATGACGGTCCGGTAGGTGAGGTAGCCGGCGACGAACAGGAGGACGGCGTTGACCGGAAGCACGAGCAGCGGATCGACGCCCAGCCGGTTGGTCGCGAACAGGGTGACGTACATCGCGATCAGCATGTACTCGCCGTGGGCGAAGTTGACCACGTCCACGACGCCCCAGATGAGCGCGAGCCCGGCGGCGACGAGCGCGTAGGTCATCCCCATGACGAGCCCCGAGACGACCGACTGTGGGAGCAGTGAGAGCCCGGCGGCGAGCGGGAGCGCTCCCGCGAGATGCGGTGACATGTGTGTCTCGGTCGACCGCCGGGATCAACGCTCCGACCAGGTTGGTGCGGGGAAGACGAAGGTGTCGTCGCTCGCGAGCTCGAACGGCCAGACCAGCCCCGAGGCGCCGTCGTGGAACTGCGCCAGCACACCCGAGGCGAGCTCGTTCTGCCCGTCGTCGCCGAACCGACAGCCGTAGGGCATCCCCGTCTCTAGCCGGTCGAGCTCGAGCCCGTTCAGGGCCGCCTGGAGCTCCTCGGGCTCGGTCGAGCCCGCCTCGTCGACGGCCTTCATCGCCGTCATGAACCCGCCCCACGACCGGATGTAGATGCCGTTGAACGACACGTCGGTCCGCTCGTTCACGAAGGAGTCGAACCGCCCGAGCTCGGGGACGGCCTCAGTCAGGTCGCTGGCGTAGGTCGACCGCGTGCAGACGTGCTCGGAGAGATCGGCCTTCTCGACGAATCCGGGGTCGCTGTGGCCCGAGTCCTGGGCCATCATCAGCGGCGGGAAGTAGTCCAGCTTCCGCATCTCCTCGGCCATCAGGATCGCGTCCTTCAGGTACGAGGTCGGGAGGAGAACGTCGGGATCGGCCCGTTTGATCCGGTCGATCTCGCTGGTGAACGAGGTCACCGAGTCGGCGGTGTACGAGATCGGTCCGGCGACGATCTCGTAGCCGTGCTCCTCACAGAGGCTCTCCTGCACCCGGGCGCTGATCGAGCCGAACTCGGTGTCCTCGTGGATGATCGCGACCGTCTCGAGGCCCGCGTCCCGGCGCTCGTTCAGCCCGTCGAAGAACTCGAACATGTTCCGGGTGTAGATCCGGTCGTGGGGGCCGGTCCGCCAGAACCAGTCGAGCCCCCGCTCGGTCAGCGCCGGACTCGACGACTCGCCCGTCACGTGGGGGATCCCCTCGCGGGCGGCCACCTGGCTCACCGTCTTCGAGACCGAGGAGTGAAAACAGCCGTAGATCATGTCCACGTTCTCCTCCTGGATCATCCGCTCGGCCTCGCTGCGGCCCTGGCCCGGATCGCCGCGGTGGTCGGCCCACGTCACCTCGACCTCGACCCCGAGGTTGGGCAGCCCCTCGCCCTCCGCCAGCACCAGCGGCGAGAGGTCGGTCTCGGCGTTGACGATGTCCTCGGCCGCGGAGTTCACGACCTTCTGGATCCGCTTTCCGATCTCGCCGACGTTGCCGCTCAGCGGGTAGATCGCCCCGACGGTCACGGCGTCGGAGCCGCCGCCCGCGCCCCCGGTACAGCCGGCCAGCGACGCCACCCCCGCGACCCCGGTCGCGGCCAGGAACGACCGCCTGTCGACCGGACCACGGGTCGTGGTACCGTCCGTCTCGTCATCGACTGTCATGACACGGACTACCGTACTTCTCGGTGTCACTTCAAAGTTCGCTCGGAACCGTGGCGGGCTCGGGCCGGGGCCCAGCTCAGTCCGAGACGGTGCCGATCCGGGCCGGCGCGGCGTCCGTGAGGACCAGGGCGTCGAACGCCTCGGCGCCGTGGAGGACGACCGTGTGGGCCACGCCGCCGGCGAGGTCGAGCCCCTCGATCGCGGTCACGTGCTCGCCGCTGTCGCTCCGGCTCACCGTCAGGTCGTAGCGGCCGGGCACCAGCTCGCGGTAGGAGCCGTTGCGGCGGTAGCCGATGTTCAGCGACAGGGTCTCGCCGCCGTCGACGGACAGCGACGCCCGCGGGCCGGCGGCGACGTTCAGGAAGCGCAGGTAGCCCCGCCCGTCCTTGGGGGCCGGCCGGTCCTCGAGCACCAGGGTCTCGCGCACGCCGTCGCGCTCGGTCAGGTAGACGCTGTATCGCTCGTTGGTCTCGGAGCGCATCCCCGCGTCGACGGCGCCGCCGTCGAACTCGGCGCGGCCCTCGACGGGGCCGGTCTCGATGCTCTCGTACTCGGTCGCCTCCCCGTAGGCGACGTCCGAGAGGCGGGCACCGCCCAGCCGGAGGGTCGCGGTCTCGACGCCGGGCGCACAGTTGACGAATCGGACGAAGGCGTTTGCTGCCATCTCGACGATACCGTCGTCGTGTGAGGAGATAAAGACGACAGGTGACGTGTTCACGCGGCTTACGAGCTCGACCGCCGACCGGGGGCTCAGTCCCGGTCGTCCCGCTCCTCGATCCGGTCTCGAACCGACTCCGACAGCTCCTCCAGCGGCGCGTCGGTGTACGCCCCGTCGGTGGGCACCTCGTACTCGGACGGGTCGAGCCCGTCACCGCCGGGGTCGGTGTGAGACGTTCGGCTCCCGCCCCCGCCCGACCCGCCGCCGGAGTAGCGCGTCGATCCGCCCGACCCGCCGCCGCCACCGCTCCCGGGCCGACGCGACGGTCCGGTCGTCCCTCCGCCCCCCGATCCGCCCGACCCGCCGCCGACACCGCGCAGGCCGACGAGCACCAGCACCAGCGCCCCCACGACCGCGACGGCGACCGGCGTCGTGACCGGGAGCGCGCGCCCGTCGCCACCGGTGCCGGTCGGCGTCGGCGCCGGCGCCGGCGTGGACGTGGGTGTGAGCGTCGGTGTCGGCGTCACCGCCGTGGCCGTGGGCGTGGGCGTCGCAGCCGGCGTCGGCGCGGGTGTCGGGGGCGCGACGGTCAGCCGCCGGACGTGCTCCTCGCCCCGGGCGTCGGTCGCCCGGAGCACCACCGTCGTCTCGCCGTCGGCGGCCGGCAGGCGCAGGTCGACGGTCACCTCGTCGCGCGCCTCGCCGTCCGGGCCGTGGACGGTCTCGGAGGCGAGAATGGCCCCGTCGGCGTCGAGCGTCTCGACGACCACGCCGGTCGTCTCGCCGCCGGTCACGCTCGCGCGCACCCGGACCGCGCCGTCCTCGCGCACGGTCCGACCGCGGTCGACCCCGATCACGGGCGCGACGCGCCGATCCAGATCGACCGCCACCTCCTCGGTGCGCACGTTGCCGGCCACGTCGGTCGCCCTGAGCACGACCGTCCCTGCGTCGGCGGCGACGGTCGTCTCGAACGCCGCCGCGAGACGGTCCCGGCTCGGCTCCTTGCTCGTCGGGTTGAGGAGGAACGACTCGGCGTCACTCCCCGCCCGGACCGACAGCGACTCGATCTTCACGTCGTCGGTCACCTCGCCCGCGATCCGCGCCTCGGTCCCGTCGGCGACCGGCTCGACCGCGGTGACGGTGATCTCGGGGCGCGTGTCGTCGGTCACCCGCAGCGTCGTGCGGTGGATCCGGGTCTGGCCGCGGCTGTCGGTCGCCCTGACCAGGAGCTCGTTCTCGCCCAACCCCAACAGCAGCGACCGGGAGAACGAGTCGCCCGGATCGCCGATCCGGATCTGGCTCCGGGCGCTCTCGGAGTCGCCGGCGAAGCTGTACTCGTAGGTGCGCTCGACGTAGAGGCGATCGACGCCCGAGGCGTCGTGGAGATCGCCCGCCAGCGTCACGTCGGCCGCGTCGAGGTCGACGGCGTCAGGCGGCGGCGACCGGTCGGTGGTGAACGGCGACGTGTAGCTGATCCGCGGGCCCGTCGAGTCCTTGGTCACCGTCCCGGCGAGGCTGGCGGTCTCGTTGGCCTCCGCCACGACCGTCAGTTCGTGATCGCCCTCCTCGAGGTCGAGGGTGACCGTCCGCTCGAACGCCGTGTCGTCGGGGGCGAACGAGTGGCGCTCCGAGCCGTTCACCCGGATCGAGACCCGCTCGACGGTCGCGTTCGCCCCGACGTCGACGGTCACGTCGGGATCGTCGCTCACCGTCACCGATCCACCGTCGGGGAGCGCCGTCCCCTCGACGGTGACCGCGACCGTCGGGCCGTCGGCGGCCGCCACCCCGACGCCGCCCGCCAGCCCCGCCACGACGGCGGCGACGGCGACGGCGAGGGCGACCGCGATAGCGACGACGGTCGGCCGGGGTCCCCTCGCCCTCGGCTTCGCCCCACGCACGCCCGTGGCTCCGGGGACGACGCTCCTAAGCGTTCGGGAGTGTCGGTCGGAGCGTTCAAGAGAGCCCACCCACAACGAAGGGGCGATGCCCACCGTCGAGGTCTCGCTGCCGACAGATCTGGAGGCCGAGTTCGAGCGCGTCGCGACCGACGAGTTCGTCAACCGCGAGGAGGCCGCCGAGGAGCTGCTTCGCCTGGGGATCGACGCCTACACCACCGGGCCGACGACCGAGGAGCCGACCGACTTCGCCGAGGAGTACGCCGACGAGATGTTCGACACGGCCGAGGATCCCGGCGCGCGCTTCGACGACGAGGACGCGGGCACCGACTTCCGGTAGCGCGGCCCGTCAGTCGATCTCGCCCGAGGGGCCGCCGCCGGGCCCGTCGCCGTCGCCGCCGGCCCCGCCGGGGAGTTCGGCCGCACAGGACCGGCAGAACCGGTAGCCGGGCTCGTTTCTCGCCCCACAGTCCCGACACTCGACGCCGGCCTCGGTCTCGGCGCCGTCCGCGGCCGCCGCGTCCGTGGCTCCGGCCCCGCGCCGGCCGGCCATCCGTCGCCCGATCAGCCAGGTGAGCGCGAGATTGCCCACGAGGACGACCGCCAGAAGCGCCACCAGCGGGAGATCGTCCAGCATACCCCCGCGTACGGGCGGACGTGGTTTCATCCTTCCGCCGGCCGGGTCGGCGCTCAGGCCCCCGCCAGGTCGGCGAGCGCGCCCGCGAGCACCCGCGTCGCGGCCGCGCAGTCCTCGGGCTCGGTCCACTCGGCCGGGCTGTGCGAGACCCCGTCGCGCGAGGGGGCGAACAGCATCCCCGCGTCGGTCACGCGCGCGACGTGCTGGCTGTCGTGGCCCGCGCCCGAGTGGAGGTCGGTCGTCTCGAGACCCGCCCGCCCGGCGGCCCCGTGGGCCGCCGTCCGGACCCGGTCGGCCATCGGGGTGGGGTCGAGGTCGCCGGTTCGTTCGAGACTCGTCGTGACCCCCCGGTCGCGCTCGATCCGTGCCAGGCTCGCACCGACCCGCTCGACCAGCCGGTCCAGACGGTCGCGGTCCACGGCTCGCAGGTCGAGGCCCAGCTCGACCGCGCCGGGGATCACGTTGGTCGCGCCCGGCCGGACCGTCGCCGTCCCGACGGTTCCCACGGTCGTCCCCGGCCCCGCGGCGGCCAGCTCGCCCGCCGCCCGCTCGACATCGAGTCCGAGCTCGCAGGCGGCCGCGAACGCGTCGGTCCGCTCGGCCATCGGCGTCGTGCCCGCGTGGTTGGCCGCCCCCTCGATCCGGACCCGACAGCCGACCAGCCCCGTCACGTCCGTCACGACGCCCACGGGCAGGCCGGCCCGCTCGAGCCGGCGGCCCTGCTCGACGTGGAGTTCCAGCCACGAGTCCCACGCCGACGCGTCGAGCAGGCCCTCGCCGGCGAAGCCGATCCGCTCCAGCGCCGCGGCCGCGGTCTCGCCCTCGTGCTCGGCCGCGAGGACGGTCTCGGCGTCCGCCAGCCCCGTCGCGACCGACGAGCCCAGCAGGATGGCAAAGCGCGCGCCCTCCTCCTCGGTGAAGCTCACCACCTCGATCGGGCGCTCGGGCGCGGCGTCGGCCGCCCGCATCGCCCGGACCGCCTCGAGACCGGCGTAGACCCCGAGCGGTCCGTCGAAGATGCCGCCCTCGGGCACCGAGTCGAGGTGACTGCCCGTCGCGACCGGCGCGGCGTCCGGGTCGGCGCTCGGCGGCGTCCACCGGCCGACGACGTTGCCCACGCGGTCGACCCGGACGGTCAGGCCCGCGTCCTCGAGCCGGTCGACGAACCGCTCGCGCGCCAGCCGGTTGGCCTCGCTCCCCAGCGGCGCCGTCCGACCGTGGCCCGGCCCCTCGGTCGCGCCGAACGCGCCGTTGGCCTCGAGATCGGCCCACAGCCGGTCGCCGTCGACCGGGATCGTCCCGTGGCTCTCTGTCATGCCCGCCACTCGGCGGGGAGGGGTTTGGGCCTTGCGACGGCGACGCGGTGGCGTCCGCGGTCCACCGGCCTACAGCAGGTCGGCGACGTGGCCGGCGACCTCGCTCGGCGTGTCGCCGACGGGGACGCCCGCGTTCTCGAGGGCCTCGATCTTCGACGCCGCGGTGCCGGCCCCGGACTCGCCGGAGACGATGGCGCCCGCGTGGCCCATCCGCTTGCCCGGCGGCGCCGTCCGGCCCGCGACGAACCCGACCACCGGCGTGTCCATCTCGCCCGCGACGTAGCGGGCGGCCCGCTCCTCGTCCTCGCCGCCGATCTCGCCACACAGCACCACCGTCTCGGTCTCGGGATCGGCCTCGAACAGCTCGAGCGCGTCGACGAACGAGGTGCCGACGATCGGGTCGCCCCCGATGCCG
>CAZMLQ010000104.1:0-8258 GCA_964567195.1 uncultured Haloferacaceae archaeon | reverse complement strand
CGGGCGCCGGAGGATAAAAGCGCCCCTCACCGCGCCCGCTCGACCCGGTAGCCCGCCCCCTTGACCGCCTCGATCACGTCGGCGGCGTGTTCGGCACCGCTCGTGATCACCCGGAAGACGAGGTAGGCCTCGCCCACCCGGAGACCCTCGGCGTCGCGGTCGTGTCGCACCGTCCGGATGTTCGCCCCCTGCGAGCCGATCAGGGTCGCGATCTCGCCCATCGTCCCCGGTCGATCCTGGATGTGGACCCGCAGGTGGAGAAGCTGGTCTCGGTCGGCCATCGCGTGGGTCAACACCGTCCCCAGCATCGCCATGTCGATGTTGCCGCCACAGAGCAGCGCCACCACCGTCTCGTCGGGCGCGACGTCGACGGCGCCCGAGAGCAGCGCCGCCACCGACGCCGCGCCCGCGCCCTCGACCAGCTGTTTGGCCCGCTCCAGCAGAACGAGCACGCTCTCGGCGATGGCGTCGTCGTCGACGGTCACCACCTCGTCGACGCCCGCGGCGATCAGCGAGAGCGTCAGCTCCGAGACCGCGCCCGTGGCGATCCCGTCGGCCATCGTCCGCGGGGTCTCGAGATCGACCGGGTGGCCCTTCTCGAGGCTCCGCGCGACCGTCGCCGCCCCCTCGGCCTGGACGCCGACCACCCGGGCGTCGGGGAGGCGGTCGGCCAGCGCGACCGAGATCCCGCCGATCAGCCCGCCGCCCCCGATCGGCACGACGACCGTGTCGAGGTCTGGTACCTGCGTCGCGATCTCCAGTCCGAGCGTCCCCTGGCCCGCCACGACGGCCGGGTCGTCGAAGGCGTGGACGAACAGCCGGTCCTCGGCGCGCGCGAGCTCCCGTGCCCGCCGGACCGTCTCCCGGAAGTCGGCGCCGAACAGCTCGACCCGCGCGCCGTAGCCCCGGGTGGCCGCGACCTTCGCCTCGGGGGCGTCGCGGGGCATCACGACCGTGGCGTCGATCCCCACCTTCGCGGCCGCGAGCGCGACGCCCTGGGCGTGGTTGCCCGCGCTCGCGGCCACCACCTGGTCGGTCTCGTCGCGCTCGACCGCCAGCCGCAGCCGGTTGTACGCCCCCCGGGGCTTGAACGAGCCCGTCCGCTGGAGATGCTCCATCTTCAGCCACACGTCGGCCCCGGCCAGCCCGCTGATCGACCGGCTGGTGTCAACCGGGGTCTCGCGCACCACGTCGGGGTCGTCGAGCCGGTCGCGGGCGGCCTCAACGTCGGCGATGGTCACGTCCCGTGTCGGTGTCACGGCCGGCGTCGTCGGCCGACCGAGTAAAAGCCACCGCCGGGGGCCCGACCGGGGCGGGGCTACGCCACCAGCAGCCGCCGCGGCGTCGCCAGCGCCTCGATCACCCGGTTCGTGAACCGGGCCGCGACCGCGCCGTCGACGACGCGGTGATCGACCGACAGCGAGAGCGGACAGGTCGCACGCGCGACCACCTCGCCGTCGACCACCCGCGGGCGCTCCCGGATCGCCCCGGTCGCGAGGATCGCCACCTCCGGCCGGTTGACCACGGGCGTGGCGAACGCCCCGCCGATCGCGCCGACGTTCGTCAGCGTGAACGTCCCGCCCCGCATCTCGTCGCGGTCGATCGTCCGCTCGCGGGCGCGCTCGGTCACCCGGGCCAGCGCGCGCGCCAGCGCCCCCAGCCCCTGCTCGTCGACCGCCTCGATCACCGGCACCAGCAGGCCGTCCTCGGTCGCCGTCGCCACGCCGAGGTGGTACTCCTCGCGCAGCACGATCTCGCCCGCCGTCTCGTCCAGCCGGGCGTTCACGTACGGCTCCGCCCGCAGCCCCTCGACGACCGCCTTCAGCAGGAAGGGGGTGTAGGTCAGGTGGAGATCCTCGGGCGCGACCGCGTTCAGCTCCGCGCGCAGCGCCACGAGCTCGGTCACGTCGGCCACGTCGGTGTGGGTGACGTGGGGCACCTCGGCCGCCGCCCGCGCCGTCCGCTCGCCGATCGTCCGGCGCAGCCCCCGGTAGGGCATCCGCTCGCCGGCGAGCTCGGCGATCGCGGTCTCGTCGCCGTCGCCGTCCTCGCGCTCGCTCGCGCCCGCCTCCGTATCGGCGGCCGCCTCGGTGTCGACGCCCCCGGCGTCGGCCCCCGTCCTCGCCCGTGCCGTGGCGTCGGCGTAGGCCCGCACCCGCTCGGCGGTGACGAACGCCTCGCCGTCGCGGCGCTCGTCGGTCGGCACGTCGTCGATCCCGACCCCCGCCTCCCGCGCGAGCCGGCGGGTGGCGGGCGCCGCGAGCGTCCGGTCACGGCCGGCGGGGCTCGGAGCCGCCTCCGCCCCGGCCGCCGACCCGCGCGACTCGCCGTCGCCCGCCGCGCCCGGCCGGGACCGGACCGCCGCCCGCTTGCTCCCGGGGCGCACCTCGCGCGGCGTGGGCGCCGCGTCGCCGTCGTCGTCGCCCCCGGCCGCCCGCACGTCGGCCTCGGTCACCCGACCGCCGGGGCCACTCCTCGCCACGGCCGCGAGATCGACGCCGAGTTCGCGCGCCAGCCGGCGGACCCGCGGGGGGGCGACCGCCGGGCGGGCGTCGGCGGCGTCGGGGCCGCCGGCGGTCGTGGCGTCGTCCTCGCCACCGCTCCCGGCCGCGGGGTCGGTCTCGCCCCCGGCCGCGGATCGGCCTCCGCCGGCCTCGTCGGCCGCGTCCTCCGCGTCGGGCACGTCGAAGCTGATGATCACCTCGCCGACGGGCACCGTCTCGCCCGGCTCGGCCCGGAGGTCGCGGACGGTCCCGTCGTAGGGCGAGGGGATCTCGACCAGCGCCTTGTCGGTCTCGACCTCGGCGACGGGCTGGTCCTCGGTGACGGGGTCGCCGGGCGCGACCAGCCACGCGACCAGTTCGCCCTCCGCGACCCCCTCGCCCAGGTCGGGCAGGCGGAACTCGCGGGCGGTCAAAACGCGACCGCCTCCCTGATCCCCTCCTCGACGCGGGCGACCGAGGGGAGGTAGTAGTCCTCGAGCGCGTACAGCGGGTAGGGGGTGTCCCATCCGGTCACGCGGACGATCGGTGCCTCCTGGTAGAGCAGCGCCTCCTCCTGGAGCGTGGCGACGATCTCGCCGCCCAGCCCGCCCGTCCGCGGGGCCTCGTGGACGACCACCCCGCGTCCGGTCTCGCGGAACGACCCGACCATCGTCTCGCGGTCCATCGGCGAGACCGTCCGGAGATCGACCACCTCGGCCTCGATCTCGGGCGCGAGGTTCTCGGCGGCCGCGAGGGTCGGGTGGCTCATCGCCCCCCAGACGAACACCGAGACGTCGGTGCCCTCGCGCCGGATCGCCGCCTCGCCGAGCGCGACCTCGTAGCTCCCCTCGGGTACGTCCTCGCGGACGGCGCGGTAGAGTCGCTTCGGCTCGAGGACGACGACCGGGTCGGGGTCGCGGATCGCGGCGAGCAAGAGCCCCTTGGTGTCGTAGGGCGTCGAGGGGATCACCACCTTCAGCCCCGGCTCGTGGGCGTAGAACGCCTCCTTGGACTCGGAGTGGTGCTCGGGCGCGCGGATCCCGCCGCCGTAGGGCGCCCGCAGGGTCATCGGGACGCCGTAGCCACCCCGCGACCGGTTGCGCAGGCGGGCGGCGTGGCTGACCAGCTGGTCGAAGCCGGGGTAGAGAAAGCCCGAGAACTGGATCTCGGGGACGGGCCGGAGGCCGTAGGCGGCCATGCCGACCGACAGCCCGACGATGGCCGACTCCGCGAGCGGGGTGTCGACCACCCGCTCGCCGCCGAACTCCTCGTACAGCCCCTCTGTGGCCCGGAAGACGCCGCCGTTCCGGCCGACGTCCTGCCCGAGGACCACCACGTCGTCGTCGCGGGCGAGTTCGGTCGCCAGCGCGTCCCGGACGGCGCCGACGAGCGTGAGGCTGCGACTCCCCGCCGTGGCCCCGTCGGCGTCGCCCTCGCGCCCGGCTCCGGCCTCGGTGTGTGTGTCCGCCATCTCAGCCCTCGAAGGCCGCGTCGCCGCGCGCGGCCCGGAGATCGGCCAGCCGGTCGGCCTGCTCGCGCAGGCCCGGCGGCGTCGCGGCGTAGGTGTACTCGAACAGCGATCCGGGCTCGGGTCTCGGGGTCGACTCGGCCGTCTCGATCGCCTTGCGGACCGTCCGCTCGACCTCGGCCTCGATCCGGGCCGCGCGCTCGTCGTCGAGCAGCCCGCGGTCGCGCAGGAACCGCTCGTACCGGGGCAGAGGGTCGCGCTCGCGCCAGGCCTCGACCTCGGCCTCGTCGCGGTAGACGGTCGGATCGTCGGCGGTGGTGTGGGCGCCAAAGCGGTACTGGACCGCCTCGATCAGCGTCGGCCGGGGCCGTTCGCCCGCCCGCGCCCGCTCTAGCGCCGCCTCGGTCGCGGCGTAGACCGCGAGCGGGTCCATCCCGTCGACCAGCACGCCGGGAATCCCGTAGGCGTCGGCCTTCTGTGCGATCGTCTCGCTCGCGGTCTGGCACGACCGGGGCACCGAGATGGCCCAGCCGTTGTTGTTGCAGAGAAAGACCGTCGGCGTGTCGAAGACCGCCGCCACGTTCATCGCCTCGTGGAAGTCGCCCTCGCTGGTCGCGCCGTCGCCGAACTGGACCATCGCGACGGCGTCGTCGCCGCGGTGGTCGGCCGCCCACCCGACGCCGACCGCGTGGAGGGTCTGGGTGGCGATCGGCACCGCCACGGGGAAGACGTTGGCGTCGTGGCGGCTGGCGCGCTCGTCGCCCATCCAGTAGCGCAACACCCGCGAGAGCGGGACGCCGTGGAGGTGGCTGGCGGCGTGTTCGCGGTAGCTCGGGAACAGCCAGTCCTCGTCGGCCAGCGCCAGCGCGCTCCCGACCTGTGCGGCCTCCTGGCCCGCGAGCGGCGGGTAGGTGCCGAGTCGGCCCTGGCGCTGGAGGCTCACCGCCCGCTCGTCGAAGTGACGCGCGAGCCGCATGGCCCGGTGGATCTCGACCAGGCGCTCGTCGGCGAGCGGGGGCACGTCGCCCACGACCGTCCCGTCCGGATCGAGCACCCGCAGGGGCTCGGCCGGCTCCCGGTGTGGGGGGCTCACGGCCCGATCCCGTTCCCTCGGTCCATAGCCGACCGCATCCGGTCGCCACACATAGGGCTTTCGCGGGGGGTCCGGCGACCGCGCGGCCGGGCTCGCGGCCCGGAGACGGCCTCAGTCGCCGCCCCGGCCCCGGGCGACCCGGCGGGCGGCGGCCACGTCCGCGCCGTCGCGCTCGACCGCCTCGACGAACAGCTCCCCGGCCCGGTACGACGAGCGGACGGTCGGGCCGCTGGCGCAGTAGAGGAAGTCGAGCTCCTCCTCGGCCACCCGCCGCCAGGTCTCGAAGGCCTCGGGGTGGACGTACTCGTAGACCTCGAGGTGCGAGCGCGAGGGCTGGAGGTACTGGCCGAAGGTGACCACGTCCGTCCCGACCTCCCGGAGGTCCGAGAGCGTCCGGTAGATCTCGTGGTCGTACTCGCCGACGCCGAGCATCAGGCTGGTCTTGACGTAGCACTCGCCCTCGCGGGCGGCCAGATCGAGCACCGACAGCGACTGCTCGTAGCCCGCCCGGCGGTCACGGACCGGCCACTGGAGGCGCTCGACCGTCTCGACGTTGTGTGCGAACACGTCCGGGCCGGCCGCGAGCACCTCGCGGACGAGGTCGGCCTCGCCCTGGAAGTCGGGGGTGAGCGTCTCGACCAGGATCGAGGGGTCGCGTCGCTTGATCTCACGGACCGTCTCGGCGAAGTGGGGCGCGCCCTGGTCGGGCAGGTCGTCGCGGTCGACGGAGGTCAACACCACGTAGTCGAGCCCGATCTCCTCGACCGCGTCGGCGACCGCCGCCGGCTCGTCGGGGTCCGGCGGCTCCATCCCGCCGGTCCGGACGTCACAGAAGTTACACCCCCGCGAGCACCGATCGCCCAGCAGCATGAACGTGGCCGTGCCCGGCCCCGACCGGCCGCTCCAGCACTCCCCGAGGTTGGGGCAGTTCGCCTCCTCGCAGACGGTGTTCAGGTCGTGGTCGTCGAGCGTCTCCCTGATCTCCGTGAACCGCCGCCCCGACGGTGGTCGGGTCGTGAGCCAGTCGGGCTTGCGCGGGCGGCCGCTCATACCCACGGCTCGGTCCGCGCGGACTAAAGCCTGCGGGACGGTGCCGCGGTCGGTCCGCCGGTACCGCTATGTTGGGCCGATCCGACAGGTCGGTCGTGTCGGCCGAGGATCCGACCGAGGGGCCCGTCCTCCGGACGCTGCTGGCGCTGGCGGCGCCGCTGGTCGCCCAGAACGTCGTCCGGGTGGTCCAGCAGGCGGTCGACGCCTTCTGGGTCGGCCGGGTCGGCGAGGCCGCGATCGGAGCCGTCGGGCTGGTCACGCCGGTGCTGGCGGCGGCGTTCGCGCTCCTGGTCGCCCCGTTCGTCGGCACGCAGGTGCTCGTCTCCCGCCGGGTCGGCGCCGACGACCCCGCCGGCGCCCGGACGGCCGTCGGCGCGGGCGTCGGGCTCTCGCTCGTCGGCGGTGGCCTCGTCGGCGCCGCCCTGTTCGCCGGGGCGCCGGCGGTGGTGGGGCTGCTCGGCGGCGGTCCTGCGGTCGGCCCGCTCGCGGCCACCTATCTGGCGGTCGTCGCGGCCGGGCTCCCGCTCGCGGGCGTCAGCGACGCGGTCGAGGCCGGCTACACGGGCTGGGGGGCGACGCGGCTCTCGCTCGCGGTCAACGTCGCCACCGTCGCGGTCAACCTCCTGCTCGATCCCGTGCTCGTGCTCGGCCTCGGGCCGGTCCCCGCGCTCGGCGTCCGGGGGGCGGCCTACGCGACCGTCGCGGGCTACGCCGCCGGGCTGGCGCTCGCGCTCGCGCTGGTGCGCCGGCGCCGGGTGCTCTCGGCGGCCGCGCTCGTCCCGTCGGTCGACGCCGTCCGCGAGACGCTCGCGGTCGGCGCGGCGCCCGCCGGTCGGGGGCTGTTCGCCGCGGGCGTCCGGGTCGCTCTCGTCGGCGTGGTGGCGGCCGTCGCCGGCGCGCCCGGGCTGGCGGCCTACACCGTCGGCGCCCGCACGGCGAGCGTCGCGTTCGTGCCCGCCCAGGGGCTGGGCCAGGCCACCCGGAGCGTGGTCGGGCAGAGCCTCGGCGCCGACCGGCCGACCCGCGCCGAGCGGACGACGCTGGTCGGGCTCGCGCTCGGGGCCGGCGCGCTGGGGCTGGTCGGCGTCGTCCAGTGGTTCGCCCCCGGCCCGATCGCCGCGGCGTTCGTTCCCGACCTGACCGCGGCCGGGCGCGGCCACGCCCGGACGTACCTGCGGGTGCTCGCGCTCGGCTACCCCGCCATCGCCGCGACCGACCTCCTGGTCGCCGGCTTCGACGCCGCCCGGCGCACCCGGGTGGGGCTGGTCGCCGACCTGCTGAAGTACGGCGCCGTCCGCCTGCCGGTCGCGTCGCTCGCCCTGCCCGGGGTCGCCGGTTTCGGCGTCGACGCCGTCTTCTGGGCCGTGACGCTCTCGAACGTCGCCGCGGCCGCCGGGCTGGCGGTGCATTTCGCCCGCGAGCGCGGGCGGGGGCTGTTCGAGCGCGCGACGGTTCGAGAGGGGGACGCCACCGGCACCGGCACCGACACCGACGACGACTGACCCCGCCGCGGGGCCGCGACGGAAACGCCTATGCCGTCGCGTCCCCGGATGTCGCCCGATGGGAACGCCCCGCCGGCCGCGCCCGCCAGCCGACGGTCCCCGCCCGGCCGCGCCCGGGAGCCGCGCTCGTGTCGCCCGACGCGCCCGGCCCGGAGGCCGGTCGCCGTGAGGGTCAGCGAGGTCGTCCCCGAGTTCGCCGACGCCTTCGGCTTCGAGGAGTTCAACCGGATGCAACGCGAGGCGCTGCCGGCGATCCTCGGGGGCGACGGCAACGTGGTGGCGAGCGCGCCGACCGCGAGCGGCAAGACCGCGCTCGCCGAACTCGCCATCTGTGAGACCCTCCGGGCGGGTGGGACCGCGCTGTTCGTCGCGCCGTTGCGCGCGCTGACCAACGAGAAAGAGAGCGAGTGGGAGCGCTTCGAGACGCTCGGCTACTCGGTCTACGTCGTCACCGGCGAGCGCGACCTGCACCCCCGGCGTGCCGAGCGGGCCGACATCCTGGTCACGACGCCCGAGAAGGCCGACTCGGCCACCCGCAAGCACGACTCCGCCCGCTACGGCTTCATCACCGACGTCGACTGCGTGGTGATCGACGAGGTCCACCTGCTCGACTCCGAGTCACGCGGCGGCGTGCTGGAGGTGGTCGTCTCGCGGCTCCGCCG
>CAZMLQ010000103.1:0-8291 GCA_964567195.1 uncultured Haloferacaceae archaeon | reverse complement strand
CGAACTGCGCGAGTTCGACACCGATCCCACCCGGGCCGACACCGACGGCGACGGCCTCGACGACGGCCGCGAACTGCGCGAGTTCGACACCGATCCCACCCGGGCCGACACCGACGGCGACGGCCTCGACGACGGCCGCGAACTGCGCGAGTTCGACACCGATCCCACCCGGGCCGACACCGACGGCGACGGCCTCGACGACGGCCGCGAACTGCGCGAGTTCGACACCGATCCCACCCGGGCCGACACCGACGGCGACGGCCTCGACGACGGCCGCGAACTGCGCGAGTTCGACACCGATCCCACCCGGGCCGACACCGACGGCGACGGCGTCGGGGACGGGGTGGAGGTCGACGCCGGCACGGACCCGGCCGATCCCGACACCGACGGCGACGGCCTCGGCGACGGCCGCGAGCTCGAAGGCGGGACCGATCCCCGCGCCGCCGACACCGACGACGACGGCCTCGACGACGGCCGCGAGCTCGAGCTCGGGACCGAGCCGGACGATCCGGACACCGACGGCGACGGGGTGAGCGACGGCCGCGAACTCGACCGCGGGACCGATCCCCTGCGGGCCGGAACGGCGACGGCGACCGAGCCGCCGGCGCGCGACCGGGCCGCGTCGACGCCGACGCCGACGCCGGCCGAGCCCGCGACCGCCGACCGCGCCGGCCCGACGGCGGCCCGCGCCACCCCGACGCCGGCGGCCGCGGGCGCCGGCGGGGCCGGGACCGGACCCGGACCGTTCGGCCGGACGCTCACCGTCGGCGTGTTCGTCGTGATGATCACCGCGGGCGCGGTGGCGGCCTACGCGGTCGGGCGCGACGGGAGCGGGCCGTGAGCGCCGGCCCCGCCCCGCTCGGCGACGGCCGGCTGCTCCTGACGCTCGGGCTGCTCTGTGCGCTCGGGGGCGCGGTGACGGCGACGACGTTTCTGGCCGGCGCGCGGGCGACGCTCTCGCCCCGGGCGGTCGGGGCGGGTGCGGCCGTCGCCGCGCTCTGTGGGGCGCTCGCGGTCGTCGGCTCGCCGACGGTCCGGCTGCTCGCGGGGGCGGTCGCGCTGGCGGTCGTGCTCGCCGTCGCCACGGGCGTGTCGGTGTGGGTCGTCTTCTGGCTCTCGGAGGCGCCCGTGTAGATGTGGCTCCAGATCGGGCTGCTGTTCGACTTCCCGCCGCTGGTCGGGCCGGCGACGATCGCGCTCGGGCTGGTCGTGCTCGTCGCCCGGGTGGTCGCCGCCGAGCTCCCCCTCCCCGATCCGGGCCGTGGGCGGCCGGGGCTGGCGCGGCTGCTGGTGGTCGCCCCGCTCGCCGCCGGGCTGGTCGTCGCCGCCCTCGGCGTCTCGCTGCGCGGGGGCGTGCTCTGGACCGTCGCGTTCGCGCTGCTCCTGCTCGGCCGGTTCGTCGAGGGCGCGGCCGCGGTCCGGGTGATCCGGCGCGTGGCGAGTTACGTCCGGCCGGTCGTCGCGGCGGTGACACCCGGCGGAGGCGGGGCGGGCGCGGGCGGCGGCCTCCTCGGTCGGGTGCGGGGACACGTCGGGAGCGCGGTCGGCCGGCTCGTCGAGGCGCTGGTCTTCCGGCTGGTCGCGCTGGCGGTCGTGCTCGCGGTGACCGTCGCCACCGCGTGGGTCGCGACGACGCTGTTCGGCGTCCGGCGCTACGGGCTGGTGCTCACGCTCGCGGTCTATCTCGGCACCGACACCGCCCTCATCTTCGTCTGGGACGTCCGGAGCGTGCTCGACCGGCTCGACCTGGCGCGCTGGCTGGGGATCGTCTACTGTCTCGCCGGCGCCGAGGTGTTCAACCTCCCGGAGGGGCTGCTCTCGGTCCCCTTCTTTCGCGGGCTGGCACGCGTCGCCGCCGCGCCGCTCCCTCCGGGGGTCGCGGCCGGCGTCCCCGCGCTCGATCTGGTCGCGCTGGTGTTCGGGGGGCTCGCCTACCTCGCCGGGGCCGTGCTGTCGGTCGCGATCGTCCTCCGGGGCTGATAGGGGGGCGGGTTTAGGTGCGGTGCCACGCACGGGGTCGGTATGGCCGACGAGAGCCTGCTGTTCTGTGGGTTCGCCCACGAGTCGAACACGTTCGCGACGGGCGAGACGGGCCCCGGGGCGTTCACCGTCCACGAGGGGCGGGCGATCCCCGAGACGTTCCGGGGGACCGAGAGCGAGGCCGGCGGGGTCGCGGCCGCCGCCGACCGCGCCGACGTCGACGTCGAGTGGGGCTACCTCGCGCGCACCGAGCCCGGACCGGTGGTGACGAGCGCGGCGTTCGAGCGCCACGCCGGCCGGCTGGTCGCGGCGGTCCGCGACGCCGACCCGACCGTCGACGGCGTCGTGCTCGCGCTCCACGGCGCGATGGCGACGACCGACCACGACGACGGCGAGGGCGAGCTGTTGGGCCGGGTGCGGGCGGCGACCGACGCCCCGCTGGCGGTCACCCACGACCTGCACGGCAACGTGAGCGACGCGACGGTCGAGCTGGCCGATCTGCTGGTCGCCTACCGGAGCTACCCCCACGTCGACGCGGCCGAGACGGCCGCGCGGGCGACCGACCTCCTCCTCCGGACGGCCCGGGGCGAGATCGCGCCGACGGGACACGTCGAGCGCCCGCCGGTCCTGCCGATGGGGCCGCTCCAGACCACCCGCGACGGCCCGATGGCCGAGGTGATGGCCCGGGCGCGCGAGCTCGAGTCGCGGCCGGACGTGCTCGTGGCCAACGCGTTCGTCGGCTACCACCAGGCGGACTCGCCGCTGACCGCGTTCTCGACGCCCGTCGTCGCGGACGGCGACCCGGCGGCCGCGCGCGAGACGGCCCGTGAGCTCGCGCGGTTCGTCTGGGAGCGCCGCGAGGCGTTCGTCGCCGACTACCCCGGCCCCGAGGCGGGGGTAGCGCAGGCGCGCGAGCTCGTCGCCGACGGGGCGACCGCCGACGGGCCGGTCGTGCTCGCCGACGTGGGCGACAACCCCGGCGCGGGCGCGGCCGCCGACGGCACGACCGTCCTCCGCGCGCTGCTCGACCAGGGGGTGACCGACGCGGGAATCGCGATCGTGCGCGACCCCGAGGCCGTCGCGGCCTGTGTCGCGGCCGGCGTCGGCGAGCGCGTGACGGTCGATCTGGGCGGGAAGACCGACGATCGACACGGCGAGCCGATCCGCGACCTCGACGGCTACGTCGCCGCGATCGGTGACGGGCGCGTCGAGAACACCGGCCCGATGGGGACCGGCGTGGTCCGGGAGTTCGGCCGTACGGTCCGGTTCGAGTGTGGCGCCGACGACGGGGTGACGGTGCTCGTCACCGAGCGCCGGGTCCAGCCCTACGACCTGTCGGTCTGGCGCCACGTCGGCGTCGCGCCCGAGCGACTCGACGTGGTGGTCGTCAAGTCGAACAACCACTACCGCGCCGACTACGAGCCGATGGCGAGTCACGTCCGCCCGCTGAACACGATCGGACTCCGCCCCGCCGACCCACGGACGCTGTCGTTCGACCGCCTTCGCCGGCCGGTCTTCCCGATCGACGAGATGGTCGACGACGACTACCCGGACTGGTAGCCGGCCGCCCCGACCGGTCGGCCGGGCGCGCCCGCCGTGGCCGCCGGCGTCGCGTCCGTCTCCCAGCGCGCCACCGCCCGGCCGTGCGCGCTCGTCTCCGACCAGACCACCGACAGGGCCGCCGGCTCGACCCCGACGGGGACGGCGAGGCCGAGCCAGCCGCTGCGCTCGACGCCGGGGCCAAAGCGCGCGGCCCGGTACGGGCGCGCCAGCCCCTCGACCGGGGTTGCCGGTCCGGCGTCCGTCTCGGCCCTGAACTCCCACGGGTCCGGCGACCGGCGGGGGCCGTTCGCGACGTTGCGGGTGTCGACGAACAGCCGGACGACACGCCGGGCGGGCGTGTCGGCGTCGGCGTCCGTCCCCGTCCGGGGTCGCGCCGTGGCGTCCGGCGCGGGCCGGGGGCGCTCGACCACGACGGCGACGCCGTCGGGGGTGAGGACCCGCCCGCCGAACGGTCGACGGGCGGGCGCGACGGCCACCCGCCAGGTGGTCCCCATCGCCGCCAGGCGGTAGGTGTGGCCCCCGACCGCGCGGGGTCGCAGCCGGCCGGTCCGGGTCACCCGGTCGCCGGCCGGCAGTTCGACCGAGAGCCGACCGACCGGCCGCCAGGAGCCGTCGGTCCCGCGGGCCTCGACGGCGGTGTCGAGGGTGGCCGGTCGCGCGCCCGCGTTCCGGACGGTGACGGCGTACTCGAACCGATCGCCGACGGCGGCGCTCGACGGCGCGCGCACCGCCAGGACCGAGAGCGCGGCCGGCGTCGCCGTCCCCCCGTCGCGGCCGGGGAGCGAACAGCCGGCGAGCGACGGGAGCGCGAGCGCGACGGCGCGACAGAGCCCGCGGCGGTCGACCACGGGGCTCACCAGTTGTGGAGCGCGTCCTCGTAGACCGCCCGGATCTCGTCGGCGTCGGCCGGGCGGGGGCTACACGCGAGCAGACGCTCGCCCGTCTCGACGGTCAGGCGTGCGAGCTCGTCGAGGTCGGACGGCTCGACCCCGAGATCGGCCAGCCCCGAGGGGAGGACGCCGAGGTCGCGCTGGAGGCGGACGTGTGCCTCGCGCACCCGGTCTGCGACCGCGCGGTCGTCGCCGGTCTCCGCGACGCCGAACGCGGGCGCGAGGTCGGCGATCCGGCCGGGATCGGCGCCGGCGACGTGTCCGAGCGTGCTCGCGGGGGTGAGCGCGGCGACGGTCGCGCCGTGGTGGGCGTCGTAGCGGGCGCCGACGGGGTAGGCCATCGCGTGACAGAGGCCGGCGCCGGCGGTGAGACCGGCGACCGAGCTCAGCGCCGCCCCCTCGAGCAGCGCGGCGCGGGCGTCGAGGTCGTCGCCGTTGTGGACCGCCCGGCGGACGGCCCCGGCGACGAGCTCGATCGCCCGGCGGCTACAGGCGGCGCCAAAGCCCGTCCGACCGGCGTAGCCCGGGCGGTCCGCGGGATCGGCGGGCCGGGCGAGCGCGTCGTACCGGAGCGTGGTGTAGGTCTCGATCGCGTGCCCGAGCGCGTCCATCGCCGTCGCGGCGGTGAGGTCGGGCGGCAGGCTCCGCGTGAGGACCGGATCGAGCACGGCGGCGTCGGCCCCGACCAGCGGGTGTGAGAGCCCGGCCTTGACCGGTCGGTCGGGCACCGAAAGGACCGCGACCGAGGAGATCTCCGCGCCCGTGCCGGCGGTCGTCGGGAGCGCCACGAGGGGCGGCCCGCTCGCGGTCGGCGTCCCGCCCGCCCCGGCCGGCGGGGCGAGGTAGTCGGTGGGGGTGCCGCCGCTCGCGGCGACCACCCGCCCCGCCTTCGCGGTGTCGAGGACGCTCCCGCCGCCGACGGCGACGTGGGCGTCGAACGCGCCCTCGCGGGCGGCGTCGGCCGCCGCCGCCACCGACTCGGCCGACGGCTCCGCGTCGGGGGTCACGTGGAGGGCGGTCTCGTAGCCCGCGTCGTCGAGGGTGGTCCGGACCGCGCCCGCGTGGCCGCCGTCGCGAAGCGTCGGGTCGGTGACGACGAGCACGGTCGCGGGCGGGACGACGCCCTGGGTCCGGAGTTCGGCCGGGAGCTCCGCCGCCGCGCCCCGGCCGAACCGCAGCGCCGGCGGGCGCATCGTCCAGACGGTCTCGGGACGCCCCGTCACGTCGGGCCCCGAGACGGGGCGGCCGGGGCGGTCGTCACCCGCGTCGGGTGTGAACATACCGGAGGCGAGAGGCCGGAGCACAAAGGTGGTTCGCCCGCCGGGCGCATCACCCTACCCGCGGCTGATCGGCGTCGTCATGCAGTGGACGCCCCCGCCACCCCGCGTGAGCGCCGACGGGCAGAGCCCGGTCCCGTCGGGCAGGATCTCGACGCCACGCTCGCGCAGCGTCTCGATCGTCGGGTTTCGCTCCGGGCGGTACTCGCCGGTGCCGTCGGGGTCGTCGCGGTGGATCGCGACCACGCGGCCGTCGTCGACGGTGACGAAGTTGGTGGGCCAGCGCTCGGCCCAGTCGGGGTGGACGAACTCGTAGCCCCGCGCGTCGAGATACTCGAGAACCGTCGTCGTCCGGTCGTGGCGGTAGCGATCGCCCCGGCGGGCGTAGACCTCGACCGTCGCGGCCGCGGCGAGACGCTCGCGGGTGACCGCCAGCCCCTCGGCGGGGAGGTTGAGCCAGCCGTCGAGGTGGAGCACCCGGGTGCCGGTGTCGTGGCGCTCGGCCATCTCCCGGCCGGCCGCGAGCGGCGCCCGGACCAGCCCCACCTCGTCGTAGCCGAGCGCGCCCGAGTCGAGGAGCTCCTCGCCCGCGGCGTGGCTGGTCCGGAGGATCACCTCCTCGCCGTCGACGACCGCCGAGGTGCCCACGAGCGCGAACTCGCCGGCCGGCAGGAAGTCCCCGCCCTCGATCGGGCCCGCGGTCACCTCGTGGACCGGCTCGGCCCCGACCCCCTCCCACGCCGCCCGGACCAGCGGGAGTTCGGGCTGGCGGGCCGACTCGTACATGTTTGCGAGCACCGGCCCCCGGTCGGTCAGCAGGTTGTGGTCGCGCTGGAAGTAGACGTTCGTGATCGGACGCTCCAGCCGGACGCTCGGCACCTCGCTCTCGGCCGGCCTGCCCCACGCGGTGCGCTCGGTGCCGGACGCCGCGGCGAGCACGTGGGGCCGACAGAGCACGACCGAGAGCTTCTCGCGCGGCGAGAACGCCCGGATCGACTCGACGCCGGGCGCGTCGCCCCCGACCGCCTCGCGCACGAGCGGGTCGAGCGCGCCGGCCGCGGCGAGGTCGTCGGCCATCCGGTGGACCGTGACCCCCGCCGACTCGAAGGCGTCGACGATCCGGTCGTGCTCGCGCCGGGCGCGTTCGGGCGGGACCGCGTCGTAGAAGAGACTCGCCTCCGGATCGAGGTTGGCCGCCAGCAGTTCGGGGCCGGGGGCGTGGACCCGGACCGCGTTCAGCGGGTCGAACTCGGCGCGGGCGGCGACGGGTGGGTCGGACACGGCCCGCGCGACGACCGACGCCTTCATAAATCCCCGTCCGGCGGACACGAGCCGTGTCGGCGGGCACCGCGGCCGCCGGCGGCGAGGGACAGCTACAGGTCGCCGGGGGCCGAGGGCCGGTCGTGACGGAGTACCCGACCGACCTGCCGTCGCTGGCCGCCCGGCTGGTCCGGATCCCGACCGAGAACCCGCCGGGCGACGAGGCGCCCGCGGCCGAGTACGTCCACGACTGGCTGTCGGCCCACGGGATCGACGCCGACCTCGTGACCGCGCCGGATCCCGACCGTCCCCAGGTCGCCGCCCGCGTCGGCGCGGGCGAGCCGACGCTCGTCCTGAACGCCCACCTCGACGTGGTGCCGGCGGGCGATCCGGCGGCGTGGCGCCACGACCCCTACGAGGGGGTGATCGCGGACGGGCGCCTCCACGGTCGCGGGAGCGTCGACGTCAAGACGGGGCTGGCGATCGCCCTGCTCGCGACCCGGCGGCTCCGCGAGGCGGGCGAGGGGACGGTCGTGCTCCAGGCGCCGATGGGCGAGGAGACGGGCGCGCCGGGCACCCGCACCCTGCTCGAACGGGGCTACGACGGCGATTACGGCGTCGTGCTGGAGCCGACGCGCTGTCGGGTCGCCACCGGCGCGCGGGGGCTGGGGTGGTACGACCTCACCGTCCGGGGCGAGGCCACCCACGCCAGCCAGCCCGCGGGCGGACACAGCGCCGTCGACGACCTCCCGGCCGTGCTGGGGGCGATCGACGCCTACGACGACCGGATCGCGGCGCGGACCGACCCGCTGGTCGGGGCGGCCCGGGCGACCGTCACCGAGGTGGTCGCGGGCGCCGAGTCGAACCGGGGGGTGGTGCCCGACGCGGCCCGCCTGACGCTCGACCGGCGGGTGCTGCCGGACGAGACGCTGGCCGACGTGGACGAGGAGGTGGCCGCGCTGGTCGCGGGCCTGCGCGACGAGGGCGTCGAGGTCGGGTGGACGCGCGCCGACACCTACCGGCCGGCGTCGGTGCCGACCGACTGCCGGCTGGCGGCGACCCTGCGCGCGCGGTCGGTCGAGCGCGACCTCGCCGCGCCCGAGCCCTGGGGGATCGAGGCCGCGACCGACGTCCGCAACCTGGTGAACGACGCGGGGATGGAGGCGGTGACGTGGGGCCCGGGCGATCTGGCGCTGGCCCACGGCGTCGAGGAGTCGATCGACCTGGACCGGGCGGGCGCGGCGCTCGAGACCCTGGTCGCGGCCGCGACGGACCTGTTCGACGACCCGGGCCCGGCGGCCGACGGCTGAGCCGGGTGGGG
>CAZMLQ010000102.1:0-8309 GCA_964567195.1 uncultured Haloferacaceae archaeon | reverse complement strand
CGCGCTGGGCGGTCTCCTGGAGGCCCGGCGGCGCGAGGATCTCGCCGGAGAACTCTTCGGGCGAGCGCACGTCGACCAGCGGCAGCCCCCGCCCGATCGCGTTCTCGACGTCGTCGCGGTAGGCCCGGATGCTCTCGCGCGGGCCCGCGGCCTCGTACTCGACCGCGGGGTAGTCGGGCACCTCGTCGGTGAGGGGGTATCCGTTCTCGACCCAGTACTCGCGGCCGCCGTCCATCAGCCGCACGTCGTCGTGGCCGTAGTACTTGAACTGCCAGTAGGTGTAGGCGGCGAACCAGTTGGCGTTGTCGCCGTAGAGCACGACCGTCGACTCCTCGCTGATCCCGTGGGCCCCGAGAAGCGACTCGAAGTCCGCCTTGGTCAGGACGTCGCGGGTGGTCTGGTCCTGGAGCTGGGTCTCCCAGTTGAACCCGACCGCACCCGGGGCGTGGCTCTCGTCGTAGGCCTCGGTGTCGACGTCGACCTCGACCAGACGGTGGCCGGGGTCGTCGGAGCCGAACTCCTCGAGACGCTCCTCGACCCAGTCCGCCGAGACGAGTACGTCCTTCGCGTAGTCTGACATCGTGTCCGGTCGTAGGGCCTCGGTCGGCATAACTCCCCCCGACGCGGCACGAACGGCCTGTCCTCGCCGGAACCGGCGAAAATTTCTCCCTCCTGCGCCGCCGCCACGACGGGGACGAACCCACGGCGCGGCTGTGCCAGCGCCCGGGACCGACCGGGCGGGCGAACCGGCAACGAATGCCGGTAGTCGGGACGGGCGACGACCGGGAGAGTCAACAGGGCCGCGCCCGTCGGCCCGACGATGACCGACGACGAGGTGGTCGTGTCGGCGGCGTGGCTCGCGGACCGGCTCGACGACGACGGGGTGGCCGTCGTCGACGTCCGCGACCCCTGGGAGTACGAGGGGATCGGTCACGTCCCCGGCGCGGTGAACGTCCCGTTCGACCGCTTCCGGGCGGCCGACGGCGACGAGGGGATGCTCCCCGGCGCGGCCGTCTGGCGGGAGCTGATGGAGGCCGCGGGGGTCGAGCGCGACGACGTCCTCGTGGCCTACGACGACACCCACGGCGTCTTCGCCGCCCGCTTTCTCGTGACCGCGGAGCTGTACGGCCACCCCGAGCGGCGGCTGCTCGACGGCGACTTCAGCGCGTGGAGCCGGGCCCGTCCGACGACGACCGAGCCGACCGCGGTCGAGCCCGCGAGCTACGAGCCGGGCGCGCCCGCGGACTCGCCGCTGGTCGACTACGAGACGGTGCGGGCGGCGGTCGACCGCCCCGACGACGAGACCGTGATCCTCGACACCCGCGACCGCTCGGAGTTCGCCGCGGGCCACCTGCCGGGCGCGCGCAACCTCGACTGGCGGGCGCTCGTCGACGACGAGAGCCGGGGGCTGCTCTCCCGGCCCGACCTCGAGGCGGTCCTCGCGGACCACGGCGTGACGCCCGACCGCCGGGTGGTGCTCTACTGCAACACCGCCCGGCGGATCAGTCACACCTACCTCGTCCTGCGCCACCTCGGCTACGCGGACGTGGGCTTTTACGAAGGGAGTCTCACCGAGTGGGAGACGCGTGGGGGGCCGGTGGAGAGCGGGCGCGAGGGATGAGAGGCGAGCGGGGCGGCCCCGACGCGGAGCGGGGAGAGTGAAAGGGCCGACTCGCCGGGCTCGACGACGATCGCCGACCCGCGCGCCGGCGCTCAGCGCACGGGCACGTCGTTGAGTTCGGTCGCGACGAGTCCGGCGGCCTCGACGACCAGCGCGACGACGAGCGGGCCGGCGATGACGCCGACGGGGCCGAGACTGAGCAGGCCGCCGACGAAGCCGACGAAGTAGAGGCTGCCGGGGAGGCCGGTCGTCTCGCGGGCCAGGCGGGGGCGGACGAGCACGTCCGGCAGCCAGGCGATCAGGACGCCCCCGCCGAGCAGGGCGATCAGGGCGGCGCTCACGTCGCCGGCGGCGAGGTGGAAGGCGGCGATCCCGAGCAACAGGAGGCTGGGGCCGAGGACGGGCACGAACTGGAGGACGCCGGCGACGACCGCGAGCGTGACGGGGACGGTGTAGCCGAAGGCGACGAAAAAGGCCAGCGCGACGAGAAAGGTGACGGCGGCGGTGGCGGCCTGGAGCACGTAGATGGCGAACAGCGTCGCACGGATCCGGCGGTCGAAGGCCTCGGTCACGTCGCGGTAGGCCGGCGGGACGACGCCGACGACCGACCGGCGGGCGGCGGCCTGGTTGTAGACCAGCGAGAACACCAGCAGGGCGAAGACGGTGAACTTCAGCGAGAGCACGGGCAACGCGCCGAGAAGCACCGCCGCGAGGTCACGCAAGAGTGCGATCACGACCGCCCTGATCTCGGCCAGCGTGACGACGTACTCGAAGCCCGCGACGTCGACGGGGAACGTCTCGGGCAGGGCGGCCACGAGCGCGAGCACCTGGTCGAGACGGAGCGCGGCCACCACCACCAGCGGGGTGAACGCGGCGAGGGCGGCCACGAACGCGAGCGTCGTCGCCGCGAGGCTGGCCGTCCAGCGCGAGAGCCCGCGGTCGACGAGCCAGCTCCGGACGGGCGCGAGCAGGTAGGCGGCCGTCACGGCGAAAAAGACCGTCCCGAGGACGCTCGCCAGCGCCAGCGCCGCCAGCGCGAGCGTGGCGACGAACACGGCACCGAGCGTCCGACGGCGGCTCACGCTCGGGGCTCGGCGGGCGACCTCAAACCGTTTCCGGCGGGCGGCGCCAGCGGGCGGGGCGTCACGGCGACGGAGCGACCCCGACGGTGAGCAGGGTGCCCCACTCCCGGTAGCGCTCGCGCACGTCGCTCCGGCGCTCCCAGTCGTCGGTGGGGAATGCCTCGGCCGGCGGGATCGTCCTCTCGCGGTCGGGGACGAACGACTGCGAGGCGACGGCCAGACCCGCCTCGCGGAAGGCCCGGCGGTACTCGGGGGCCGACCACCGGGTCAGGTCGATCGCCATCCCCTCGCCCCAGTCGGCGGTGTGGACGCTCTCGGTGAAGTAGTTCACCGCGCAGTGAAACCCCCCGCCGGGCCGGAGGACCCGCCGGAGTTCGGCGAGCGTCGCCGCCGGGTCGGGCGCGTAGTAAAACGCCTCCATCGAGAAGCAGTGATCGATCGCGTCGTCGGCGAACGGGAGCGCGTCGAAGTCGCCACGGACGTAGCCGACGGCGTCGTCGTCGGTGTACGAGCGGGCGTTGGCGAGCATCTCGGGCGAGCCGTCGAGCCCGTACACCCGGCCGGCGTCGCGGGTCCCGCGCAGCGCCCGGCCGGCGTAGCCGCTGCCACAGCCCAGATCCAACACCACGTCGCCCGGCTCGACGGGCATGCGCGCGAGACAGTGTTTCGCCGTGTGCCAGTGGCGCCGCTCCATCCCCCGGTCACGCCCCGCGGCGGCCCAGGCGTCGAACTCGTCGGCGACGGACATACCCCCCGGTCGTGACGGGCGGGGAAACCGGTTCGGATCGGATCGGATCGGGAGCCGGTGGCGGGCGGCGTCGGGACGAGACGCTTAACCGGACCGGCGGTCTCCGGCCCCCATGGTCGGGCCAGGCCGGCGGTTCCAGATCGCGGACACCGCCCAGCAGGTGGTCGGAGGCTTTCTGCTCGCCGGCGCGTTCGTCGTCACCGAGGAGGTGTGGACGCTGGCGGCCAACATGTCGGCGCTCCAGACGGCGCTGACGGTGGTGATCGTGCTCGGGATCGGTTACGGCACGCTCTACCGGGCCGACGACCGCGATCCGGAGTCGGAGGCCGACGTGGGCGGGATCCCCCTCCGGTTCGTCTCGCTGGTGGCCGTCGCCTACCTCTCGGTGGCCGTGCTCGCGCTGGCGTTCGGCGCGCCGGCCACCTTCGTCACCGGCGCGACGACCGCCGAGACGGCCTCGGTCACCTTCCGGGCGATCAGCGTCGGCGCGGTCTTCAGCGTCGTCGGCGCGGCGACGGCGGACAGTCTGTTCTAGGTCGGCCCCACGATTTTATGTCCGTCGCCCGGGTTCGTCGGGGTATGGACTACGAACTCGCCATCCCGGGGGGACCCGACTCGATTCCCGGCGGGACGGGGCTGCTCTTGCTCCACCCGAGCATCGGCGAGACCGACCGGATCGACACCGACTTCCTCCGTGCCGACACCGACCACTTCCTCGTCGTCTCGACGCGGACGACCGCCAGGGAGGTCGAGCAGAAGCTCGAGTACTACGACGTCGACGAGTCCCGCGCGGTCGTGCTCGACGCGCTCTCGGTCGACCGGGGCTACTCCCGGCGCCGCTCCGACCGGGTCCACTACGTCTCGGCGCCCGACGATCTGGACGGGATCGTCGAGCTGACCCGCGAGTTCCTCGCCGACCACGACGGCAAGCGCCGGGTGAGCGTCGACTCGCTGACCGAGATGGCCTACTACGCCGACATCGACGCCGTCTACGACGCGACCGAGCGGCTGCTCGCCCTCCTCGCGGAGTACGACGCGGTCGGGCTCTTTCACCTCTCGCGCGAGGTCCACGACGCCGAAACCATCGCCCGCTTTCGCGACCGGTTCGACGGCGTCGTCGAACTCGATCCCGACGGGACGGTCACCGTCACCGGGCTGGACTAGTCCACGTCCCCGAACACCCGCGTGGCCCACCGGACGGCGTAGGCCGCGCCGTGCTCGCGGTGGGCCGGATCTGCCAGCGCGTCGAACGGCGCGGGGAGCGCGAGGTCGTGTCCGATCGCCGCGCAGGCGAACTCCGTCGCCGCGGGGAGGCTCGTCTCGCCGGTCGCCACCTCGTCGGTGAGTCCGTCGAGCCGGTCGGTCAGGCGCGCGCCCGCGTCGGTCCAGGCGGCGTGGAGGCGGGGGTGGTCGTCGGCCCATCCCGCGGCCGTCTCGCGGAACGCCAGCCCCAGCCAGGCGTCGAACAGCGCGGCCGCGACCTGGTAGAGCTCGACGGGACCGAGCGCGAGCGCGTCCGCGAGCTCGCGGTAGCGCCCGCCGAGGTGGGCGAGCGCGTTCTCGGGGCGGCCGGCGCCGGCGTGGACGAGCGCCTCGGCGATCAGGAGGTCGAGAAAGTCCTCGGGCGTGCCGGCCGCGCGACGCGTGACCAGCACCGTCGGGGGCTCGGTCTGGCCCGTCCGGACGACCGTGCCGTCGTCGGGCGCCCCGATCGTGAACTCGGGGCCGGCGATCCGGGCGAGCGCCGCCGGGGCGTCGGGCGGGAGCCACCCGTCGGGGTAGCTCGCCGGATCGAGCGCGTCGACGAGAAGGCCCAGCTCCTCGGCGGCGGCGGGCGGGAGGATCTCGAAGTCGCGGTCGACGTCGAGAACGAGGGCGTCAGGGGCGTGGACCCGTCTGACGGCGGCGAGGTCGTCTGGCAGCGACCGCCGCTCGAAGGCGACGTCGGCGCTCACGAGAGGAGGATCCCAAGAACCAACAGGAGGGCGAGGGCGGCCGAGACGCCGACGGTGCCGACCACGATCTTGGTCGCGGTGCTCATGCGCGCCGGTCGGTGGGGCGGCACTTAAACGCTTCAGAACGCGGCCGGGCGGTCAGTCCGCGCCCGCGGGGACCGTGGCGAGCTCGCGCCAGGCGTCGCTGTGGTAGCGCCAGAGGTTGACCGCCGCGCGGGTGTACATGTCGGCGAGGATGGCGGCGAAGGCCGCGGGCACGCCCCAGCCGAGCCCGGGCGCGACGGTGATCCCGAGCAGGCTCACCCCGAAGCCGACCGGGAGCGCGAGCGCGACGATGGGGAGCCGGACGGCGTAGCTCCCGAGCAGCGAGCCGTAGAGCGGCCAGCGGGTGTCGCCGGCCCCGCGGAGTCCGCCACGGAGGGTGCGGGCGACGCTGAACGCCGCGACGCCGACGCCGAACACCCGGACGAAGGTGGCGGTCAGGCCGGCGGCCTCGGCGCCGAACGCGGCCGCGACCGGGCGGGCGGCGAGCGCGAGCGCCCCGCCGATCAGCAGCTGGGTGACCAGCGCCACCCGGAGGGTCTGCCAGCCGAGCTCGTCGGCCCGGTCGGGCTCGCCCCGGCCGACGTGCTGGCCGACCAGCGTCGAGGAGGCGGTGGCGTAGCCCCACGCGGGCATGAGCGCGAGCAGCATCACCCGCCGACCGACAGCGTAGGCCGCCACCACGTCGGTTCCGAGCACCCCGAGCACGAACAGGAACGGAAAGCGCGCGAACGTGCGCGAGAGCCGGGTGCCCGCGAGCGGCAGGCCGACCCGCACGAGCTCGCGGGCGACCTCGCCGTCCCACAGCCGGCCCCGGAGCCGGAGCGCGACCGACCACCGGCCCGAGAGCATGATCGCGAGAAAGATCACGCCGGCGAGCGCGTTGGCCGCGGCGGTGCCCAGCGCGGCGCCGGTCACGCCGAGCCGGGGGGCGCCGTAGAGCCCGTAGATCAGCAGGGCGTTCAGTCCCAGGTTCGTCGGCAGCGTCACCAGCCGGACGTACATCGGCGTCCGGGTGTCGCCGGCGCCCGCGAGCGCCCGCGCCGCGATCATGCTCCAGAACCGGAAGCCGACCGAGAGCATCACCACCCGGAGGTAGTCGGCCCCGAGGCGCACGACCTGGGCGTCGTCGGTCAACAGCCCGAGCAGGCGGTCGGCACCGACCCACGTTCCGACCGTGATGGGGACCGAGAGCGCGAGCGCGATCCAGAGCGAGACCGTCACCGCGAGGTCGGCGGTCGCGGTGTCCCCGGCCCCGATCGCCCGGGAGACGGCGCTGATCGTCCCGCTGGTGAGCGCGAGCGAGAGGCCGAACGGGACAAAAAAGTACTGGAAGCCGAGTTCGAGCGCCGCCACCCCCGCCGCGCCGGTCGCACGCCCGATCATCAGGAAATCGACCACGCGCTGGAGCGTCCGGAGCCCGCCGGTGACCATCACCGGGAGCGCGAGGTCGAACGCCCGCCGGCCGCGCTCCCGGTCGACGAGGCCGAGTCGCGCCAGCGCGTCGGGGAAGGCGAACAGGAGCCGCCGGAGTCGCTCGGCCGACCACATCCGTCGGCGCCTCGGTCCCGACCCCCGAGTAACCGGCGGTACCGGCGTCTCTCGTCGCGCGACCGGCGGTTCGACTGGAGACGTTTCGGCGACGAATCACTCGACAGGAAGGAGATTTCCAGAAGAAACGAAGGGGTAGAGCGGTCGCCGGCGAACGTCCGGCACCTCCCCGGTCCGATGGCTCGTGCCCGCCGGTGACGGCGAGCGGGGAGCTAATGAAGACTGTGGCCGACCCGCGGCCGTCGGCGTCTCAGGCGTCGTCGGTCCGGCGCCAGGACTCGGGCACCTCGATCACGTAGCGGCCGTCCTCGCGCAACGAGATGATATACTCCTCGCGGTCGTACAGCTCCATCAGGTTCAGCTCGTACCGCCCGGGCGTGAGCACCTTGATGCTCTCGAACTGGTCGTTGAGCTCGGCCCGGAGGTCGGCGAGGTCGGGGCCGTCGTCCGGCCGGTCGACCGGCGGCTCCGCCCCGTCGGCCGACCGGTCGTCCGTCTCGGGCGCCGACGCGGCGTCGGCCAGCTCGTCGGCCGAGACGACGCCGGTGCGGGCGTCGGCCTGGGCGCCGTCCTCGGGTCCGTCGTCGGCCTGGGCGCCGTCCTCGGGTCCCTCGTCGCCGGGAGGACGCGGGTCGGCCTCGATGATCTCGGCGTCGTCGGCGTCGTCGGCGTCGGCCTGGCCCGGCCAGGGCCGCGACAGCGGATCGTCACCCGCGGGCCGGGCGTCGCCGCCGGGCTCGGGCTCGGACGCGGTGGCGTCGCCGCCGGCCGCCGTCGTGTCGGGGGGGGGCTCGTCGTCGGCGCGGGCGGGTCGGAACTGGAACTTGTTGCCCCCGCAGTCGGGACAGCCCGAGAGCATCTCCTTGGAGCCGTCCGCGAACGTGCGCCCACAGCTCGTACACTGGTGGGGCATTACTTGCGCGAGACGAGCGCGCTGATGAGGTTCTCGTCCTTGTGGAGGGTCTCGATCTGGTTGGCCGGCCCGATGACGGTCAGCTTGCCCTCGGGCTCGGAGCCCATCAGCCGGCCGAGAAAGCCCCGGTCCGAGGCCTCGGCCTTGGGGTAGGTCTCGATCTCGATGCCGGTGAAGCCGTCGGGGTTGATCTCGCTCATCGTCACCTCGATCAGCCGGGACTCCTCGTCGGGCGAGAGCCCCTCCTCGAGGATGACGATGTTGCCCTCGCGGACGCCGTCGAGGATGAGCCGGATCTTCTCCATGCTGGCCAGGCCCTCCATCCGGGCGCCGCTGATCAGATCGATCTGGATCCCGTCGGGGTCCGGGCGGCTCATACCGGACATCTCAGCCGAAC
>CAZMLQ010000101.1:0-8342 GCA_964567195.1 uncultured Haloferacaceae archaeon | reverse complement strand
CGAAACAGGCCGGCCCCTCGATGTCCTCGAGGTTGACGCCCCCGAAGGTCGGCTCCATCGCCGCGATCGACCGCACGAGCTCGTCGACCTCGTCGACGTCGAGCTCCACGTCGAAGACGTCGATGTCGGCGAAGCGCTTGAAGAGGACGCCCTTGCCCTCCATCACCGGCTTCGAGGCCTGAGCGCCGATGTCGCCGAGGCCGAGCACCGCCGAGCCGTTCGAGACCACCGCCACCAGGTTGCCCTTGGCCGTGTACTCGTAGGCCATGTCGGGGTCGTCGGCGATGTCCCGACAGGGGGCGGCCACGCCCGGCGAGTACGCCAGCGAGAGGTCGCGCTGGGTGTTGGTCGGCTTCGTGATCTTGAGCTCGATCTTGCCCGGCGGCTCCGATCGATGGTACTCCCGCGCGTCGTCGTCCAGTCCCATGGCGCGCCGACGACCGGCCGGGGCAAAAAACTAACCGAAGGCGTCGTCCTCCGGTTCGACGGCCGTCGAATCCGCCGCGCCGACCGGACGGGTCTACGTACGCCCGGTCCGGGCCGACCGGACAGGTCTACGTACGACCGGTCCGGGCCGACCGGACAGGTCTAAGTACGACCGGTCCGGAGACGCGCGTATGCGCGGATGGCTCGTCTCCCGGACGCGGACGGCGCTCTCGCTCCCCCGGCTGGCCGCCCTCACGACGGCGACGACGCTCAGCCTCGTCGCGCTGGGCGTCTACACCGCCGCCACCGGCTCGGGCCTGGCCTGCTCGGCCCAGTGGCCGCTCTGTGACGGCGGCCTGCTCCCGCGGACGATCCCCTCGTTCATCGAGTGGTTCCACCGCCTCGTCGCGATGGTGACCGGGCTCTTGATCGTCGCCACCGCGGCGCTGGCCTGGCGGGCCGGCGACCGCGGCACCCGTCTGGCCGCCACCGTCGCGCTCGTGCTCCTCCCGCTCCAGGTCGTGGTCGGTGCCGTCACGGTGACGCTCGGGGGGGCAATCCCCGGCGGCTACTCGGTGCCCACCCAGTCGGCCCACCTGCTGGTCGCGCTCTCGATTTTCACCGCGCTGACGGTCGCGACCCTCCGGACCAACGACGACCGCCTCGCCGACCCGCCCGCCGCCCTCGCCCGCCGGGCGCTCGCCGTCGCCGGCGTCCTCGTCCTCGTCGCGCTGCCGTTCTCCCGACTGTTTCCGATCTACCCCTACGATCCCGCCGCGCAGGCGGCGTTCGTCGGCGTCTCGCTCGCGCTCCACGCTACCCTCGTCGCCACGGTCCGGTGGCTCGGTCGCGCCGGGCGCCCCGACGCCCGCGCGCTCGCGCTTCTCGCCGACGCCGCGGTCCTCGGTCACCTGTTGCTCGGTCGCGACCTCCTCGTCTACGGCCCGACCGTCGGGCTGGCCGACGCCGGGCTCGTGCTCGTCGCGCTCGCGGCCGTCGGCCTCGGTGCTTGGCGGCTGCGCGCGTCGCCGACGCCCGGCTCGCACGGGCCCGTCACCGGCGACTAGGCGGTCATCACCTCGACGCCGCGGGTTCCGTAGTCGGTCATCGCCGCCAGCCGGTCGGGCACGTCCGCCAGATCGACCGTCCGGGTGACCAGCGCCCCCGGATCGACGGCGCTCGACGCCACGAACGAGAGCAGGTCGCCGTACCGGCTCGGGGGCATCCCGCGCGAGCCAAGGACCGTCCTGGCCCGCCGGGTCACCCGGTCGACGTCGATCGCCACCTCGCCCCGCTCGGCGTCGGTGGTCAGGCCGAGCTGGAGGTGGCGGCCGCGCCGGGCGAGCGAGGCCAGCGCGTTCCGGCAGGTCTCGGCACGTCCCAGCGCGTCGACGGTCACGTCGGCCCCGCCGTCGGTTGCCGCCCGGGCCGCCGCCGGAACGTCGTCGACCGCCGACGCGTCGACGGTCGCCTCGGCGCCTACGTCGGTCGCCATCGACAGCGCGTCGGCGTCGACGTCGACCCCGACCGGCCGGGCGCCGGCCGCGGCCGCGACGTGGACCGCGGAGAGCCCGACCCCGCCACAGCCGTAGACCACCACCCGCTCGCCCGGTCGGAGGTCGGCCCGGTTCACCAGCCCGTGGTAGGCGGTCATGAACCGACAGCCCAGCGCCGCCGCCGCCCGCGGGGCCACGTCGTCGGGCAGACGGGTGGCGTTGAACCCCGCCGCCGGCACCGCCACCCGCTCGGCGAACGCGCCGGGAGCGTCGGGCTCGAACCCCAGCGCCCAGCCGTCGGGACAGACGTTGCCGTGGCCGCTCCGGCAGTGCCGGCAGGTCCCGTCGCCGAGGTTGAACGGGACGACCACGCGGTCGCCGGGCTCGAACGCCGTCACGCGCGCACCGGTCTCGACCACCCGGCCCGCCGGCTCGTGGCCGAGCACCTGTCCCCGCGGGACCGCGTCGTCGGCCCAGTCGCCGTGGCCCTGCCAGGCGTGCCAGTCGCTCCGGCAGATCCCACAGGCCTCGACCGCGACGACCATCCCGTCGGGGTCGGCCGACGGCTCGGGGACCGTCTCGATCGAGAGCGGTTCGCCGTACTCGCGAAGCACCGCGGCGCGCATGCTCACGTCCGCCCGCTCGCCCCGGCCGGGCATAAGCCCACGCCGGGGCGCTCAGACGAAGTCGCCCAGCCCCGACTGGCCGTCGTCCGCCTCGCCGGTGTCCGCGTCGGCCTCGGTCCCGCCCTCGGCCGCGGGCTCGGACGCCGGTTCGGGATCGGCCCCGTCGGCGGCCGGCTCGCCCGGGACGAACGCCTCGCCGCCGTGCTCGGCGAGGGCGTCCGCGCGGGCCTCGCGGGCGTCCGCGACGATCGAGGCCACCTTGTTGGTGGACTCGCCGCTGCCGGTGACGAACGCGACGTGGGCCTCGTCGAACTCGTAGCGGGCGGCCATCCGGACGGTCAGCCCGCGGGGCTTGCAGTGGTGGGTGACCGTCGAGAGGAAGGGCAACAGCTCGCGCCGGGCGGTCGCCATGCTGGTCCCGTGCTCGCGGGCGAGCGCGCGGATCACGTACTCGGCGGTGTCGCTCGTCGACGACCAGAACTGCGGGCGGCCGTAGCGCGTCCAGCCGCCCTTGGTCCCGTCCCGGCTGGCGGCCACCCCGGCGGCGAGGTTGTCGGTCGCGTAGCGCCAGTAGCCGTAGTTCTGGGTGGCCCGAACCCGGCCCAGCCACCGGTCGGCGTTCGCGAGGTGGTCGTAGGCCCGCGCGAGTTCGGCGCCCTCGTAGACCGACGGCAGGTTGTGCTCGATCCACCCGACGAGGTCGTCGGGCGTCTCGTCGGTCGCGTACGCCGAGCGAAGCGCGGTCTCGGCGTCCTCCTCTTTCAGCACGCGGTCGAGCAGGTCGAAGATCCCGACCGAGCGGTCGCGTTCGGCGGTGGCCACGTCCTCGACCCGGACGTGGCCGCCCTCGGCGGCGGCCTGGAGGTCACGCACGGCAGAGCGCAGGTCGCCGTCGTCCAGGTCGGCGATGCGCTCTAGGGCCTCGGGCTCGAACTCGATGTCCTCGCGTCGGCAGATGTCGCGCAACACGGGCACGATCGAGCGCGCCGACACGTCGCGGAACTCGATCTCGCGGGTCGCCTTTCGCAGCCCGCGGCTCATCTCGTAGTAGTCGTTGGCGACCAGCACGACCGGCTGGGCGGCCGAGTTCACGAGGTCGGTGATCGCGGCCGCCCCGCCGCGGTCGTGGTTGCCGTGGAGGTTGTCGGCCTCGTCGAGGATCACGAGCTGTCTGCCGGTGGCGCCGGCCGCCGAGCCACCGAGGGTGGCGTTGCGCGCCGCCCGGCCCGCGAACCGCTCGATCACCTCCGCCGTCCGCCGGTCGGAGGCGTTCAGCTCGACCGTCTCCCAGCCCATGTCGGCCGCCAGCGCGTGGGCCGCCGAGGTCTTGCCGACCCCCGGCGAGCCGTGGACCACGGCCGCCTCGCCGTGGTCCGGCCACGTCTCCGCCCACTCGCGGAGCGCGTCGCGGGCCGTGTCGTTGCCCCGCACCTCCGCCAGCGTCGTCGGGCGGTGTTTCTCCGTCCAGTCGGCCATACCGACCGGAGGGCCGAGCGGCGTTTAGTGGTTGCGGAGCCGCCGATCGGTCGCCGAAGTGATGGTTCGAGCTAAGATCCAAACGCCCTGTAGCTCGTATGCGAGTGTCCGTTCGGCCAGGAGGAGTGCCCGCGGTGTGACGGCGAGGGAAGCCCGGAACGGACCTGCTCGACCTGTGGCGGGTCGGGAACGGTTCGCGAGGGCAACCTCGGCGAGCAGCGTGACCGGCCCGACTGTAACAGCACGGCTCTGGGCTGGCGTGGTCCGCCGGGAACGATCGTCGAGGACTGTCCCCGGTGTTACGACACCGGCGAGGCGAGGCGACCGTCGGTGGGCGTCGTCGCCGACGTGGTCCGCTGGTCGGCACGGCTCGAGGAGAGCCGGACCCACGAGTTCGACGAGCGGCTGACGGTGACCGACGACCAGCCGGTGGTGACCGAACTACGCCTCGCGCGGGGCGGTCGCGTCCGGTACGACTGCGAGGTGCTCGACGGCAAGCCGGTCGGGGGGACGGGCCCGGTCGAGGGACGCGTCGTCGGGCTCTCGGGGACCGCACGGGTCACCCCGATCGACACGGTGTGTCGGTCGCTGTCGTGATCGACCACGCCGGCGCGTCGAGTCCGACGGTGCCCGGACCCGCCTCGTCCGGGGCTGCTCCCCGACCGGGCTCAGAACGCCGGCTCGGTCCCGCCGGCGTCGAACTCGGGGTCGGCGTCGCCGGTCTCGGCCTCGGCCGCGTCGCGGATCTGGACGAACGCCCGCGTCGCGACCGCGATCCCGAACGTGGTGACGAACCCGCCGACGACCGCCGAGAGAAGCACCGAGACGGTCGAGGAGACCACGAGCGCGACCGTCGCGGGTAGCCCGACGATCAGGCCGGCGAACCAGACGATCACGAGCAGGCCAAACAGCGCGAGCCGGTTGCCCTTCGACAGCTCCCAGGCCCGGACGATGGCGTCGACGAAGTTGGCGTCCTCGACGGCGATCACCTGGCGCACGAGGTAGAACGAGACGGCCAGAAAGAGCCCGGGGATGATCAACAGCAGGGTGCCCAGCACGATCGCCGCCCCGACGACGAGGCCCCCGACGACGCCGTTGAGGGTGGCGAAGACGGCCTTGCGGGTGAGAAGCTCCCGGGGGATCCGCTCGGTCTCGTCGCTCGCGAACACCCGGATCGTCACGATCCGGAGGAACTCGGCGGTCACGGCGAAGGCGACCGACAGCGCCGCCGCGACCGGAACCGGGATCGGGAGCGCCAGCGGGGTCGCGTTCGCCCCGCCCAGGCCCGGGATCGCCCCGCCGATCCCCGGGCCCGAGGCGGGTCCGGGCCCCGATCCCGAGCCCGGCCCCATCCCGATCTCCGAGCCGGCACCGAGCTGTGAGGCGACGAACTCCGTGTAGCCCGCGCTCAGCGACTGCGAGACGACCGCGTTCGCCAGCCCGAACGCGACGAACACGCCGACGAGGACCAGTCCGTTGCGCTCGAACGTCCGGGCGAAGCCGTCGCGGAGGGCGTCTTCGATCTGGAGGGACACGGACGTGACTGGTCGGGCGGTCGATATAAAATCCACCGGACCGTGCCCGGGCCGGCGCCGCCGCGCCGGCTCACAGCGGTCGCGCGACCATCTCGCCCCAGTGCTCGAAGCCGTGGCGCTCGTAGAACGCCCGCGCGCGCTCGTTCTCCCGGTCGACGTCGAGCACCAGCCGGTCGAGCGGAAGCTCCTGGCTCCGTGCCTCGTCGATCCCGGCGGCCAGCAGGGCGTCGGCCACGCCGGTCCCGCGCTCGGCCGGGCGGACGTACACCTCGTTCACCACCGCGGCGTCCCAGACCATCGCCAGCGACTCGGGCAGGACGAAGACGTAGCCGACCGGCTCGTCGCGGACCGCCACCCGGACACAGCCGGCCGCCTCGGCGACGCAGTCCTCGACCCACGCGAGGTAGCGCTCGCGGTAGCCGTCGGTCAGCTTCGCGGCGTAGCGGCCGGCCTTCCCGTCGTCGCCGGCCTCGCCCAGCCCGGTCTCGAACGCCCGCTTGAGGCCCCAGAGCGCCGCGGCGTCCCCCGACTCGTAGGGTCGGACGGTCACCTCCGCGGGGGCGAGCGCCGAGGGCCGCGCCGGCCCGTCTCCGGTCCCGTCCTCGTCGCCGTCCCGATCGGTCATGGCTCCGCGTCGGTGCGCGGTCGTTTCAACCTTCCCGTCGGGCGTCGGCCAGCCGGACCAGCGCGGTCCCGAAACCGGCGACGACGAGCAGAAGCTGTGTGCCCGACCACGCGAGCGGGAAGATCCGCTCGACGCCGGTGGGCTCGGGGCCGGGCGTCGGGTCGACGCCCGTCCGGTAGTGGGTGTTCGCGGTCGTGGGGGGCGCGGCCGGCGCGTCGAACTCGACGAACGTCTGGACGAGCCCCCGCTCGGTCGAGAGCAGCGCCCGCCCGTCGACGGTGTAGAACCGGTCGTGCAGGGGGTAGAGCGCGTTCACGCCGTTGGTCGCGAGGTCGGGGAGGATCCCCCCGACCAGGAGGGTGGCGACCGCGACCCACGCGATCCGGGGGCCGGCGGGGCCGAGCCGGCGACGGACGACCGACGCCTCGGGTCGACGACGGCCGTCGGCGGCGACGAGCGCGGCGACCAGCGCCGGCAGGAGCAGGGTGTGGAGGAGCGCGCGGTGTGCGCCGGGGAGGACGAGCCCCGCGACCGCGTCGAGGTCGGGCACCGCCGCGACGGCGACGACGACGGCGAGCGCGCGGCGGTCGAAGGCGGGGCCGAGCAGCGCCGTCCCGACGAGCGCGGCGACGCCGAGGTGGACGAGCGTGGAGGGCACGGTCGGGCGCGGCGACGCGGGCGGTTGAACGTTGCGTCGGCCGGGCGACACGCTTTTCGGGCGCTCGGGCGTCGGCCAGGGTATGAGCCCGGGGTCGGGGTCGGACCGAGGGACGGGGACGCTCGGCGACGGCAGTGGCGACGGCGCCCGTCGCGAGCTCGCCCGCCGGATCGCCGGCGAGATCACGCTGAGCGACGATCCCGGCGCGACCCTCCGGAAGTGGCGGACGGACTTCGACGTCTCCCAGACCGACCTCGCGGACGCGCTCGACGTCTCCTCGTCGGTCGTTTCGGACTACGAGAGCGGCCGACGCACGAGCCCGGGCATCGGCGTGGTCAGCCGAACGGTGCGGGCGCTGCTCGACATCGACGAGGCCCGGGGTGGCGAGCGGATCCGCCAGTACGCCCGCGTCGTCTCCGCCGGCTTCGAGAGCGACATCGTCCACGACCTCCGGGAGTACGCCGCGCCGGTCGCGCTGGAGCGGGTCTACGACGCCCTCGACGCGACGAGTCTCGCGGGCGGGGGCGACACGGTCAACGGCCACACGGTGATCAACAGCATCGAGGCGATCACCCGCCTCTCCAGCGAGGAGTTCTACCGGCTCTACGGCCAGTCGACCGACCGGGTGCTCGTGTTCACCGGCGTCACCCGCGGCGAGTCGCCCCTGGTCGCGCTCCGGGTGGTCGAGCCGACGCCGAGCGCGGTCGTCCTCCACGGGCTCGCGCCCGACGACGTCTGGGAGCACGCCCCCGCGCTCGCGTCGGTCGACGGCTTCGCGCTCGCGGTCTCGACCCGCCCGCTCGACGACGCGCTCGGGGCGCTTCGATCGATCGAGGGCGACCGCGACCCCGATCGTGGGTAGCCGGCCGGCTACCCGACGTACTCGTACTTGCGCTCGTTCATCCGGCCCCAGCCGGCGTGGACGAACTCGCCCTCGGGCTGGGTGAACGGCTCGATCTCGGACTCCTTCTCGTGGTTGTGGGCGTCGTGGACGAGCTCGTACTCGTCGAACGAGAGCTCGTAGCGGGCCGCGAGCTGGTCGGTCACGTTACAGGCCTCGGTCTCGGCGCGCCAGCCGGCCCGGACCGTCTCGGCGTGGATCTCGGCCTGGGCGCCCGAGCCGTAGGAGGCGACGAGCAGGCGCTCGCCGGTCAGATCGCGGTCCTCGCGCGCGGCCGACAGCAGCGCGCTGAGCCGGGCGAGGTGTACCGAGCCGGTGTACCAGTTGCCGACCTGGCGGGCGATGCCCAGCGTCGGGTCGATGGTCGCGTCGTACCACGCCCGGTAGCGGTCGGTCTCGGCGAGGGCGTCCATGTAGTCACGGATCGCCGTCTCGTAGGCCCCACGGTCGTCGTACTCGTCCTCGCGGGGCTGGCGGCCGATCTCGTCGGCCAGCGCCGTCTCGAGTTCGGTGTCGCGGGTGATGTGGCGGTAGGCGAGCAGCCCGGCCTTGCGCACCATCCCCGGGAACGGGGTGTGGAAGGGCGCGAACGCGAAGCC
>CAZMLQ010000100.1:0-8386 GCA_964567195.1 uncultured Haloferacaceae archaeon | reverse complement strand
GCAAAGACCAGGTGACCGTCGAACTGTACGAGGCGACGGTCCCCATCCCGGTCACGGTACGGGGCGACCAGATCCGGGTGCTGGACAGCGAGGAGCGGTAGCGCGGGCCGCGACCGACGGGAGTGGCCCGCGAGACCCACGCCGGCGCCGACGCTCAGCCCAGCAGGAGCGCCGTGGCCTGCCCGAGCCCGGTGTCGAGCGGGACGACGTAGCGGTGGAGGGCAAAGAGGATCCCGAGTTCGACCGCGGTGATCAGCACGGTCACGAGATCGGCGTAGTCGCTCGAGGTGGCGACCCCGATCGGGAGCGAGAACTCCTTCTCCCACGGGTAGAACAGGGCGATGCCCCGCTTGCTCCCCGCCACGTCGAGGACGTAGTGGGTGAGCACGCCGATCCAGACGAACTGGAGGTTGCCGAACACGAGCGGGTACGCGAGGAAGATCCCGAGCACCGGGAGGTTGTGCAGCGTCTTGCGGTGGCGGCCGAAGGCGGTGTCGACGTCGGGGAAGAGCGCCCCGAGCACCACCGGCACGAACAGTTCGGCGACCGAGCGCGCGGTCCCGAGATCGAGCGTCGGCGCGAGTATCACCCCGATCCCGACCGCGAGCAGTACGGCGTTGAGAACGTGCCCCTTCTTGTTCACGGATCGGCCTCGGCGGGCGGGGTAACAAAGCTGTCCGTCGGGCTCCGCAAGAGCCAATTCGGGGCCGTCCGAGGCGTGGGTATGGACTACGACACGCCGCTTTTCTTCCGGATCATACGCTACGCGGCGGCGGCGGATCGGGACGTGGTCGACATGGTGAGTGGCAACCCCGACTGGGAGCCGCCGGCGGCGCTCCGGGACGGCCTGCGCGAGTACGCCGACGCCGACACCGACGCCTTCCAGTACCCCCCGAGCGAGGGGCTCGACGAGCTTCGCGACGAGATCGCCGCCCGGCGGGGTGTCGACCGCGAACAGGTGCTGGTCACCAACGGCGCGGGCGAGGCCAACTACCTCGCGATGGCCCGGGCGCTCGAGCGCGACGCCGGCGACGGCGTGTTGCTGACCGACCCGGTCTACCCCTACTACCCGGGCAAGGCGAACCTGCTCGGTGGCGACGTCGATCTGGTCCCGGTCGACGAGGACGGCGGGGCCGACGTGGCGGCCTTCCGCGAGGCGGCCGACGAGGACACCGCGCTGATCCTGATCAACAGCCCGAACAACCCGACCGGCCGGGTGTACGATCCCGAGACCGTCCGCGGGCTGGTCGAGGTGGCCGAGGAGTACGACGCCCTGCTCGTGGCCGACGAGGTGTACGACCACTTCGACTACACCGGCCGGTTCGAGAGCGCGCTGACGATCGACTCGCCCCGCCGGATCGTCACCTCGGCGTTCTCGAAGTCGATGGCGATCACCGGCTTCCGGGTGGGCTACGCCGTCTTCCCGCCGGAGCTGGTCGACGACGCCGCGACCCGGCACATGCTCGTCAACGTCGCTGGCCCCCGACCCTCGCAGGTGGCCGTGTTGTGCGCCCTGCGCGAGACCGACCCCGCCTACTACGAGGCGACCCGCGAGACCCTGACCGAGCGCATCGACGCGTTCACCGCGGCGCTGGACGCGGCGGGCGCCGAGTACACCGAGCCGGAGGGGGCGTTCTACGTGCTCGCGCGCTTCGAGGACTGTCCTGGCACGCTCGAGAACGTCAAGCGCCTGATCGACGAGGCCGGCGTCGCGGGCATGCCCGGCGAGGCGTTCGGCCCGTCGCGCTCGGAGTGGCTCCGGTTCGCGCTGGTCACGCCGCGGGCGACCGAGGCGGCAGAGCGCCTGGCCGAGTACTTCGGCTGAGCGGGGGCGACGCGACCGACGGATACAGGGGGCCCGGCGGTCGTGGGGAGTCATGAGCGAACTCGACGTCGAGCCGGTCGAGTCGGTCGACGAGGCGGTCGCGGTCGAGGCCGACGCCGACCCCCCGGCGGCCGTCGACGCCCCCGAGTACGTCCTCTACGGTGGCAAGGGCGGCGTCGGTAAGACCACCTGCGCGGCGGCGACGGCGCTCGCCAGCGCGACCGCGGGCACGCCCACGCTCGTCGTCTCGACCGATCCCGCCCACTCGCTGTCGGACACCCTCGGCACGGACGTGCCGGCCGACCCCGCACGGCTCCGCGAGGACGTCCCGCTGTTTGGCGCGGAGATCGACCCCGACGAGGCGATGGCGGCCGGGCCCCTCGGCGGGGACGGCGCGGCGGCGGGCGGCGGGCTCGGCCTCGGCCTCGGGCTGGGCGGATCCGGCGGCGACGGGGAGGGCGAGTCGCCGCTCGACCCGCTGCTGGGCGGGCCGATGCCCGGCGCCGACGAGGCGGCGGCGATGCGACAGCTCGTGACCTACCTCGACGACCCCCGGTTCGACCGGGTGGTGGTCGACACGGCGCCGACGGGACACACCCTCCGGCTGCTCCAGCTCCCCGAGACCCTCGACTCGATGGTCGGCCGGCTGTTGAGCCTGCGCGACCGCCTCGGCGGGATGGTGGGCGGGCTGAACCCGTTCGGGGACGACGGTGCCGAGCCCGACGTCGACCTCGAGGCGTTGCGCGAGCGGATCGAGCGACTCCGGGCCGTGCTGTGTGACCCCGAGCGGACCGACTTCCGCGTGGTGATGGTGCCCGAGGAGATGAGCGTCGTCGAGTCCGAGCGGCTGATCGCGCGGCTGGAGGAGTTCTCGATCCCCGTCGGCACGCTCGTCGTCAACCGGGTGATGGAGGCGCCCGACGCGGTCGCCGACCTCGACGACGACCGGATCGCGGAGCCCGACCCCGAGAACTGCGGCTTCTGTGCCCGCCGGTGGGAGGTCCAGCGCCGCGCGCTCCGTCGCGCGAGCGACCTCTTTCGCGGTCGGTCGGTCCGGCGGGTGCCGCTGCTCGCCGACGAGGTGCGTGGCGAGGCGGCGCTCCGGGTCGTCGCCGCCTGTCTCGACTAGCGCAGGCGGTCGAGCAACGAGAACGCCCGGTCGCGGGCGGCGTCGGGGACGAACCGGGCGAGCGTGGCGAGGCGGGCGAGCGTCCCGACGGGGTAGCGCGCCCGGGGGCGGGTGGCGGCGGCGGCGTCGACGATCGTGGCCGCGACCCGGTCGGGGCCGACGCTCCAGGGGCCGTCGCTCACGGCGCGGGCGTCCTCGAGCGACCGGTAGACGCTCTCGTAGGCACCCGAGCGGTCGAGGCCGGCGTCGAGCTCCTCGGCGACGCGGTCGCGAAAGCCCGTCGTCACGGGCCCGGGCTCGACCAGGACGACGTCGACGCCGTGCCCGTCGACCTCGGCCCGGAGCGCGTCGCTCAGCGACTCGACCGCGGCCTTCGAGGCGCAGTAGGCGCCGCTCCCGGGGATCGCCACCCGGCCGACGACGCTCGAGACGGTGACGATGGTGCCGTCGCCGCGCTCGCGCATGCCGGGCAGCACGGCCCGCACGAGCCGGTGGGGGCCGTAGACGTTCACGTCGAACTGTCGGTCGAGCGCGTCGACGGGCACGTCCTCGAGCGGGCCGAACTGGCCGTAGCCGGCGTTGTTGACCAGACAGTCGATCCGGCCGAGCTCGTCGCGCATCCGCCCGACCACCCGGTCGACGTCGTCGTCGTCGGTCACGTCGAGGGTGGCGATCGTACAGCCGTCGTGCGCGCCGAGGCGCTCGACATCGGCGGGGTTGCGCGCGGTCGCGTACACCGACCAGCCCTCGTCGAGGAAGGTCGTCGCCGTCGCGCGGCCGATCCCCGACGAGCAGCCGGTCACGAGGACGGTCCGGTCCATGCGCCGGCCTCGGCCGGCGCCGTCTTGAACGTGGGTCACTCGGCGGCGGGGTCGTCGTCGCCGTCGCCGGCCGCGACCGCCCGGTCTCGGACCGTCGCGGCGTGGGCGTCTGCCAGCCGGGTGGGCTCGGGGAGCTTGTAGCCCCGACCGCAGGCCGCGACGACGTCGACGGCCGTCTCGGGGGCGATCCGGTGGCCGGGGCTGACGTAGAGTGGGTTGATCCGGGGGCTGGCGTCGTACTGGCGGGACTGGTAGGCGTAGCCGAGCACGGTTCCGGCGGGGAGGTCGACGCCGTCGTCGGCGCGGATCGGCGTCCGCCAGCCCGCGGGCCGGCCGTCGACCGACGCCTCGGGCCGGCCACAGAGTAGGGACTTGGCGACGCCGACGGCTGGCAGGTCGCGGACGACGCCGAGGTGGGTGGCGAGCCCGGCGCCCCGGGGGTGGAGCCGGCCGCTCCCGTCGACCAACAGGAGGTCGGGCGCCGTCCCGAGCGCGTCGAGCGCCGCCAGCGCCGGGCGACCCTCGCGGAACGAGAGCAGCCCCGGCACGTAGGGAAAGTCGAGCGAGACGACGGCACCCGCGCGCTCGATCACCCCGTCGCGCCAGGCGACGGCGGCGCTCGCCGCGCGCTCGCCGCCACCGAGGAAGGCCTGATCGAGGCCGACGACGACCGGGCCGTTCGGCTCGCCGACCCGGTCGGGGTCGACGCCGAGGGCGTCGTCGAGCGTCGCGGCGGCGGCCACCTCGGTCTGGAGGCGCTCCATCCCGGCGCGGTCGAGACCGGCGCGGGGCGCGAGGTCGGGTCGAGGGTCGGAGCCGGGCGGCGACACGGCGGACGGCTCAGAAGGGGCCGCGCCCGCGGCCGGGGCCACCCGGACCGCCCCCGCCACCGCCGCCGAGGCTGAGGCTGTCGGGGACGCGCCGGCTCCCCTTGATCCGCTCGCCGTAGGCCAGACCGACGACGAGGCCGGCGAGGTGGGCGAAGTGGGCGACGTTGCTCTGGCCCGCCGCGGCGGCCGCGCCGGGCGCGACGAAAAAGACGACCGACAGCAGCGCGAAGCCGATGGTGAACAGCCACAGCGGGACGGGGATGAGGAAGTAGAGGTAGATGCGGAGCCCGGGGTTGAGTACGGTGAGCACGCCCAGGACGGCGAAGACGGCGCCCGACGCGCCGAGCACGCCCGTCACGCCGGCGACCCCGAGGAGGCCGAGACCGGCCAGCAGCGAGTGGGTGAGCACGTGTGCGAGGCCGGCGATCACGCCGCCGCCGACGAAGAGGGCGGCGAACTTCCGCGAGCCGACGTAGCGCTCGACCGGCGGGCCGAAGAAATAAAGCACGATGCTGTTGCCGACGATGTGAAAGAAGTTGGTGGGGCTGTGGGCGAACACCGACGTGACCCAGGTCCAGACCCGGACGATCTCGTCCGACCGGAGGACGAACAGCGTCTCGAACGCGCCGCCGGCGAGGACGAGTACCACCCACTCGAGCGCGAAGGTGATCCACATGAGCCCGAGCATCGTGTAGGCGGCGTTGCCCCGGACGTAGCCGAGGAGGCCGCCGGTGGCGGTCACGCGGTCGGCGATCCCGCCGGCCACGCCGCGGTCGTCCCCGTCCGTCGACCGCACGCTGTCGTCGAAGCCGCTGTCGAAGACGCCGTCGGGGTCGTCCCACTCGTCGAGGCCCGGACAGGCGTGGTTCTCCGGCAGCCGGTGCTCGGCACAGAAGGTTCCGCCACAGCGGCCACACTGGTACGGAAGGTTCTCGTGCCGGCCACACTCGTCGCACTGAGCCATCGGAGCAACCTAACGGGGGCGCCGGCAAAAGGGGCGTGGGTCCGTGCGCGGGCGACGGTCGAGGGTCGACGGACCGAATCGAGCTACGCGAACTCCTCGTCGTAGAGTTCGAGGGCGTGCTCGATCGCCTCGTGGGCGGCGGCGCGGTCCTCGAAGCCCAGCGTCGCCGTCTCCTTGCCCGGCTCGAGGTTCTTGTAGGTCTCGAAGAACTCGGCGATCTCCTCGCGCTGTTGGTCGGTCAGGTCCGGGAGGTCCTGGACGTGGTCGTAGCGGGGGTCCTCGGACGGGACGGCGATCACCTTGTCGTCTGTCTCGCCGTCGTCGTCCATGCCCAGAAGCGCGACCGGCCGGGCCTCGATCACACAGCCGGGGAAGGTGGCGTCCTCGACCAGCACCAGCACGTCGAACGGGTCGCCGTCGTCGTAGTACGACCGCGGGATGAAGCCGTAGTCCGACGGGTAGTGGACGTTCGAGTGCAACACCCGGTCGAGCACCACGCCGGGCAGGTCCTTGTCGTACTCGTACTTGTTGCGCTCGCCCTTGAGACACTCGACCACGGCGTGGATCCGCTCGGGCGGCTCCGGACCCGCCGCGAGGTCCTCCCAGAGGTTCGTCATCCACGTCCCGTTCGAGCATACCGGTGAAGTGGTTTTCGGGACGCCGGGAGGGCCGGAAGAACACCCGTGGACGACCGTGATAATACGGGCGGTGACAGTACCGCGGCCGATCCGTCGTTCACGCCCCGGAGCGAGCCGCTCGCCCGCGATCCGACGTTTTCAGACGCGGAGGGTTCAGTACGCTACATTTAGGAAGAATTAAATGTGTAGAGGGCGGATAGCTCGTACATGTCAGAGGCAGCCTTGGATGTCGAAGGGTCAGGGACGGCGGCGGACCTCACCGCCTTCCAGCAGAACATTCTGGTGGTGCTCGCCGAGGAAGCCCGGTACGGGCTCGCCATCAAGCGCAGCCTCGAGGAGTACTACGACGCCGAGGTCAACCACGGCCGGCTCTACCCCAACCTCGACGATCTGGTCGAGATGGGGCTGGTCGAGAAGAGCGAACTCGACAAGCGGACCAACCAGTACGAGCTGACCGAGGCGGGTGTCCAGGCGCTGGTCGGACGGCTGGACTGGATGCTCGGGAAGTTCGTCACCGACGAGGAGCGCGCGGACGCGGTCAGCGGTCTCCTCCGTCGCCACCGGTAGGCGGCGGGTCGACACCCGCGACGTCGAACAGCAGCGCGAGCGAGCGATCGAGCAGCGCCCGCTGGCGCTCGCTCGGCCACGCGTTGCGGGGGAAGTACTCCTCGCGGAACTCGGTCACCTCCTCGGGGGCGAGCCGTTCGATCCGCTTGGCGTAGTGGTTGCCGGCGAAGTCGGCGACCGCACGGGCGGTGGCGCGGTGGACGGACGCGTTCTCCTCGGCCGTCTCAGCCACCGCCGTCACCAGCGCGGCGTTGTCGGCCTCGACCGCGTCCCAGGCCTCGGGATCGCCCGGCCCCGAGAGCGGGATCTCGACCGCGCTGTCGGTGTCGTCGATCGCCGACGGTCGGGCGGTGCCCGTCTCGTCCACCCAGCGCTCCGGGTGACAGACGAGGGTGTCGTCGGTCTCGCGGAGCCGGGCGACGTAGCCGTGGCGGTCGAGCAGGCGCGTCCGGCGCTCGCGGTAGGCCGCCCGCTCGTCGGGGTCGCCGGCGCGCCGGGCGAGTCGCGTCAGGCGCTCGGCCTCGTCGACCGCGCCGGGGGGGAGCTCCGTCATCCGTCGAGGGCCTCGGTCGCCAGGTCGTCGGCCCGGTCGTTCACCTCGCGCGGCACGTGGACCAGGCTCCAGCGGTCGAAGCGGTCCAGTAGCTCCCGCACCCGGACCCGGTACTCCCGGAGCGGCGGGCTGGTGACATCGTACTCGCCACGGACCTGCCGGACCACCAGTTCGGAGTCGCCACGGACGTCGACCTCGTCGAAGCCGTGATCGAGCGCGGCCTCGAGCGCCCGCTCCAGGGCCGCGTACTCGGCGCGGTTGTTCGTCGTCGCCTCGATCCGCTCGCCACCCTCGTCGATCACGCCGTCGCTCGTGACGATCACCCAGCCGATCGCGGCCGGGCCGGGGTTGCCCCGGCTGGCGCCGTCGAAGTAGACGTGTGCGCGGCCGCCGCGCTCGGGCGAGAGCAGCGCGAGCAGGTCCGGCGGGCGCCGGCCCTGTACCACCACCGAGTCGTCGTAGGCGACCGCGACCGCGTCGCCACGCTCGGCCCGCCAGTGCTCGTGGGGGGTGTTGCCCGCGGTGACCGACACGCCCGCGGTCTCGAGTCGTTCGCGTGCCGCGTCCGGATCGCACTCGACCGTCGGCATCGTCCGAGCGTCGGCGCGAGAGGGACATATATCGCTCGACACGGCCGCCGGACTCGCCAAAGAAGTTAAGAGCCAGCCGACTCGGAGTATATAAACGCCATGTCACGGCCCACCCGTCAGCGGGACGAACGGCGACGATGGCAGGACGAGGAGGCGGCCGAGGGCGAGACCGAGGCCGAGGCCGACCGGATCGACCTCGACGACGTCGACCCCGAGGACCTCGTTCGGACCGCCGACGGGGAGCTCATCCACGAGGAGACCGGGCTGATCGTCGAGGAGGAACAGATCGATCCGGGCCCGGAGTGGCGGGCGTTCAACCACTCCGAGCGCCAGAAGAAGTCCCGCGTCGGCGCCCCCACGACCCAGACGATGCACGACAAGGGGCTGACGACGACGATCGACTGGAAGGACAAGGACGCCTACGGCCGGTCGCTCTCCTCGGAGAAACGCTCGCAGATGCACCGCCTGC
>CAZMLQ010000099.1:0-8469 GCA_964567195.1 uncultured Haloferacaceae archaeon | reverse complement strand
CGGTGTCGCAGTCCGACTGGCGTCCGCTCTTTCCCCACGACGAGCCCTACCCCGAGCAGGCCGACGGGATCGACGCGGCCCGCGCGGCGGCCGACGACGGCGGCTTCGCCGTGATCGAGGGGGCCTGTGGGACCGGCAAGACCGCGCTCGCGCTGACCGCCGGCCTCTCGCTCGTGCGCGATCCCGACTCGTCGTACGAGCGCGTGCTCGTCCTGACGAGCGTCCGCCAGCAGCTCCGGCAGTTCGAGGCCGACCTCTGCGCGATCAACGACGGGCTGCCCGCGGACCACCGCCCGGTCTCGGGGCTCACGCTCGTCGGCAAGGCCGACATCTGTCCGTACAGCCGCGAGCGAGCCGGCGGGATCGATCCGGGGAACGTCTACGACCGCTGTGAGGGGCTGCGCGACCGGACCCGGTCGCTGACCGGCGACGGGCCGACCGACGCGGGGACGCTCGCCGAGCGCGCCCGCCTCGCCGCGACGACGGGGGGCGACCACCTGACGACCGCGGGCGAGCCGACCGCCTACCCGCCGGAGACGTTCGACCACGACGACGTCGAGTACTGCCCGTTCTACGCCGGCTACCTCGAGGACCTGCCGGCGGAGGGCGATCCGGTCGAGGCCGTCCCGTTCGCGTTCGACGACCGGGGCCACCTCGACCACGAGTCGCTCGTCGGGCTGGCGGCCGGCCGGGGCTCCTGTCCCCACTCGGTGATGGGGGCGCTCGCACCCCACGTCGAGGTGGTGATCGGCAACTACTACCACGCGTTCGATCCGACGACCGCGGGCTCGTTCACCGGCGCGTTGCTCGACGAGACCACGTTCGTCGTCTGCGACGAGGCACACATGCTCGAGCCGCGCGTGCGCGATCTGGTCTCGGACGGCGTCGCCGACGCCACCCTCCGGGACGCGACCACCGAGCTGACGCGGGCGATCACCGCGCTCGACCTCGACGCGGGCGAGCGCACCGTCCCCGGGGCCGAGGCGCTCCGGGCCGAACTCGGCGCCGCCGACGTCGGCGTCGACGAGGTCCGGGCGGTGCGGGAGCTGGTGAGCGATCTGCGCGAGGTGATCGACCGGCTGGTCGGGAAACACCTCGACGGCGTTCCCGACAGCCCGACCGAAGCCGTCGAGATCCCGCTGCGCGACCCCGAGACGCCCGCGCCGGACGCGATCAGCCGCTGGGCCGACGAGGCGGGCCACGGACCGGGGATCTGGGCGCGCGCCGAGGCCGTCGGAGCGGTCGTCGCCCGGGCGCTGGCGTCGGCCGACGAGGCGGTCGAGGACGGCGACGGCGACGACGGGGACGGCGAGCGCCGCTACGCCGTCCCGACGGTCGGGCGGGTGCTCGCGGCCTGGCGTCGGTGTGACCACGAGCGGCACTTCCGCGAGATCGAGCTCTCGCCGGGCGGCGACGCGACCGCCGAGCGGGGCTCCTGGCGGGAGGTCTACGACGCCCGGCTCGTGCTCCACGACTGCGTGCCCGGCGAGGCCATCGCGGCGACGCTGGGCGAGTTCGGCGGCGGCCTGCTGATGAGCGCGACGCTCGAGCCCCTGGACGTGCTGCGGGCGGTGACGGGGCTCGACGACCTCGCGGCCGACGGCCGGCCGGTGGTCGAGCGGACCTACGGGCTCTCGTTCCCGCCGGCCAACCGCGAGAGCTTCGCGGTCGACGCGCCGGCGTTCACCCACGAGAACCGCGGGCCTCCGGGCGCACAGAACCGGACCCGCCGGACGTACGCCGACGCGACGGCGCGGGTGGCGGCCGAGCCGGGCAACGTCCTCGTGGGGATGCCGAGCTACGCCGAGGCCGAGTGGATGGCGCGCGCGCTCCGGGACCGCCTCGAGAAGCCGGTGTTGCTCGACGAGTCGAGCGCCGACGCCGACACCGAGGCGCTGAAGACGGACTTTTTCGCCGGCGGGGGGAAGGTGCTCGTCACCAGCCTCCGGGGGACGCTCACCGAGGGGGTGGACTACCGGGGCGACCGCCTGCGCGCCGCCGTCGTCTGTGGCGTGCCGATCGTCGACACCTCCAGCCCGCGGACGCGGGCGGTGGTCGAGGCCTACGACCGGACGTTCGGCGACGGCTTCGAGACGGCGCTGGTGGTGCCCGCGGTGCGCAAGGCCCGCCAGGCGCTCGGACGGGTGATCCGCGGCCCGGACGAGCGCGGGCTCCGGGTGCTGGTCGACGAGCGCTACGCCCGCGATGTCTGGAACGGCGTCCGCGAGCACCTCCCCGAGCACGAGCGCGCGGAGTTCGACCCCGTCACGCCCGACATGCTCGGGCTCGGGCTGGAGCGCTTTCGCACCTGATCCGATCAGGGGCGCTCGTCGTCCCACTCGTCCCGGTGGGCCGGGTGACAGAAGTGGCGGTGGTGGACCCGTCCGTCGGCGACCCACGTCAGCACGCGGCGGTCGGGGCCGACGGCCGGGTCGCCACAGACGGCACACGCCGGCGCGTCGTCGGGGTCGACCTCGCCGACGTCGGAGGTCGGATCTACCATCCGTTGCCCCGAGGGCGCCCCCCGACTTCAAGCCCGCGCCCGCCCTCAGGACGAGGGCTCGCCGTCGACCGCCGGCCTCTGCCAGCGGGCGTCGTCGAGCGTGCGCTGGACCGCCGCCTCGCCGACCGCGCCCGCGAGCGCCTCGAAGCCGCGGCGCTCGGCGGTGGTCGCGGCGTTCGCGACCAGCCGCGAGACGATGAACTCGGGGGTCGAACGCCCCAGACTGTCGAAGCGGGGCTGGTAGTCCACCTCGAGCTCGAGCTCGTCGGTCAGCCCCTCGGCGACGATGCCGTCGACCCGCGCGGCGTCGGGGAGCGGGCTGAGCTCGTCGGCCAGGTGGGTGACGTACACCCCGAGCGCGGCGGCGTCGACGGTCAGCTCGACCAGCCCGTGCAACAGGTCGGCCGCCCGGCCGGGCTCGGTGATCGCCTCGAACTCGTCGACGAGCATCAGCGTCCGGCGCTCGCCCACCAGCGGCGGCACGACCGACCGGAGCGTCGACTCGAGCACGCCGGCGTTGAACGAGGCGTGACGGCGGTGGAAGACGACGCCGTCGATCCGCCCGACTGCGGCCCGCTCGGCGGGGACGGGCAGCCCCATCGCCGCCAGCACCGCGACCGCACAGAGCGTCTCGAGCAGCGTCGTCTTCCCGCCGCTGTTGGCTCCCGTCAGCACCGCCACCCGGTCGGCCGGCGGCGCGAGCCCGTGGTCGCCGACGCCGTAGTCGATCGGCTGGACCGGCTCGTCGGCCGCGACCAGAAACGGGTTGCGCGCCCCCTCGACCGCCAGCCCGTCGGCGACGAACGTCGGCCGCGAGAGGTCGTAGGCGTCGGCGAACCGGCCCAGCGAGAGGTCGAGCGCGGCGGCGTCGACCGCGTCGACGGCCGCGCGGGCGTCCTCGGCCGCCTCGTCGAGGGTGGCCGCCAGCTCCGCCGCCACGGTCGCCTCGCGCTCGCGCACCCGCGTCTCCAGCTCCTCGACCAGCGCACGCAGCGAGGTGGAGACGAAGTCGGCCGCGTCGGTCGCGTCGTCGGCGGTCGCGCCCCGGACCCGGCCGGGGGCCAGCCCGGTCTCGCCCGCGACGTGTTCGACCACGCCCGCCTCCAGGGCGTCGCGGTCGCGCACCCCGTCGGCCCGGACCGTCTCGAGCACGTCGAGCGCGTCGGCCGCCAGCCCCCGGACGGCCCGCAGGCGCTCGCGGTCGCGGTCCAGGCGCTCGTCGGCCCCGTCGCCGACGACCAGCGCCTCGGGCTCGGCCCCGAGCGCGTCCAGCCCGCCCTCGACGGCCGCGAGCGCGTCCCGCGCGGCCCTCAGCGTCTCGACGTCGAGCGCCGCCACGTCGGCGAAGGCGTCGGCGTCGAGCCCGACCGTCCGGAGCGCAATCGCGCAGTCGACCGCCGCCCGGGGGGTCGCGCCCGCGTCGTCGTAGTCGGCGAACGCCTCGAGCACCGCGCTCCGGTCGGTGCCGTCGAGCGCGCGCCAGGCGTCGCGTGCGCCCAGCACGCGGTCGAGTCGCGCCTCGCGCGACTCGCGGTCGGGCAGGGGCGTCGAGACCCGGATTCGGTCGCGGGCGTGTCGGGTCAGGGCGTACTCGCCCGCGAGTTCGAGCAGGTCGTCGTAGACCGCGCGGGCGTCGGGCGTCTCGAACAGGTCCATCGCCGCGTCGCCGTCGGCCCGCCGGAGGATCCGGACCGCCCGGCCCGGCGAGACGCCGGCGTCGGTCAGCGCGCGGACGTCGGCGGACTCGATGGCGGCCCGGGCCCGCTCGACCCCGAGCGCGTCGCGGAGTCGGGCCTCCGTCTTCGGCCCCACCCCCCAGTAGTCCTGGAGCGTCATGGACCCCCTCGCGCCGCGGGCGGCTTAGTCGTTGGCGGTCCGGTCGGCCGGAACCGGACGGTTCAGGTGGGTTCGGTCGCTGGATACGGCCGGTGCGTCGTCCGTCGCTCGCGGCCGTCCGGGGGTTCGACCGCGCGGTCTACGTCGTCACCGGGGGTCGCCTGCTCAACGTCTTCGGCTCCGGGCTGGTCTACCCGTTCGCGACCGTCCACTTTCACCTGACGCTCGGGATCTCGCTCTCGGTGGTCGGGCTCGGGCTGCTCGCGAACAACGTCGCCCTCGCGGTCGGGACGGCGCTCGGGGGCTATCTCGCCGACCGCCACGGCCGCCGGCCGGTGATGGTCGCCAGCATGGCGCTGTCGGCCGCCACGCTGGCGGCTTACGCGCTCGTGCGGACGGGCCCTGGCTTCGTCGCCGTCGCGTCCGCCGCCGGGCTGACCGCGGGCCTGTACGCCCCCGCGAGCCAGGCGGCGCTCGCGGATCTGACCGATCCCGAGGAGCGCGAGCGGGGCTACGGCCTGTTGAAGGTGGCGAGCAACGCCGGCTTCGGCGCGGGCTTTGTCGTCGGCGGCGTCCTCTACGAGGCCGCCCGGACCGCGGTGTTCGTCGTCGACGGCCTCACCTCGGCGCTGGTCGCGGTCGGGCTTGCGCTTGCGCTCCCCCGGCTCCACGCCGGCCGGCCCGCCGCCTCGCTGCGCGAGTCGATCGGCGACTGGACGGGGATCGTCACCCGCCGGCGGGTGCTGGCGCTCGCCCTGCTCAACGTCGGGTTCGCGGTCATGTACGCCCAGATGAACACGACCGTCCCGGTCGTCGCGACCGAGCGCCTCGGGCTGTCGGCCGCACAGCTCGGCACGCTCTACACGCTCAATCCCGCGGTGGTCGTCGCGCTCCAGCTACCGGTCGTCACCCGGATCGCGGCCTGGCGTCGCACCCGCGGGCTCGTCCTCTCGGCGGGGTTTTGGGCCGCGAGCATGGGCTCGGTCTGGGCCGCGGGCCTGGGCCCGCGACTCCTCGGGATCGCGCTCGTCGGCGGGCATCTGGTGCTCCGGACCGTCGGGGAGATCCTCCACGCGCCCCTGGCGGCCGCGCTCGCGAGCGATCTCGGCGCCGCCGCCGACCGAGGCACGCAGCTCTCGCTGCTCGAGGTGGCAAAGCGGCTGGGGATGGGGCTGGGGGCCGCGCTCGGCGGCGCGCTCCTGGATCGCGGGCTCGGCGGGCTGCTCTGGCCCGGCCTCGTCGTCGCCTGTGTCGTCGTCGCGCTCGGACTCGTCTGGCTGGAGCGCCGACTCTCGCCCGCCGAGAACGGCGTGTCGGGGTAGGCTAGTCGGGCGACTCGCCCTCGCCCGTGCCCGCCTCCGCGTCCCCGGTGTCGCCGGTGGCGTCGGCCTCGCCGGCCCACTCGAAGCCGGAGTCGTCGGCGCCCTCGGCGTCGGCGTCGGTGTCGCTCGCCGCCCGCCCGGCCGCCAGCCGGTCCCGGACGGCCTCGCGGTCGACCGTTCCCGAGGCGGTCCGGGGGAGCGCGTCGACGACCTCGACCACCCGGGGGCGCTTGTGCCCCGCCAGCCGCCCGGCCGCGTGGGCGTCCAGCGCGGCGCGGTCGGGCGGGTCGTCGGCCGCGGCCGGGACGACCAGCGCCGCCACCCGCTCGCCCCACTCGGGATCGTCGAGCCCGACGACCGCGGCCTCCGCGACGGCCGGGTGGTCGGTCAGCGCCGCCGCCACCTCGCCGGGGTCGACCGTCTCGCCGCCGGTGAGGATCCGCTCGTCGATGCGATCGAGCACGCGCAGCCGGCCGTCCGCGTCGACGACGCCGAGATCGCCCGTCCGGAGCCCCCCGTCGTCGAACGCCTCGGCGGTCGCCGCCGGTCGGTCGAGGTAGCCGGGTGTGACCGTCGGTCCCGAGACGACGATCTCGCCGGGATCGCCGGGCTTGCACTCGCCGTCGGGGCCGACGACCCGGAGCTCGTAGCCCATGAGCGGACGCCCGACCGTGCCGGGATCGGCGAACGCCTCGGCGGGCGTGGCGGTGGCGATCTGGGAGGCGGTCTCGGTCATCCCGTAGGTCGGATGGACCGGCACCGAGTAGTTGCGACACCGCTCGATCAGCGCCGCGCTCGCCGGCGCCCCGCCCAGCAGGACGACCCGGAGCGAGTCGGCCAGCGTCCCCCGGGCGTCGAGCATCCGCTCCAGCATCGTCGGCACCAGCGAGGCGCAGGTGATCCCGTGGGCGTCGAGGTCGTCGGCGGCCGGCCCGGCCTCGAACGACCGCCGGAGCACGACGGTCGTCCCGTACAGCGCCAGTCTGAGCACCGGCGAGAGCCCGCCGACGTGGTGGAGCGGCAGGGTGGCCAGCCAGCGATCGTCGGCCCGTAGCCCCAGCCGCAGCGCCGACGCCCCCGCGCTGGCGAGCAGGTTGCGGGCGGTCAACACCACGGGCTTTGGCTCGCCGGTCGTTCCCGAGGTGAACGGGATCACCACCGGATCGTCGGCCGCCCACCCGTGGCGCACCCGCCCGGCGGGCTCGAGCGCCGCGAGCGGGTCGACGACCGGGTCCTCGCTCGCCTCGTCCAGCGAGCGCACGGGGGTTCCGTCGCCCGCGGCGGCCGCGACCGGGGCGGCCGAGCCGGCGTCACAGACGACCGCGGCCGGGGCGGCAGCGGCGAGACGCGCCCGGTACTCCGGCTCGGTCAGCGCCGGCGACAGCGGGACGATCACCACCCCCGTCCGCAGGCAGGCGTGGACGAGATCGACCGCCGACGGCCGAGGGGAGACGGCCACGGCCAGCCGGTCGCCCGGGTCGAGCCCCAGCGCCGCCAGCCGCTCGGCGGTCCGATCGACCCCGCGGTCGAGCGCGGCGAACGTCCGGCTCTCGCCCGAGGCGGCGTCGACCAGCGCCGTCGCCTCGGGCGAGACCCCCGCCCGGTAGGTGAGCGGATCGTACATCAGTCGTCGGTGCCCCTCCCGGCGGGCTCGTCGCCGTGCTCGTGTCGCGTCCCCTCCGGCCCGCCCCCCTCGACGAGTTCGACCAGCACGCCGCCGGTCGTGTCGGGGTGGAGGAAGGCGACCTGACTCCCCCACGCCCCCGGGCGTGGCGCCGCGCCGACGGTCTCGGCCCCGGCCCCACGGACCCGGTCCAGCGCCGCGGCGAGGTCGGCGGTCCGGAGCGCGAGGTGGTGGAGCCCCGGCCCGCGGTCCTCGAGGAAGGTGGCGACCGGCCCCGGCTCGTGGGGCTCGAGAAGTTCGAGGTAGCCGCCGGCCCCGTTCCCGTTCCCGTTCCCGTTCCCGTTCCGGCCCCCGAGCGCGAGAAAGCGCGCCGTGACGCCCTCGACGCGCTCCTCGTGGACGACCGGCGCGTCGAACAGCGCCCCGTGGCGCGCGGCCAGGTCGGCCCCGTCGGCCGTCGCGACCCCGAGGTGGTGGAACTCCATGGCGAGACCGACGGCCCCCCCGGAGGAAAAACCGGTGGGACGCTCCCGACCCGTCGGTGCGGGCACGGCGGGCCTACACCCCGGGGCGGTGCTCGCCGAACACGTCACGCAGCGCGTCACAGATCTCGCCGACGGTGGCGTAGGCCTCGACCGCCGCCACCATCGGGGGAAGGAGGTTCTCGTCCCCGCGGGCGGCCGCCCGCAGGTCGTCGAGCCGGCGCTCGACCGCCGCGTCCTCGCGCTCGGCGCGGACCGACTCCAGGCGATCGACCTGCTTTCGCTCCTCGGCCTCCGAGACCTCCTCGAGCTCCATCTCGGGGCCGTCGGCCTCGCCCTCGCTCTCGGTCTGGAAGCGGTTGACGCCGACGATCACCCGCTCGCCCGACTCGATCTCGGCCTGGCGGTCGTAGGCGACGTCCTGAATCCGGCGCTGGACCCAGCCGCTCGAGACCGCCGCGAGCATCCCGCCGCGGTCGGCCACGTCGTCGAGGATCTCGGCCGCCCGCTCCTCGATCCGGTCGGTCAGGTGCTCGACGTAGTAACTGCCCGCCAGCGGATCGACCGTGTCCGCCACCCCCGACTCGTGGGCAAGGATCTGCTGGGTCCGCAGGGCGGTGCGCACCGACTCCTCGGTCGGGAGCGACAGCGCCTCGTCCTTGCCGTTCGTGTGGAGCGACTGCGTGCCGCCGAGCACCGCCG
>CAZMLQ010000098.1:0-8478 GCA_964567195.1 uncultured Haloferacaceae archaeon | reverse complement strand
CGCTAGTTGGCGTCTCCGGGGCGTTCCTCACGGGCGACCTGTTCAACCTCTTCGTCTGGTTCGAGGTGATGCTGATGTCGAGCTACGTGCTCGTCGCCTTCGGCGGCGGGCCGAGCCACACCCGCGCCGCGCTCCAGTACGTCGTGCTCAACCTGATCGGCAGCGCCGTGATGCTGGTCGCCATCGGCGGGCTCTACGCCACCACCGGCACGCTCAACATGGCCGACATGGCCCGCCGGCTGGCCGAGCCCGCCGCCTACGGCGTCGCCGTGTTGCCGACGCTCGGCCTGCTGGCCGTCCTGCTGGCGGTGTTCGCGCTCAAGGCCGGGCTGGTCCCGTTTCACTTCTGGGTACCCGCGGCCTACCGCGCCGCCCCCGCCCCCGTCACCGCCGTGCTCGCCGGCGTCGTGAAGAAGGTGGGCGTCTACGCGATCGTCCGGCTGACGTTCACCGTGCTCGCGGCCGCCTCCTTCCCCGTCTCGCTGCCCGTCCTCGGGATCGGGGGTGACTCGCCGCTTGGCTTCGTCGGCCCGACGCTCGCGCTCGCGGCCGCGGCCAGTGTCATCCTCGGCGGGCTCGGGGCCGTCGGGCGCGACGAGCTCGACGAGCTGTTGGCGTACTCCTCGATCAGTCAGGTCGGGTTCATCGTCCTGCCGCTGGCGGTCGCCGCCACCGTCCCCGCGGCCCGGACCCTCGGGATCGCGGCCGCGCTCGTCTACGCGTTCAACCACGGCCTCGCGAAGGCGCTGCTCTTTCTCGCCAGCGGGACCGTCGACGCCGCCGTCGGCTCGACGCGCTTTGGCGACCTCGGCGGGCTCGCCCCCCGGGCGCCCGTGCTGGCGGGGAGCTTCCTGCTCGGCGCGCTCGCGCTCGTCGGGGTCCCCCCGCTGGCGGGCTTTTTCGGCAAGCTGCTGGTGTTCGACACCGCCGCCCGGGCGGCCGCGGCCGGCGCGACCGGCGCGACCGCGGCGCTCGCGCTCGTGCTCGTCGGGGCCGTGCTGACGATCGCCTACTACACCCGGGCCTGGAACGCCGCCTTCTGGGGGACGCCCTCCGCGACCGTCGAGGCCCGCCTGCCGCGTTCGCGGACGCGCCCCGCCGAGACCGAGCCCGACGCCGCCGCCGCCCCCGACGGCGGCTACGGCGGCGGCCGGCGGGTGACGAGCCGGGGGCTGGCGGTCCGGGTCTCCGTCGTCGCCGCCCTCGCGGTCGCGGTCGTCGGCTTCGGTCTCGGCTTCGAGGCGGTGTTCGCCGCCGCCGAGGCCGGCGCCGAGGCGGCCGTCGACACCGAGGGCTACGTCGACGCCGTCGACCCCACGGAGGTGCTCGGATGAGCGGGACAGACGCCGACGCCGGGGCCGAGGCCGACGACCACACCGGGCTCTCCTGGATCGAGGCGGGCGTGGTGCTCGCGGTCCTCTGGCTGCTGGTCCGGGGGGTGGCGCTCGAGCCCGTCCGGCTGGCCGAGGAGGGGCTGATCGGGCTGGCGATCTCGCTCCCGGTCGCGTACGCCGTCCGGCGCTTCTACGAACCGATGACGGGGCTCGTCCGCCGGCCGCGCGTGCTGGGCTACGTCGCGCTGTACACCGCCGCCTTCGTCGTCGAGCTGGTGACGGCGAACGTCGACGTGGCCCGCCGGGTGCTCGCGCCCTCGATGCCCATCGAGCCAGCGGTGGTCGAGGTGCCCCTGCGGGTCGAGTCCGACCTCGCGATCACCACCATCGCCAACAGCATCACCCTCACCCCGGGTACGCTCACCATGGACTACGACCGCGAGACCAACGCTCTCTACGTCCACAGCATCGACGGCAGCGACCGCACGGCGATCCTCGAGCCGATCCGTCGCTGGGAGGACTACGCGCTCGCCATCTTCGACGAGCGGCTCAAGCCCGGCGACCCCGTGGCGCGCGAGCCACGGATCGTGACCGACGGCGGCGGCCCCGACGCCGACGCGGAGGAGGGCGACCGTGGCGACTGAGCCCGCCGTCCTCTCGCTCGTCGTCGAGGCGGCGCTGGTGCTCGCGGCGGCGCTGACCCTGCTCGTCGGCTACCGGGTCGTGGTCGGTCCCACGACCCCCGACCGGGTGGTCGCGCTCGACACCGTCGGCACGAACGTCGTCGCCGTCGCCGTCCTCTACGCCGTCGTCTCGGGCCAGGGCGTCTTCCTGACGGTCAGTCTGGTGCTCGCGATCATCGGCTTCATCAGCACGGTCACCGTCGCCCGGTACGTGACCGAGGGGGACATCATCGAATGACCGGGCTCGCGCTCGCCCCGCTCGCGGCCGCCGGCGGCGGCCCACCGCCGGCCGGCCCCGTCCGGACGACGCTGGTGGTCGCGCTCGTCGCCGTGGGGGCGTTCTTCCTGATCGTCGGCACCGTCGGTCTCCTGCGTCTGCCGAACGTCTACAACCGGATGCACGCCACCTCCAAGGCGACGACGCTCGGGGCCTCCTCGGTCGCGCTCGCGGGGTTCGTCCGGTTCGGCCCCGGCGGCGACGGGCTGCTCGGGCTCGTCACCGTCGCGTTCCTCTTTCTGACCGCGCCGACCGGGGCCCACATGATCTCGCGGGCCGCCACCCGGATGGGCGTCCCGTTCGTCGAGGGCGTCGTCTGGCCACGCGTCGGTCCCGGGGCCGACGACGGCCCCGAGCCGGAGCCGGCCGAGGACGACTAGCCCCCGAGGACGGCCGCGAGCGCCCGGGCCACCCGGTCGCCGAGCGCCGCCTTCGACCCCGTCACGACCTCGGGGTCGGCGTCGCCACGCACCAGCAGCGCCCGGGTCTCGCGCTCGCCCATCACCGAGGCGTCGTTCGCGACGACGAACGCCGCCCCGATCCGATCGGCGAGCCCGCGGGCCGCCTCGGCCATCGCCGCGTCGTCGCCGGTCGTCTCGGCCTTGAAGCCGACGACGGGCAGGTCGGGGTGGGCCTCACGGACGGCGTCGACCACCTTCGCCGTCGGCCGCAGTTCGAGGGTGAGCGTCCCGCCCGAGCGGATCTTCTCCGGTCGGCGCTCGACGGTGTAGTCCCCGACCGCCGCGGCCGCGACCAGCGCGTCGGCCCCCTCGGTCGCCGCGAGCGTCGCCTCGCGCATCTCGGCCGCGCTCTCGACCCGGCGGACGTCGGCGTAGTGGACCCCGGGCCCGTCGTGGACGAGCGTCACGTCGGCCCCGTGGACGCGACAGGCCCGCGCGACCGCCCGCCCGGTCCGGCCGGACGAGCGGTTCGAGAGCGTCCGGATCGGGTCGATCGACTCCGTCGTCGCGCCGGCCGTGACGACCACCCGACGGCCCTCGAGCGGGCGGTCGCCGGTCGCCCGGGCGACCGCGGTGACGATCGCCGCCTCGTCGGCGATCTTGGCCTTGCCCTCCTCGAGCCGGGGGGCCGCGAAGCCGACGCCCCAGTCCGCGAGCCGGTCGAGCGCCGCCGCCACGCCCGGGTGGTCGTACATCGGCTCGTGCATGGCGGGCGCGACCACGACCGGCACGCCGGCGCCGAGCGCGGTCGTCGCGCAGGTGGTGACCGGGGTGTCGTCGATCGCCGCGGCCACCTTCCCGACGGTGTTGGCCGTCGCGGGCGCGATCAACAGCACGTCCGCCCAGCCCTCGCGGCCACAGAGCTCGACGTGTTCGACCGCGCCGGTGATCTCCGTCACCGGCGGCCGACCGGTGGCGAACTCGACCGCCCAGGGGTGGACGATCCCCGTGGCGTCGGGGCTGAGCACCCCCCGGACGGCCGCGCCCTCGCGCCGGAGCTCGTGGGCCAGTTCGACGGTCGTGACCGCCGCGATGCTCCCCGTGACGCCCAGCGCGACGTTGACTCCCTCGAGCACGCCCGCCGGTAGCGTCCCGGTCGAGTTAACGCTCCCGTCGCGCCCCCGAAAGGTCATGTCGCCGCCGGCGCCAGAGAGCCCGTGGACCGACTCGTCGTGAGCACCGTCGTCTACCTGCCCCGGGAGACGGTCTTCGACTTCCTCGTCGACTTCCCGCGCTACGCCCGCTACTCGGAGTATCTCACCGCGGTCGACCGGTCCGGCGACGGCGGGCCCGGCACCCGCTACCGCCTCCGGTTCGAGTGGTGGCGGGTCGGCTACACCGCCCGCTCGCGGGTGACGGTCGTCGAGCGCCCCGAGCGGATCGAGTGGCGTCTCACCCGCCACCTCGACGCGGCCGGGCGGTGGCGGACCGAGCCGGTCGCCGACCTCCCGGCCGACGCGCCGCCGGACGCGACCGACGCCACCCGGGTGGTCTTCGAGGTCTCGTTCGACCCCGACTCGGCGACGCCCGACGCCGTCGACCTGCCCCGGCTGCTCCCGCTCGACGCCGTGATCGAGCGCGCCCGGCCGCTGGTCGTCGACGAGGCCGAGCGGGTGGTCTCGCGGGTGGTGGCCGACCTGGAGGGGCGCGAGCGCGACGTGTCGCTGACCGTCCGGCGCGAGCGCACCGACGGGGCGGGCTGACGGGCGGACCCGGCTCCCCACGGCCCGGTCCGAGCTGGACGGGACAGACCGGGATCGCGCCAGCCGGGGTGTCGAATGGAAAGGATCATCACCGGCGCCCGACCAGCCGGGGACATGGTGCGGGGGTGGCGGCCGTGCGCGTGATCGTCATCGGCGCGGGGCTGGTCGGGACCAGCATCGCCGCCGATCTGGAGGCGACCCACGAGGTGGTGGTGATCGAGCGCGACCCCGCCCGGGTCGAGGAGCTGACCTACTCGCTGGACGTGCTGGCGGTCGAGGGCGACGGCACGGCGCTGTCGACGCTGGAGGAGGCGGGGATCGACCGCGCCGAGATGGTGATCGCCTCCACCGACGTCGACGAGACGAACATCGTCGCCTGTGCGACGGCCAAGGCCGTCTCGGACACCTTCACCGTCGCGCGGGTGAAAAACACCGAGTACCTGCGCACCTGGCGGCGCTCGGGGACGGCCTTCGGTGTCGACTTCATGGTCTGTACGAACCTGCTGACCGCCGAGGCGATCGTCCGGGTGGTCGGGCTGCCGGCGGCCCGCGACGTCGACCGCTTCGCCGACGGCGCGGTCGAGATGGCCGAACTCGAGGTGCCGTCGGGCAGCCCGCTGGCCGACCGGACCGTCAGCGAGGCCGACCAGTTCGCCTCGCTCACCTTCGCCGCGGTCTTTCGGGACGGCGGGGTGACCATCCCGCGTGGCGACACGGTGATCCGGGGCGGGGACCGGGTGCTCGTCATCGGCGAGACGGGTGGCGTCGCCGAGTTCGCCCGCACGGTCGCGCCGGCCGAGCGCGGGGGGACCGCCGAGCGGGTGGTGATCGTCGGCGGCAGCGAGGTGGGCTATCACGTCGCCCGGCTGCTGGAGGAGCGGGGCTCGCGCCCCCGGCTGATCGAGCGCGACCCCGACCGCGCCCGCGATCTGGCCGAGCGTCTGCCCGACACCGTCGTGATGGAGAGCGACGCGACCGACACCGAGTTCCTGGAGCGCGAGCGCGTCGGCGACGCCGACCTGCTGGTGGCGGCGCTCGACTCCGACGAGAAGAACCTGCTCGTCTGCCTGCTGGCCGCCCAACTCGGCGTCGAGCGCACCGTCGCCGTCGTCGACGACACCGAGTACGTCGATCTGTTCGAGACCGTCGGGGTGGACGTGAGCGTCAGCCCCCGGGAGGCGGTCGCCGAGGAGATCACCCGGTTCACCCGGGACGGCGGCGCGGAGAACGTCGCGCTGGTCGAGTCCGGCCAGGCGGAGGTGCTCGAGATCGAGATCGGGGCCGAGAGCGCGCTGGCCGGGCGCCCGATCCGCGAGGCGGTGGCCGACCTGCCCGACGGCCTCGTCGTCGGGGCGATCACCCGCGCCGGCGAGCACGTCGTCCCGCGGGGCGACACCGTCGTCGAGGTCGGCGATCACGTCGTGCTGTTCGTCGACAGCGAGGCCGCCGAGACGGTGACGGCGCGGATCTGAGCCCGAAGGGCAGGATTCAAGCCGTCCTCGGCCGTCGGCCCCCGCGTCGGGGGAACGATGAGAGTTCGCGTCGACTACCGGGCAAGCCTGTCGCTCGTCGGGTCGGTGCTGAAGTATCTCGCCGTCCCGCTGGTCGTGCCGACCGCCGCCGCGCTGGTCTACGGCGAGTCGGTCGCGCCCTTTCTCGTCACCGCGGCGCTGACCGTCGCCGCCGGGGCGGGGCTGGAGCGGCTGGGCGAGGCCGACCGGATCCGCGCCCGCGAGGGCTTTCTGATGGTCGGGCTGACCTGGCTCGCGGTCGGGCTGGTCGGCGCGGTGCCGTACCTGATCGAGGCCCACGGGCTCCCGGGGCTGGTCCCGGCGGCCCACCCCGAGTCGACGCTCGGCCACCCCGCGAACGCGCTGTTCGAGTCCATGTCGGGCTTTACCACCACGGGGGCGACCGTGGTGGGCGAGATCTCCTTCGCCGCCCACGACCGGAGCGTCCTGCTCTGGCGACAGCTGAGCCAGTGGCTCGGCGGCATGGGCATCGTCGTGCTCGCGGTCGCCATCCTGCCGGAGCTGTCGGTCGGGGGCGCACAGCTGATGGACGCCGAGGCGCCCGGTCCGGGCATCGAGAAGCTCACCCCCCGGATCGCCCAGACCGCGCGGGCGCTCTGGGGCGCCTACCTCGGCTTCACCGTCCTCGAGGCGCTCTTGCTCTACGGGCTCCACGCCGGCGGGCTGGCCCCCGCGATGACGCCGTACAACGCCCTCGCCCACGCGCTGACGACGATGCCGACCGGTGGCTTCTCGCCCGCGGCTCGCTCGATCGAGGCCTTCTCGGCGGCCGTCCAGTGGGTCGTGATCCCGTTCATGCTCGCGGCGGGGACGAACTTCGCGCTGTTCTGGCACCTGCTGACCGGCCGCCCCCGCGCGATCGCCGAGGACGCCGAGTTCCGGTTCTACGCCGGCGCCGTGGGGCTGGTGGCCGCGCTCGGGGCGGGCCTGCTGTTCGCCGGCGTCGGCCTCGCGACGACGGCCCCGCCGGGCACCAGCTACGACGCCCCGTACCTCGACGGGATCCGGACCGCGCTGGTCGGCGCCGCGGAGCCCGCCGTGCGCCACGCCCTCTTCCAGGCCGCCTCGATCGTCACCACGACCGGCTACGCCAGCATCGACTTCAACGCCTGGAGCCCGCCCGCCCAGTACCTGTTGCTGTTCGCGATGTTCCTGGGTGGCTCCGCCGGCTCGACCGGCGGGGGCGTGAAGATCGTCCGCTGGTACGTCGTGCTCAAGAGCCTGCGCCGCGAGCTGTTCACAACCGCCCACCCCGACGCCGTCCGGCCCGTCCGGCTGGGCGGGCGCGCGCTCGACGAGCGGGCCGTCCGGGGGATCCACGCGTTCACCGCGCTCTATCTGGTCCTGTTCCTGTTCGGGACCGCCGTCGTCTTCGCCGACTCGGTACGGGCCGGCCCCGCGCTCTCGATGCTCGAGGCGATGAGTGCCGTTGCCGCCACGCTGGGCAACGTCGGCCCCGGCTTCGGCGTGGTCGGGCCGATGGGCAGTTACCTGTCGTTCTCGACCGCGTCGAAGCTGTTCATGATCGGGCTGATGTGGGTCGGTCGCCTCGAGATCATCCCGGTGCTGGTCATCCTGACGCCGGAGTACTGGCGGCGCTAGAGCGCCTCGACCGCGCTCGCGGCACGGACGAGGGTGCGCTCGTCGAACGCCGGGGCGACGAACTGGAGGCCGACGGGCAGACCGTCGGCCCGGCCGGCGGGGACCGAGACCGCGGGGAGGTTGGCGAGGTTGACCGGGACGGTGTTGGCGTCGGCCAGGTACATCCGCAGCGGGTCGTCGATCGTCTCGCCGAGTTCGAACGGCGGGACGGGCATGGTCGGTGAGGCGAGCACGTCCACGTCGTCGAAGGCGTCGTCGAACGAGCGCCGGATCCAGGCGCGGGCGTCCTGAGCCTTCCGGTAGTAGCGGTCCTGGTAGCCGGCCGAGAGCGCGAACGTGCCCAGCAGGATCCGGCGCTTGACCTCGGGGCCGAAGCCGGCCTCGCGCGACCGGGCGAACGAGTCGTTCCAGTCGCCCTCACGTCCGCCCGAGACGCCGTAGCGGACGCCGTCGAAGCGGGCGAGGTTCGAGGAGGCCTCCGAGGTGGCGATCACGTAGTAGGCGGCCACAGCGGCCTCGACGGCGGGCATCGACACCTCGCGGACGGTCGCGCCGGCGGCCGCGAGCCCGTCGAGCGTCTCGCGGACGGTTCGGACGACGCCCGCGTCGGCGCCCTCGAGGAGCTCGGCCGGCACGCCGACGGTCAGGCCGGTCGCGTCGCCGTCGGCGGCGCCGGCGTAGTCGGGGTCGGGCCCGGGATGGCCCGCGCGGTCGGGATCGGTGGTGGCGTCGCGGGGGTCGGGGCCGGCGATCACCTCGAGCAGTTCGGCCGCCTCGTGGACGGTCGGCGCGAGCGGACCGATCTGTTCGAGCGAGTTGGCGTACGCGACGAGCCCGTAGCGCGAGACCAGCCCGTAGGTGGGCTTGATCCCGACGACCCCACAGA
>CAZMLQ010000097.1:5946-8632 GCA_964567195.1 uncultured Haloferacaceae archaeon | reverse complement strand
CGTCTCGAAGTACTCGAGGCGGTACTCCGCTTCGAGGTCGCTCATCTGCCGGGTACCAGCCCGCGATCCGGCAAAAGGGTTCCGGGGTCCGCGAGAGTGCCGTCGGCCGGACCGAGACGCCGCGAACGTCCCGTCTCGCGGGACCGGCCGGTCGTCGGTCCGCCCGATCGTCGTCGGCGGGAAGGGTGCCCGCCGGCACCGGAGATGGGTGCCCGCCGGCACCGGAGATGGGTGCCCGCCGGCACCGGAGATGGGTGCCCGCCGCCGAACGTTTTTCTCCGCCGGGCGCCCAGGTCGCGGGCATGGACCCCGACGGCGAGGGCGGCGTGGGCTACGAGCCGGTGGGGGTGAAGGCCGTGCTCGCGGAGATGAAAGACACCGCCGAGCTGTTGATCGATCTCTCGTACTCGGCGGTGTTGCTCGGGAGTCCCGACGTGGCCCGCGAGGTGCTCGAGCTGGAAGAGCGGATGGACCTCCTCCAGCTCCGGGCCCGGATGAGCCTGCTCATGGCCGCCCGCAGCCCCGACGACGCCGAGGCGCTCGCGCCGGTGCTGGGCGTGGTCGGCGCGGCCGAGAAGATCAGCGACGCCGCCGGCGACATCGCGAAGGTCGTGCTGGGAGAGGTCGGGCTGCCCGAGGCGCTGCGTGGCGCGCTCCCCGAGGCGGTCGAGACGCTGGTGCGTGCGGGGCTGACCGCCGACTCGCCCTACGCCGGCCGGACGCTCGGGGCGATCGATCTCGAGACCGGGACGGGCGTGCGGGCGATCGCCGTCCGCCGGGCCGGCGACTGGATCCACAACCCCGACGCGGAGACCGCGCTCGCGGCGGGCGACGTGGTCCTGTTTCGCGGGCCGGAGGCGTCGGTCGCGGGCGTCTACGAGCGCGCCACGGGCGAGCCCTACCGCCCGCCGGCGGTCCCCGAGCCGACCGTCGAGGACCTCGACCGGGCGGTCGACTCGCTCGTGTTGATGAAGAACATGTCCGAGCTCGCGGTCGATCTGGCCTACGGGGCCGTCCTGTTCGACAGCGAGGGGGTCGCCGAGGAGGTGGTCGCGCTGGAGGCCGAGGTCGACGCGCTCAAGTCCCGGCTCGAGGCCTGGACGCTCCGGGCGGCCGCCGGGGTCGAGGACCCCGTCTCGCTGCGGGGGCTGATGCAGGTGGCGAGCGCGACCGAGGTGATCAGCGACGCCGCCGTCGAGATCGGCGAGGGGGTGTTGCGTGGGCTCGACGCCCACCCGGTCGTCGCCGCGGCGGTCGACGAGTCCGACGAGGTGATCGTCCGCGTGACGGTCGCGCCGGGCGCGCCGCTGGCGGGATCGACCGTGGGCGAGCGGGCGATCCGGAGCGAGACCGGCACCCGCGTGATCGCCGTCCGCCGGCCGGACGACGGCTGGGTGGTCTCGCCCGACTCGACGACCGCGCTCGCGGCCGGCGACGTGCTGATCGCGAAGGGGACCCGGGCCGGCGCGGCCCGGCTGGCCGGGATCGCCGGGGACGAACTCGACGGGCCGGCGTAGCCGCGGGGCTCACTCCCCGTCGTCGGGGCCGGGCTCGGTCGCCGTCTCGCGCGCCAGCCGGTAGGCCGAGGCGAGCGTCAGCAGGGTCGCCACGAGCGCGGCCGTCGACGACGCGAGCACGGCCGCGAGCAGGAGGAACCAGCCACCGACGCCGACGACCGGGAACGTCTGTGTCCCCGTCACGGGGCCAAGGAGTTCGAACACCCGCACGGCGTAGAGCCCGGCCGCCAGCGCGACGCCGACGACGGCGCCGACGGCCGCGTTACGGGGCACGTCCAGCGCCGCCACGAGGCCTGCGCGGGGCCGATCGGGGGCCTCGGTGTCCATACCCGACCGTGGGCGCGGCCGGACAAAGCCGCGTCGGTCGCGCCCGCGTCCGGAACGTCGGCAGTCCGTGTCGGGAACCGAACCCCTGAAGGGTGGTCCGGGCCTTTCACGGACGATGACCACGGTCGGAACGGCCAGCGCGGCCCCGGGCGAGGTCGCCACGGGGCGGCTGCGGGCGGGCGAGGCCCGCGACGGCTCGCCCGTCGGACTCCCCGTGGCGGTCGTCGAGGGAGCCCGGGACGGCGAGACGCTCTACGTCCAGGCGGCCAGCGACGGCGACGAGCTCAACGGGGTCGGCGTGATCCGGCGGACGATCCCCCGGCTCGATCCCGAGGCGCTCGCGGGCACCGTGATCGCGGTCGGGATCGTCAACGTCTACGGCTTCCTGGTCGCCCAACACCGCAACCCGATCGACGACACGAAGCTCAACCGCGCCTATCCGGGCGACCCCGACGGGACGACCAGCGAGCGCATCGCCGCCGCGACCTACGACGTGGCCGGCGAGGCCGACTACGTGGTCGATCTCCACCAGGGCTCGACCAGCCGGATGATCGACGAGGTCCGGGTGCGGTGTGGCTCGCGCCACCGCCTCCACCGCGACTGTCTCGGGCTCGCCAAGACGTTCGACTGCGGGCACGTGCTCGACCAGAAGGGCCCGGACGGTCAGCTCGCCCGCGTCGCCCCCGACGACGGCATTCCAACCGTCGACCCCGAACTCGGCGGCTCGGTCGGCTTCGACGAGGAGAGCGTCCAGACCGGCGTCGAGGGCGTCTTCAACGTGCTCCGGTACTACGACTTCCTCGACGGCGAGACGCCAACGGACCGCCAGACCCGCGCCAAGC
>CAZMLQ010000097.1:0-5936 GCA_964567195.1 uncultured Haloferacaceae archaeon | reverse complement strand
ATCCCGAGCTGGGCGGCGCGGTCGGCTGGGACGAGTCCAGCATCCGCCGGGGCGTCGACGGGCTGTTCAACCTGCTCCGGGGCTACGGCTTCCTTGAGGGCGCGGTCGACGCGGCGAGTCAGACCCGTGCGACCGGCTTCGACCAGTACGGTTCGCCCGCCGGCGGGCTGGTCGACTTCGATGCCGACCTCGGCGACCGGGTGACGACCGGCGATCCGCTGTTCGAGGTGACCGACCCGTTCGGGACGGTCAAGGCCCGCGTCACCGCCGATTCGCCCGGCGTCTTCTGGCGCACCCGCCGGCTCCCCCAGGTCGCCGCCGGCGAGTACGTCTGCTCGATCGGCACGAACGTCGACAGCTACTAGCACCGACACGCCTACCACGCCCCCGCCCCTCGGCCGGGCCGACGCCGATGTCGACGCTGCCCACCCTCGCCTGTCCGGACTGTGGCGCGACCCACGACGACCGCTGGCGCTGCTCGTGTGGCGCCCCGCTTGGCTTCGCCGACCCGCCCCGCCCGGCCGGCCCGCCCGATCCGGCCGCACTCGAGCGCGACCGGGGGCTGTGGGCGTTCGCGGACCTCCTGCCGGTCGCGTACCGCGCCGCCGCGTCGCTCGGCGAGGGGTTCACCCCCGCGGTCGAGGCACCCGGCTGGGACGCCCGGTTCAAGCTGGAGTACGTCTCGCCCACCGCCTCGTTCAAGGATCGCGGCGCGACCACCTGCGTCGCCCGGGCCCTGGCCGCGGGCGCCGACCGGCTCGTCGACGACTCCTCGGGCAACGCGGGCGCGGCGATCGCCACCTACGCCGCCCGGGCCGGGCTCGACGCCCGGATCTACGTGCCCGCGTCGGTCAAGGCCGCGAAGCTCCGGGCGATCGAGCGGGCGGGCGCCACCCCCGTCCGGGTGGAGGGCTCGCGCGAGGCCGTCACCGAGGCCTGCGTCGAGACCGTCGAGGCCGGCGAGGGCTGGTACGCCAGCCACGCCTGGCGGCCCTCCTTTCTCGCCGGCACCGCCACGTTCGCCTACGAGGTGGCCGCGAGCCGGGGCTGGACGGTCCCCGACGCCGTCGTCACGCCGCTGGGCCACGGGACGCTCTTTCTCGGGGCCTACCGGGGCTTTCGGGCGCTGCGCGACGCCGGCTGGACCGAGCGCGTCCCCCGGCTCTACGGCGTCCAGGCCGCGGGCTACGCGCCGATCGTCGCCGAGCGCCACGGCGAGGCCGCCGCGGCCGGCGCCAACGAGGACGCCGACGGCATCCAGATCCGCGAGCCGGTCCGGGCCGACGAGATCCGCCGCGCGCTCGAAGAGACCGGCGGCGACGCGCTCGCGGTCGACGCCGCGACCACCCGCGACCACCTCGACCGGCTCCACCGCGCCGGCTTCTACACCGAGCCGACCTGTGCGGTCGCGCCCGCCGGCCTCGAGCGACTGCGCGAGCGCGGCGCGATCGGCCCGGACGAGGACGTGGTCGTCCCGCTGACCGGCAGCGGGCTGAAGTCCGAGTAGCGTCTCCTCCGGACCACTACCGCTCGGGGTGGACGGGCGCGTCGAACCCCCCCCGGACCAGCGGCGTCGCGACGTGGCGCCGCGCCCGCGGGGGCACCTCGTACCAGCCCCGGTCGAGGTCGCGCTCGACCCGGCGCTCGACCCGACCGGGTGCGCTCGTCCCACAGTCCCGACAGCGATAGCCCGCGTCCCGGCCGGCCGACGACATCCGCCGGTCGCAGCCGGGACAGGTCGGCGTGACCCGCTCGGTCCGGTCGAGCGCCCGGACGGCGAACTTCTCGAGCTTCAGCGTCCCGTCGCCGACCTCGCCACAGACGGTCAGGCGGTCGCCGGGCCGCAGCGCCCGCACCCGGTCGCGAAAGCGCTTGGTCGGCTCGAACGCGACACAGGGGAGCCGGCGGTCGTCCGGGGCGTCGGCGACGGTCAGAAAGACGTGTCCGCCGGCGCGGGTCTCGGGCGCCGCGACCACCCGCCCGTCGACGCGGTAGGAGCGACCGTCCCGGACGGCCGCCATCGGCGCGTCCCGGAGGTGGGCGTCTGTCCCCTGGTTGGTGACGAAGGTGTGAGCGCGCTCGGCCGGCTCGGCCGCCACCCGGTCGGCGACGCGGGCGACCGCGCCGGGCTCGTCACCCCGGATGCCGAACAGCACCGGCCCGGGCGTGGCCGGGACCGCGACCGCCTCGCCCGCCGCGCGGTCGACGGTGTCCCAGACGACCGGCCCGGCGGCGTCGGCCGCCGCCCGGAGACTCCCGGCGTCGACCGCGCGGGGACTCCCCCGGCGGTCGGGCGTCCGGTAGACGATCCGCTCGTAGGTCCAGCCCGCGAACGCCCGCCAGGCCCCGACGGCGGCGAGCGCGCCGATCAGCCCCCGGCCGCCGGCCCAGCCCCGCGTCCGGTAGCCCGCCGCCCCGGCGACCGCCCGGACCCGATCGCGGCCGAGGTGGCCCCGGACCGCGTCGCGGGCGACCGCGACGACGGGGTCGGGGACGGCCGCCGGGTCGGCGGGGTCGCCCGGCGCGACCACCAGCCCGGGCTGGGTGCGCCCGCCGACCACGGCGAGGCGCTCGATCAGCCCGGCGGCGCGGTCGAACGCGACGGCGGGGTCGACGGCGGCGTGGACCGCGACGGCGGCGTTGCCCCGGGTCTTGTGCTCGACCGCCGGGTTACACCGCAGGAGGAGCGTGCGCTCGATTGCCCCCTCGGCGGCGAGCGCGTCGGCGACGCGTGCGGCGAGGTAGGTGGTACACATCCCCCGCTCGCGCGAGTCGGTGTCGTCGAGGGCGACGACGGTCACGGCCGGGGTAGCCCGGCGGCGGGCATACGCGTTTCGCGTCCCGCGCGGGGACCTGACCTATGAGTCTGTCGGTCGGATCGACCGCCCTCGCTCCGACGGCGACACAACGGTTATGTACGTTCAAGAGCCTACGCCCGGCCATGTCGCGCTCCGCGCTGGTCGGCAACGTCACCGCCATGCTGCGGGACGCCGGATTCGACGTGAGCGACCGGTGTGCGATCCGGCCCAAGAGCTTCGACCTCGCGGCGCGACGCGGTGAGGACCTCGTCCTGTTGAAGATCCTCGGCAACGTCGACGCCGTCGACGGGGAGACGGGGGCCGAACTCCGGCGGCTCGGCACCTACCTCGAGGCGACGCCGATGGTCGTCGGGATGCGCACCCGCGACGAGGATCTGAAGCCGGAGGTGGTCTACTTCCGGCACGGGGTGCCGGTGCTCCACCCCGACACCGCCTACGACCTGTTCGTCGAGGGCGTGCCGCCGCTGATCTACGCCGCCCCCGGCGGGCTCTACGTCAGCATCGACGGCGACCTGCTGGCCGACGAGCGCCGCGAGCGGGGCTGGAGCCTGGGCCGGCTGGCGACCGAACTCGGCGTCTCCAGGCGGACCGTCTCGAAGTACGAGGACGGCATGAACGCCTCGATCGAGGTTGCCGTCCGGCTGGAGGACCTGTTCGGGCGCCCGCTCTCGAGCCCCGTCGACGTGCTCGAGGGGGCCGAGGAGGTCAACGACGCCGACCCCACACCCGCCGACCCCGAGGCCGACCCCGACGACGAACACGTCGTCGCGGTGTTGACCCGGGCGGGCTACACCGTCCACCCCACCGTTCGGTCGCCGTTCGCGGCCGTCACCGAGGACGCGGGCGACGATGGCAACCTCCTCACCGCCCACTCGGCGTTCGACGAGAGCGCGAAGCGTCGCGCCCGGCTGATGGCCTCGCTCGGCCGGGTCACCCGGTCGCGCTCGGTCTACTTCGTCGAGGAAGCCTCTGGCCGCGAGGTGGTCGACGGCACCGCGCTGGTCTCGTGTGCCGAACTCGCCGACGCCGACGAGCCCGACGGGGTCCGCGAACTCATCCGGGACCGGGCCGACGAGCCCGCCGACTGAGTCGGGCGGCGGCCCCGTTCTGTCCGGGGCGGCGGCCCCGTTAGGCCCCGTAGGTCGTCCGCAGGTACTCGACGATGTCGTCGCTCTCGGCCATGCCGTCGATCCCGTTGGCCTCGTCGACCAGCACGGGCACGCCGGTCTGGCCGCTCACCTCCCGGACCTCCGTGCGCTGGGCGTGTGCGCGGGGCACCTCGCGGGACTCGTACTCCAGCCCGAGGTCGGCGAGCGCGTCTTGCACCTTCGCACAGTAGGGACAGCCGGGGAGCTCGTACAGTATCAGGTCCGACATTCGCCCGCCCTACGCCCGCGGACCACAAGAGACGTTCGCGACTGTGCGCCCGGCCCGCGCTCAGTCGCCCGGACGGCGGCTGCGGTCACCGGTCGCCCGGCGGAGCCGGTCGAGCAGCGCCGCACGCGCGAGCACGAGTTCGGCGAGCCCCCACGCGAGCGCGAGACAGGCGGCGAGGAGGGCGTAGGCGAAGCCCCACGGCGGCAGCCAGACGGGCCGGACCCACGGCGCGACGTGTGACCAGCGGGTCGCGAGGTCGGTCACCGGCCCGGCGACGGGGGTGCCGGCGGCCCGCAGTCGGACCCACTCGGCCGGGGTGACGCGGCCGAGTCGCGCGCCCGCGCCGCCCCCGCTGACGGTGTAGCGCCCGGTCGCGTTCATCGCGGCGATCGTCGGGCCGTTCGAGCCGGCGCCCGTGCCGATCCGCTCGGCGTCGTAGGGGCCCCAGGTGGCGTAGTACTCCCAGACGACCCGCCCCTCGGGGGTCACCTCGATCACGCGGTGGTTGAGCGTGTCCGTGACCAGCGTGTTGCCGTTTGGCAGGCGGTCGGCGTCGCGGGGCCACGAGAGGTCGCCCGAGAGCGTCCAGGTCCGGACCCACTCGCCGTCGCGGCGGGCGTACTCGAGCACCCGGTCGTTCTCGCTGTCGGCGACCAGCACCGTCGGCGGATCGGTCGCGAGCAGGTCGGGGTTGTGCTGCTCGAACAGGGTGTCGTGGGCCTCGTCGCGCCCGAGACGCCACTCGATCCGCTTGGTCTCGCGGTCGATCTTCACCACCTGGTCGAAGTTGCGAAGCGAGACCAGGAAGGCGTCGCCGCCCTCGACGGCGTCGACGTCGTTGACGTGGCTCCAGTCCGGCCGGAAGCCGCCGTCGGTGTCGTTGGGGAAGTGCTCTCGGATCGTCCACTCCCAGACCACCTCGTCGGTCTCGCGGTCGTAGACGAACACCCGGTCGTCGCTGACACCGCGCTCGCGGTCGTAGTTGCGCATGTTCGCGACGACGAGGTTGCCGTTGGGCAGCCGGTCGATGTCGTGGGTGTCGCGGGCGTCGATCCGCTCGGTCCACAGGCGGGTTCGGTTCTCGCGGTCGAACTCGTAGACGACCGTCGAGTCCTTCCGGATCGAGGTGACCAACAGCGTGCCGCCGGGCAGCGGATCGACGTCGTAGAACCACGCGATCCCCTCGCTGGCGCCGTCGTGGACCCAGCGGGTGTTGCCGTCTGGCCCGACCGAGACGAGCCGCGGGGGCTTTTTCGCGTTGCCCCGGCCGTCGAGGTGAAATCCCTGGACCCCGACGACGGTCGGACCGTCGGCGGGGCGCTCGACGATCCCACGGCCGAGCGAGGGACGGTCGTCGGGGGTGTAGGCGACGGTGGTCGCGGCCGAGGCGACGAGGAGGGCGAGCACCGAGAGACCGAGGAGGGCACGGGCGGCGGTTCGGCGCACGGCGGTCGCAGGAGGGCCGCCGTGTTAAACGTCCGGATACGGGTGCTCAGACCTGCTGGGCGAGCAGGCCGCTGGTGCGGACGAAGAAGTAGACGACGAACGCGCCCGCGAGCGCCCAGTGGCCGGCGCGCACCTCGTCGGCCCGGCCGGCGGCGAGTTTCACCACGGGGTAGGCGACGATGCCCGCGGCGATGCCGTAGGCGATGGAGTAGGTGAACGGCATCACGAGGATCGTCATCCCGGCGGGGACGGCGTAGGTCAGATCGTCCCAGGCCACCTCGACGACGTTTCGCA
>CAZMLQ010000096.1:3245-8940 GCA_964567195.1 uncultured Haloferacaceae archaeon | reverse complement strand
CGGCTCGAGCTCGTTCAGCCCCCACGCGTAGGCGACGAGGTTCTCGGCCTCGGTCGTGTTCTTCGTGAAGACGACCTCCTCGCGGCCCGCGGCGCCGACGAACTCGGCCACCCGGTCGTGGGCCTGCTCGTAGGCGACCGAGGCCTCCTGGCTGAGGTGGTGGATGCCCCGGTGGACGTTGGCGTTGTAGCCGTAGTAGTAGTCGACGATCGCCTCGACGACCGGCCGGGGGGTCTGGCTCGTCGCCGCGTTGTCGAGATAGACCAGCGCCTCGGTGTCGTCGGGGCCCTCGCCGGGCGTGGTCACGTCGCCGCCGACCCGGCGCTCGAGGATCGGGAAGTCCTCGCGGATCCGGTCGACGTCGAGCGCGGCGGGCTCGCCGTGCTCGTGCTCGTGGATTCCCATCGCCTTCGCTACGGCCCCGAGGGGGAACTGTCCTTCGGTCGGCCGACCGCTCAGCCCAGCCGGACCAGCTGTGCGTGGCGCGTCCCGTCGAGTTCGAGCACCCGGTCGCCGTCGACCACGCCCGCATCCTCGGCGACCGCCACCGCCCGGTCGCCGACGATGTTGGCCGTCGACGCCCGCCGCAGGCTGTCGAGCACCGTCGCCTCGTCGGCCTCGACGGCCGCCTCGCCGCCGTAGAACGACTCGGTCACCTCGAGCGAGACCGTCCGATCCGCCCCGTTGCCGTCGCCGGCGACGCCCTCGTAGGTCTCGCCGAGACAGTCGCTGTCACAGACCGAGACCAACAGCCCCTCGGGCGTCTCGCGCTCGCGCAGGAGCAGCGTCATCGTCGGCCGTCGTCCGGCCCGCGGCCGGGTCCGGGTCCGGCCCCCGGACCGCCCTCGCTCCCCGGCTCGGGACCGCCGTCGATCCCCGGATCGGCGCCCGCCTCGGTCTCCTGTACCAGCTCGCGCTCGGCCTCCGCGCGGAGCTCGGCCGCCCGCTCCTGGACCGCCTCGGCCTCCTCGTCCTCGCCGAGCTCCTCCAGCGCCCGCGCTTTCTCCTCAAGCACCTCGGCGGTGCGCATCCCCAGCCGGATCGCGTTGTCGAAGGCGGTGACGGCGTCCTCGTGGAGGCCCCGCTCGGTCAGGAAAAAGCCACGGTTGTACCACGCCTGCGGGAAGCGGGGGTCGATCTCGACCGCCCGCTCGGCGTGTTCGAGCGCCTCCTCGGTGTGGCCGAACTCCCAGAGCGCGTACGCGAGGTTGGTCTCGGCCGTGGCGGCGTGTTCGCCGTCGTCGTCGACGTCGAGCGCCTCGCGGTAGGCGCCGATCGCCCGGTCGTACTCCTCGAGTTCGGCGTGGGCGACGCCCTTGTTCACCCAGGCCTCCTGGGCGACCCGGTCGTCGGTGGCGAACCGGGCGGCCCGCTCCAGCGTCTCGGTCGCCTCCTCGAACCGGTGGATGCCCGCGTAGGACAGCCCCACCTCGAGCAGCCCCTCGGCGTCGACGTCGTCGGTCGCGATCTGGCCCTCGTCGAGCAGGTCCGTCAGCACCCGCGAGTCGATCGGATCGACCCGGTCGGGGTCGGCCGCCACCTCGGGGTCGAGGGTGAACTCCTCGTAGCTCTCGTCGAAGCCCTGGCCGGCCGAGAAGCGGTGGTTGCGGCCACCGCCGCCGCGGCGGCGCCCGGGATCGCCTCCGTCCCCGGTCCCGGTCTCGGACTCGCGGTCCGGCCCCTCGTCACTCATGATCCGGGGTTGTCGGCCAGGTCGGGTAAGCGTTGCGTCCGGCCCGCGTCGCGGCGTTCAAAGCGCTCGCGCCCCAGGACTGTGCGTGCGCCTGTTCGTCTCCGTCGACCTCCCGGCCGACCTCGCGACCGCCGTCGAGCGCGCCCAGTGTCCCCTGCGCGAGGCCCCCGGCGTCCGGCTCGTCGACCCCGATCGAGCCCACGTGACGCTGCGGTTTCTCGGCGAGGTCCCCGACGACCGGCTGGGGGCGGTCGAGCGCGCGGTCGGCGACGCCGTCGCGGCCGCCGGCGTCGGGCCGTTCGACGCGACCGTCGGCGGTCTCGGCGTCTTCCCCTCGTCCGACCGCGTCCGGGTCGTCTGGGCCGGTCTCCGCGAGGGTGGCGAGCGCCTCACCCGTCTCCACGAGGCGGTCGAGCGCGAGGCCGTCGCGCTCGGTGTCGACCCCGCCGACCACGAGTTCACGCCCCACGTCACCCTCGCCCGGACGGACGACGCCCGCGCCACGGCCCCGGTCCGCGAGATCCTCGCCGGGACCGACCCGACGGTCGGCACGTTCCGGGTCGAGGCGGTCCACCTGACCGAGAGCCGCCCCGACGGCGACGGCCCGCGCTACCGGACGGTCGCGCGCTACCCGCTCGCGGGCCGGGGGTCGGGGTAGCCGGCCGGGGACGCGGCCGTCGTCGCCCCCGCCGGCCGAGACCCTCCGGGCCTAGAACCGTCCGGGATCGAACGCCGACGGGTCGGCGGGGGGCTCGACCCCCCGGGCGAGGTCGGCGACGACCCGGCCGCTGAACGGCCCCATCTGGAGGCCGGTGGGGCCAAAGCCCGTGGCGACGTAGGCGCCCGCGACGCCGGGGATCGGCCCGACCGCGGGCAGGCCGTCGGGGGTGGCCGGGCGCAGGCCGACCCGGATCTCGGCGAGGCGGGCCTCGGCCAGCCCCGGCGCGGCCCGCTCGGTCCGTTCTAGCACCGTCCGGACGCCCGCCACGTCGGGGTGGGGGCAAAAGCCCGAGCCCTCCTCGTAGGTGGCGCCCGACGCCACCCGGCCGCCGGGCCAGGGCACCATGTAGCAGTGGCCGGTCGTGCTCAGGATCGGCCAGTCGCCGGTCGCGGCGTCGGTCTCGACGTGGACGATCTGACCCCGCATCGGCTCGATCGGCAGGTCGAGGCCGAGGTCGGTGCCGAACGCGCCCGACCACGCCCCGCCCGCGACGACGACGCGGTCGGTCGCCACCCGGTCGCCGTCGACGACGACGCCCGTCACCCGGCCGTCGTCGGTCAGGATCCGCTCGACCGAGCCCGCGACGGCGCGCAGGCCGGCGTCGACCCCGGCCTCGCGGAGCGCGGCCGCGAACCGGCGGCCGTCGACCTGGGCGGCGTCGTCGTAGCGGACGGCGCGGGCCACCTCGCCCAGCGGCGGGAACAGCTCGCGGGCGCCGGCGGCGTCGAGTTCGGTCAGGCTCGCGGGGTCGGGGCTGCCGAGACGCTCGGCCCGGTCGTGGGTGCGGGCCATCGCGGCGTCGAACGAGTCGGCGGCGGCCTCGTCGAGCGCGACCGAGAGCAGAGCGCGCTCGCGAAAGCCGGTGTCGTCGCCGAGGCGGGCGTCGAGGTCGCGGTAGTACGCGACCGCCTCGGTGGCGAAGCGAAACCAGTCGTCGGTCGCGGTCCGGCTGCTGGTGGCGGGCGCGAGGATGCCGGCGCCCGCGTCGGTCGCGCGCCCCTCGTCGGCCCGGTCGATCAGGGTGGTGTCGACCCCGGCGTCGGCGAGGTGGTAGGCGGCCGACGCGCCGGCGATCCCGCCCCCGACGACGACGGCACCGGTCTCGGCCGGCGGCGCGTCCGTGGTCGCGTCGGTGTCGGCGTCCATGCGCCGTCGTCCCGGGCGACGCACAAAGCCGTTGTCCACGCGGCCGCCGCCACGGGAGGTGCGTGGCCGCCGCCACGGGAGGTGCGTGGCCGCCGCCACGGGAGGTGCGTGGCCGTCACGGACGGATCAGCCACCGTGGAAGGAACAACTCTTTAGGCCGGCCGCCGGAAGTACGATCACTTATGGGTCAGAAGTCGAAGTCGAAGAAAAAGCGCCTCGCGAAGCTGGAGCGACAGAACAGCCGCGTCCCGTCGTGGGTGATGCTCAAGACAGACATGGAGGTCTCGCGCAACCCCAAGCGGCGCCACTGGCGGCGCAGCGACACCGACGAGTGAGATGAGCGCGAGCGACTTCGAGGAGCGGGTCGTCACCGTCCCGCTCCGGGAGGCCAAGTCGGCGCCGAGCGGCCGGCGCGCCGACGCCGCGATGGGCATCGTCCGCGAGCATCTCGCCCGGCACTTCTCGGTCGCGGAGGCGGCGATCCGCCTGGACCCGTCGGTCAACGAGACGATCTGGGCCGCGGGCCGGAGCAAGCCGCCGAGCCGGATCCGGCTCCGCGCCGCGCGGTTCGTCGAGGACGGCGACCCGGTGGTCGAGGCCGAGCCGGCCGAGTAACGTGCTCCGTGCCTCGTTCGCCGGCTCGGACTACGTCGGCGTCTTCGCCCGGGCGACCGGGGGGACACTTCTCGTCCGGCGGGACGCCGACGGCGACCTGATCGGGTCGATGGCGGACGAACTCGACGCGACGGCGGTGCCCACCACCGTCGGCGGGTCGGGGACCGTCGGCTCGCTGGCTGCCGGCAACGAGGCCGGCCTGCTCGTCTCCGGCCGCGCGACCGCCCGGGAGCGCGAGGCCATCGCCGAGGCGACCGACAGACCGGTCGTCGAGCTTCCGGGCCGGCTGAACGCGGCCGGCAACGTCGTGCTCGCCAACGACTACGGCGCCTACGTCCACCCCGACCTCGGCGACGAGGCGGTCGCGACGGTCCGCGAGACGCTCGACGTGCCCGTCGAGCGGGGTCGCCTCGCCGACGTGCGCACCGTCGGCACGGCCGCGGCCGCGAACAACCGGGGGGTGCTCTGTCACCCCAAGGCCCGCGAGTCCCAGCTCGAGGCGGTCGAGGCGGCGCTCGACGTCCGCGCCGACATCGGGACGGTCAACTACGGCGCGCCGCTGGTCGGGGCCGGGCTGGTCGCGAACGACGCCGGCTACGTCGCCGGCGACTCGACCACCGGCCCCGAGACCGGCCGGATCGACGACGCGCTCGGCTACCTCGAGTAGCGCCCGCGGGGCCGCCCGGCGAGCAGTAGGAAGATACTTCCCTCGACCCGCCCACGACGAGAGCATGAACCAGTTCGTGGTCAGCGGCCGCTACCGGACGCGGGACGGCCACCAGGCGTTCACCCGGACGGTGGAGGCGCCCAACGTCGACGTGGCCCGCGAGCGGATCTACTCGCTGCTCGGCAGCGAGCACGGCCTCAAGCGCCCGGAGATCGAACTCGACTCCGTCGAGGCCACCACGGAGGTGGCGGCGTGAGCCTCGGCGGCGGCGGCGGCGGTGGCGGTGGCGGCCGCGAGCAGCTCCAGCAGCTGAGCCAGGCGCTCGAGGCCATCGAGGGCGAGATCGAGGAGCTGGAGGCCGAGATCGCCGGGCTCGAGCAGGAACAGACCGACATCGACGGGGCGATCGACGCGATCGGCCGGCTCGAGACGGGCTCGACGGTCCAGGTCCCGCTCGGCGGGGGCGCCTACGTCCGGGCCGAGATCCAGGACATCGACGAGATCGTCGTCTCGCTGGGCGGGAGCTACGCCGCCGAACAGCCCGCCGACGCCGCCATCACCGCGCTCGAGCGCCGCCGGGACGCGCTCGACGACCGGATCGAGGGGTTGCGCGAGGAGATCGCCGACCTCGAGGACGAGAGCGACGAGATCGAGCAGGAGGCCCAGCAGCTCCAGGGCCAGCTCCAGCGCCAGCAGATGCAACAGATGCAGGGACAGGGACCGGGGCCGGGCGGCGACGACGGGTAGCGGATGTTCGACGGCCTGAAGGAGAAGCTCGGACGCTTTCGCGACGACGCCGAGGCCGCGGCCGAGGAGCGTGTCGAGGACGCCGCCGAGGCCGTCGACGTCGACG
>CAZMLQ010000096.1:0-3145 GCA_964567195.1 uncultured Haloferacaceae archaeon | reverse complement strand
CCGACGACGGGTCGAGCGTCGGCCGGCTGAAGCGGGCCAAGGCGCTCGCCACCGGGCGGGTGATCATCGAGGAGGCGGACCTCGAGGAGCCGCTCTGGGAGCTGGAGATGGCGCTGATCGAGAGCGATGTCGAGGTGGGCGTCGCCGAGGAGATCCTCGCCCGCATCCGGTCGGAGCTGATCGGCGAGAGCCGGGCGCAGGTCCAGACGACCGCCCAGCTCGTCGAGCGCGCGCTGCGCGAGGCCCTGCTCGAGGTGATCGCCGTCGGCCAGTTCGACTTCGACGAGCGGATCGCGGCAACCGAGAAGCCGGTGACGATCGTCTTCACCGGCGTCAACGGTGTCGGCAAGACGACGACCATCGCGAAGCTGGTGCGCTATCTCGAGGCGCGGGGCTACTCCGCGGTGCTGGCCAACGGCGACACATACCGGGCTGGCGCGAACGAGCAGATCCGCGAGCACGCCGACGCGCTCGATACGCGCCTGATCGCCCACGAGCGCGGCGGCGATCCCGCGGCCGTGATCTACGACGCCGTCGAGTACGCCGAGGCCAACGGCGTCGACGTGGTGCTCGGCGACACAGCCGGCCGGCTCCACACCTCGAACGACCTGATGGAACAGCTCGCCAAGATCGACCGCGTCGTCGAGCCCGACCTCACCCTGTTCGTCGACGAGTCGGTCGCCGGTCAGGACGCCGTCGAACGCGCCCGCGAGTTCGACGCCGCCGCGGCCGTCGACGGCGCGATCCTCACCAAGGCCGACGCCGACTCCCAGGGCGGGGCCGCCATCTCGATCGCTCACGTCACCGGCAAGCCCGTGCTCTTTCTCGGCACCGGGCAGGGCTACGACGACCTCGCGCGCTTCGAGCCCGAGGCGCTCGTCGACGACCTGCTGGGCGACGCCGACGCCGACGACTGAGCGAACGACTCACCGACCGATCCGCGTCGCCCACGCCCGGACGAACACGGGAGCTTTCCGTCGGCACGCCCGAGCGCCCGCATGGCGACCATCGCCGGCATCGAGTGCTCCGACGGCGCCTTGCTCGTCGCCGACCGTCGCCGGGTCGGCGGGGGACGGCTGCGCACCGACGACGCCGACCACCTCGTCGACCTCGGCGCGGTCGGCGCGGCCGCGGTCGGGGGCGATCCCGACCGCTTCGCCCGCGAGCTCCGGGTCGCTGTCGAGCGCTACCGGACCGACCGCGGCCGGGGCGAGCCGGGGATCGTCGCGCTGGCGACGCTGGCCGACGAGGCCCTGGGGCCGGGCGCCGCGGCGCTCGTCGCCGCCCGCGACGACGAGGGCCGCCCGCGGGTCCGCGCGGTCGACGCCGACGGGCGTCTGCCGGCCGATCCCGTCGCGGCGCGGGGGAGCGGGGCCGACCTCGTGCTCGGCGCGCTCGGGACCGACGCCTCGACCCTCGACGCGGCCACGGAGCGCGTCGAGGCGGCGTTCGCGGCCGCCGCCGAGCGCGACCCCGGGACGGGGACCGACCTCGACCGCTACCGGCTGGTGGCCTGATCAGACCCGGTTCCGGAGGTCGGCGTCCGCGACCCCGCCCGCATCGGCCACCCGTCCGACGTTCTCCGCGACGAGGTCGGCCAGGCGCTCCCAGTAGCGCGGGGTGTGGCCCGCGACGTGGGCGGTGACGTGGCAGTTCGAGAGCGACCAGAGCGGGTGGTCCCCGGGCAGAGGCTCGGGGTCGGTCACGTCGAGCGCGGCGGCGCGCAGGCGCTCGCCCCGGAGCGCGTCGACCAGCGCGTCGGTCTCGACCACGCCGCCGCGGGCGACGTTGATCAGCGCGGCGTCGGGCGGGAGCGCGGTCAGGGCCTCGGCGTCGACCAGCCCCGCGGTCGTCTCGGTCAGCGGGCAGGTCAGCGCGAGGTAGTCGGTCCGGGGCAGAACCCCCTCGAACCCGTCGTAGCCGACCACCTCGTCGGCGGGCCCGCCCTTCGCGGGGGAGTGTCTGACCCCGATCAGCTCGGGGCCGAAAGGCGCGAGCCGCTCGAGCAACGCGGTGCCGATGGCGCCCAGCCCGACGACGGTGACGGTCGCGTCGGCGAGCTCGCCGTGGGCCCGGAGGTGGCGCCACTCGCCGGCGTCGCTGCGGCGCAGCCCCTCGTCGAGCCGGCGGGCAAGCACGAGCAGCCAGCCACAGACGTGCTCGGCGACCGCGGGGCCGTGGACGCCCGAGGCGTTGGTGACGGCCACGCCGCGCTCGGCGAACGCGTCGAGGGGCAGGTGGCCGACGCCGGCCGAGCCGGCGGCGAACAGCCCGAGCGCGTCGGCCGCGGCCAGCAGCTCCGCGTCGAAGGTGAGCCCCGTGACGATCGGCGTCCCGGGGAGCTCGGCGAGCGCCTCGTCGCGGGTGGCGGCGTAGACCACCTCGGCGTCGGGCAGGCGCTCGCGAAGGGCGGTGGCGTACTCGGTGGCGGGGACGCCGTGGGCGGCGCGGTTCAACACGACCACGCGGGGACTCGACATGGGCGCCGACGCGACCGGGCGGCTCTTGAATCCTCCGCGCCGGTCGCGCCGGTCGCGCCGGCCGCGCCGACGGGGACGAACAGGCTTACGTCCTCCGAGGTGCTACCGTGTGGCGATGGTGCTCGACGACCTCGGCAGCTCGCTTCGCGGGACGCTCGACCGACTCCGCGGGCAGTCCCGGATCGACGAGGAGGACGTCTCGGAGGTCGTCAAGGAGATCCAGCGATCGCTCCTGCAGGCCGACGTCGACGTCTCGATGGTGATGGAGCTCTCGGAGTCGATCGAGACGCGGGCCCTGGAGGAGGATCCCCCGGGCGGGACGAGCGCCCGCGACCACGTGCTCCGGATCGTCTACGAGGAGATGGTCGACGTGGTCGGCGAGTCGACCGAGATCCCGCTGGAGCCCCAGACGATCATGCTCGCGGGGCTCCAGGGCTCGGGCAAGACCACCACCGCCGCCAAGATGGCGTGGTGGTTCTCGAAGAAGGGCCTCCGGCCGGCGGTGATCCAGACCGACACCTTCCGGCCGGGGGCGTACGACCAGGCCCGACAGCTCTGTGAGACGGCCGAGGTCGAGTTCTACGGCGACCCCGACGAGGAGGATCCGGTACGAATCGCCCGGGACGGGCTCGAGGCGACGGCCGACGCAGAGGTCCACATCGTCG
>CAZMLQ010000095.1:4645-9056 GCA_964567195.1 uncultured Haloferacaceae archaeon | reverse complement strand
CGAGTTCCTCGCGGACGCGGTCGAGCTCGACGTCGACGCCGTCGCCGACGGCGACGACGTGCTGATCGGCGGCGTGATGGAACACGTCGAGAGCGCGGGCGTCCACTCGGGCGACTCGGCCTGCATGATCCCGCCGCGGTCGCTCGACGACGAGACGATGGCCCGGGTGCGCGACGTGACCGAGGGGATCGCGGTCGCGCTCGAGACCGTCGGCCTGCTCAACGTCCAACTCGCCGTCACGGGCGTCGACGGCGACGCCGAGCCCGAGGTGTACGTCCTCGAGGCCAACCCCCGCTCCTCGCGGACGGTCCCGTTCGTCTCGAAGGCCACGGGCGTCCCGATCGCGAAGCTCGCCGCCCGGGTGATGGCCGGCGAGTCCCTCGCCGAGATCGACGCGGCCGAGCGGATCCCCGAGCGCACCAGCGTCAAGGAGGTCGTCCTGCCGTTCGACCGGCTCCCCGGCTCCGACCCCCGGCTCGGCCCGGAGATGAAATCGACCGGCGAGGTGATGGGCACCGCCGGCTCGTTCGGGCGGGCCTACGACAAGGCCCAGTCGGCGGTCGGCAAGCCCGTCCCCGGCGGCGGGACCGCGGTGGTCGATCTCTCGGCCGACGAGTTCCCCGCGCCCGGCACCGGCGCGGGCGAGGACCTCCGGGCGGGCTACGCCGGGTTCTTCGACCTCGTCGAGTTCGACGACGAGACCGCCTTCGAGGACGCGCTCCGGGCCGGCGAGATCGACCTCGTCGTCTCGCGCCGGCGCGGGCCCCTCGAGGTGGCCGTCGAGGAGGAGGTCACCTACTTCTCGACCCACGCCAGCGCGCGCGCCGCCCTCGAGGCGCTTCGCGCCCGCGACGAGCCCCTCGACGTCGCCGCCGTCTCGGAGCGGCCCCGCCGCGTCGCGCGGTGGGGCGCCGACGGGGCCTGACGGCGCTCAGTCCAGCTTCGCCAGCGCGGCGAAGAGGTCGGTCCCGGGGCCGGCGATCCGGACCGGCGGGCCGGTCGTCGTCACCGTCACCTCGGCCGGGGGCGAGAGGCGCTCGACGCCGTGGCCGTCGCCGACGACCGCGACCGACGGGGCGTCGGTCAGCCGGACCCGAACCGTGCTCGCCGCGTCGATCACCAGCGGGGGGGTGCCCGCCCGCGGGGCCATCGGCGTGACCACCAGCCCCGCGACCGACGGGTGGACGAGCGGACCCCGCTCGCTCAGGCTGTACGCCGTCGAGCCGGTCGGGGTGGCGACGAGCACGCCGTCGGCGCGGCCGGCGACGTAGCGCGAGCCATCGACCCGGACCTCGGCGTGGACGCCGCCGCCGTGGCCCCGTCGGGCCCCCTGGATCGCCACCTCGTTGATCGCCGGCTCGACCGCCCAGCCGTCGCCGCGGGCGGCGAGTCGTGGGACCTCGCGGACCTCGAGCTCGCCCGCCTGGACCGCCGCGACCGCCGCCAGCACCGCCGGCACGGCCGCCTCGGGGCCGACGCCGTTGAGAAAGCCGACCTCGCCGAGGTCGATCCCGAGCACCGGCGTCCCGCCCGCGGCCCGCGCGGCGGTGAGGAAGGTGCCGTCGCCCCCGATCGCGACGACGAGCGCGGGCTCGTCGAACCGGTCGAGCGACCGGCCGGGCCGGTCGAGGCGGGCCGCGGTCTCCGCGGCCAGCCAGACCTCGACGCCCGCCGCCTCGAGGCGCTCGCGGAGCCGGTCGGCGATCCGGAGCGCCCGCCCCCGGCCGGTGCGGGCGACGAGCCCGACCGCGAGTGTCATGCCGGGGGCTCGACGCTCGGGCGAGAAGAAGCCGCCGGCGGCCGGCGGGCGAAAAGGTTCATGCGGCCGGGGAGCACAACGTTCGACGATGCGACCAGCGCACCCGTGGGTCGGGGGGGTGCCGAGCGGTGAGTGACGACGACTGGTTCGAGCGGGCGCTCCGGGAGGAGGGCTCCGACGAGGACGGCGAGCGCGAGAGCGAGCCGGAGCCCGGGGCCGAGACCGACGGCCCGAGGGGTGTCGACGCCGACCCCGACCCCGACCCCGCCCCGGACGACGCGACCGACGGTGGCGGTGCGGGTGCCGGCGAGGATCCGTTCGGCCAGGACTTCGCCAGCGCGCTGGCCGACGCGCCGGATCCGGCGGGCGACGACGGCGCCGGCGCGTCGCAGGGGGCCGAGCCGCCGGCCGGCGGCGAGTTCGGCGGGCTCGGGCCGGGCGGGACCGAGACCGGCGACGCGGGCGGGTTCGGCGGGTTCGGCGCCGCCGGCGCCGGGGGTGGGGGCGGTGGCGACGAGTTCGGCGGCTTCGACGCCGACGAGGAGGAGTTCGACTCCGAGATCGACCGCGTGAAGATCGGGATCGAGGGACTCGACGAGATGATCCTCGGCGGCGTGCCCGAGCGGTCGCTGATGGTCGCGATCGGGAGCGCCGGCACCGGCAAGACCACGTTCGGGCTCCAGTTTCTCCACCACGGGCTGGAGGCGGGCGAGAGCGCGGTCTACATCACGCTGGAGGAGAGCCGCGAGCGCATCCTCGACACGGCCGACGAGAAGGGCTGGGAGTTCTCCGCCCACGAGTCGGCGGGGCGGCTGGCGGTGGTCGACCTCGACCCCATCGAGATGGCCAACAGCCTCTCGTCGGTGAGCTCGGAGCTGCCGGGGCTGGTCGAGTCGTTCGAGGCCGACCGGCTGGTGCTCGACTCGGTCTCGCTGCTGGAGATGATGTACGACCACCCCTCCGAGCGCCGGAGCGAGGTGTTCGGCTTCACCCGCTCGCTGAAAAACGCCGGCGTGACGACGATGGTGACCAGCGAGGCCAGCGCCGACAGCGACTACGCCTCCCGCTACGGCATCATCGAGTATCTCGCCGACGCCGTCTTCGTCCTCCAGTACGTCCGGCCCTCGGACTTCCGGGAGACCCGCCTGGCCGTCGAGATCCAGAAGATCCGCGACGCCAACCACTCCCGCGAGACCAAACCCTACGAGATCACGGGCGACGGGCTCAGCGTCTACCGCCAGGCCAACATCTTCTGATCAGCGCACGACCGTCACCGGCACCGGCGAGTTCCGGACCACCGCCTCGGCCACGCTCCCGAGCACGACCCGCGAGACGCCGCGCCGGCCGTGACTCCCGACGACCACGTGGTCGACGTCGACCGACCCCCGGCCGGCCACGTCGACGATGGTCCGGGCCGGTCGGCCGACCTCGACCAGTCGCTCGGTGCGCTCGGTGTCGGCCGTGGCCGCGGCCGCCGCCTCGAGCAGGAGGGTCCGGGCGCCCTCCTTCGCCCGCGCGTACCACGCCTCGCTGGAGCGTCCGACGCCGGCCCCCGTCCAGCCCGCCTCGACGGGATCGATCACGTGGAGCAACACGAGCGTCGCGGCCGGCCACTCCGTGGCCGCAAACTCGACCGCCGCCTCGGCGGCCGTGGAGCCGTCGACCGCGACGAGCACACGGTCGGCCATGGCCCACCCTACGCGGGCGAGGCGTATATAGCCGGGCGTCGGCGGGGCCGTTCGCGCCCGCTCAGTCCCCGTGGCGGGTGAGACAGACCGACAGCCCGGTCACCTCGACCGGCTCGGAGTTGTCGGGCGAGTAGACCACCATCCGGCCCTGCTCCATGTAGGGCACCTTCGACTCCATCTCGGCGGGGATGTTGACGCTCCGGATGGCGTCCTCGTCGCCGAGGTTGAGCACCAGCCGGGTGTTGATCTGTTTGAACACCGCGTCGGCCACGTCCTGTGGATCCTGGGTGATCAGGAACAGGCCGAGTCGCTCCTTGCGCCCCTGCTTTGCCGCCTCGGTGAACGTCCGGATCACCTTCCGGGCCTGGACGCTCTCGGCGTCGGTCAGGAAGTTGTGGGCCTCGTCCATCCCGACGATCAGCGGCGTCTGCGCGATCCGCTCGTGGTCGGGATCGTTCGAGAGCTTCTCGTCCACCAGCAGGCTCGCGACCGCGAGCACGACCGTCTCGGCCGCCCGGGAGTCGGTCAGGTGGTAGGTCGGCACGGTCGTCAGCCCGCCCGGCCGCACGAGCCGGCGGGTCGCCTCGGTGATCGGCGTCGCGTCGGTGTCGAACACCTCGCCCGGGGCGCCGTAGACCCGGCGGGCGACGGCGTCGAAGCTCGCCTCGTGGACCCGGCCCGACTCGTGGAGCTCCTCGCGCAGCGCGGGATCGTCGAGAAAGCTGGTAAAGCCCTCGTAGGTCTCGCCACCCTCGCGGAAGAAGCGCTCGGTCAGGTGCGAGAGCGCGGCGTACTGGTTGTCGTTGAGGCTGGCGCCGGCGACCAGCCACGGCCGCGACCGGGCCATCGTGAACGGGACGGTGAAACGGAGCTGTTCGGCCCGGTGGCCGTCGCCCGGGTAGGTGTGGCCCCGCACCTTCGGCACCAGACAGAGGGTATCGTCGTGGCCGCCGTGGGCGATCCC
>CAZMLQ010000095.1:0-4635 GCA_964567195.1 uncultured Haloferacaceae archaeon | reverse complement strand
GGCGCCGGACCCGCTCGGGCCCGATCGCGGGGTTGTCGTCGTGCATCTGGGCGTACTCGTCCTGGGGGTCGAACTGGACGACCGCGAGCCGGGCGTCGCGGCCGTCGTCCATCTCGTAGGTCCGATCGGACGCGAGCAGCTGGCGGAGCACGTTCTTGGCCGCGTGGGTCTTGCCCGAGCCCGTCCCGCCCGCGACCAGGGTGTGTCGAAACACCAGCGGGTCGCCGGCCCCGTACTCGTCGATCAGCCGGTAATCGACCGTCGGCGGCTCGGCCGCCGTCCGGATCCGCTCGCCACCGACCGAGAGGTGCCCCAGGAAGAGCCCCTCGGCCGGGATCTTCAGCCCCGTCTTGATCCGCTCCGCGTCGTCGGCCCGCCGGACCACCGAGCCGGGCTTTGGCACCCGGTCGGTCATCCGGCGCGTCAGCCCGTCGCCGTCGGGGAAGACGACCGCCACGGGATCGAGCGCGGCGACGAACTTGTAGTCGCGCTCCTCGATCCCCCGCCGGCGCATCGCCCGCCGGGCGTGGATCTCGGTCGCGTCGTCGGCGCGAAACTCCTGGGCGTACTCGAGCGCCTCGACCCGACAGAACAGCGCCTCGTCGTCGGGGTACGGCACCAGCAGATACTCGCCGAGCCGGACCGCGTCGCGGTTCTCGGCGGTCACGAACGCCCGCAGCGTCGTCTCGTCGCCGTCGACCGAGACCCGAAGCCCCTCCGAGACCGAGACCGCACCCACCCCGCGGTCGCTCCCCGCCGGGGCCACCTCGTAGCCCTCGAAGCGATCGTCGGGGGCGGTCCGTGGGTCCGTCCCCCGCTCGCCCCCGGCAGTCTCGTCGTTGCCCTCGACCGCGTCGCCGTCGGCCTCGTCCGCGGGCCCGAACTCCGAGAAGTCGCCGAGGTCGGTCACGTCCCCTGCCACGGGGACGGCGCTCAAACCCCTTTCGGCGCGGGGCTCAGCCGCCGTCGGTCTCGCCCTCGCCCTCGCTCTCGGCGTCGGCGTCGGTCGCCGCCGGCGGCGGGTCGTCGCTCCCGGATCCGGCGTCGGCCGCCGTCTCCGCCCCCTCCCGCCCGGCGAGCGCCGCCCCGACGCCCGCGGGCGGCGTGTAGACGTAGAGCAGCCCGTCGGCGACGGCGTAGTAGGCCGTCCCGTCCGGGCGCTCCAGCACCCGGGTCTCGACGTCGATGGCGACGTCGACCAGCCCCTCGAGCGAGTCCACCTCGACCCGGGGACGGTCGAGCGCGGCGTCGGCGGGCCGGGCGACCGTGATCCAGTCGTCGAACTCGGCGCGGGTCGAGCGCAGCGCGAGCGCCGTCCGCTCGGCGTCGGTCGGCGTCACCAGCCCGCGGTAGCGGCCGTAGGCCAGCCCGGCGACGACGACGAGGCCGACGGCGGCCGCCGCGGGCCCGCCGAGGCGATAGAGCGGCCCGTAGGTGCGTGGCCGGACCACCCGCTCGGAGGTCGCGCCCGAGAGCTCCGCGCCGGCGACAGCCCCCGGCCGGTAGGTCGAGCCACCCACCTCGATCGGCAGCCGGTAGCGCGCGGTCCGCGTGACCCCCTGGCCGTTGATCTCGCCGTCGATCGTGACCGTCGAGACGACGAGGATCTGTGTCGTGCCGGGCGTGCCGCCGAGCCGGGCGGTCAGATTGTCCAGTCGCGCCGCCGACCGGTTGACGTTGCGCTCGAAGGGGGCCGCCACCGGCTCGCCCGGCCCGACCCCCGAGGCCGACGTCGAGCCCAGCGTCTCCTCGACGCGCCAGTACTCGGTCGTCCCCCCGCCCTCGCCCTCGTCGACGGCCCGCAGGACGAGCGTCTGTTCGACCGTCACGTCGGCCGAGCCGCCGTCGCTCGCGCGGTAGACGAACGCGAATCGCCCCTGGAGCGTCGGGCTGATCGAGCGGAAGTAGGCCGGCCGGTCGGCGAGATCGATCCCGACCGGGAACAGCGGGTTGGGCTCGGTCACCCGCGCGCCCGTGGTGTAGCTCCCGTTCGCGCTCCACGAGGAGACCTGGCGCTGCTCGACCGTCGTCCCCGGGCTCTCGTAGGCCGTGTAGGCCGCGTAGCCCCCGGCCAGCGCGAGCACGAGCGCGGCCGCGACGACGACGCCCACGCGCCCGTCGAGCGCGGCCCGGATCCGCAGCGCGAGCGGCGGGTCCGTCTCGGCCGCCGCCCGTGCCCGTGCCCCCGTCGCCCGGTCGTCCCCCGTCGTCATGTCCGTCCCATCACGACAGCGTGTAAAAGCCCTGACGACCGCCGTGGCTCAGCCCAGTCGCGAGAACAGCCGCCGGAGCCCCGAGGGGGCGTCCCGCGCCCGCGTCCGGATCCGCCCGGTGCCGGCCAGCCCGATCCCCAGCAGGTAGAGCGGCACGCCGAGGGCGGCGTCGATCGCGACGATCGGCAGCCACGGGTGGAGCCGGTAGAGCGCGTCGATCACCGGCGCGGGCAGGACGGCGAGATAGCGGTGCTCGGTCAGGAAGTAGCGGTAGTAGCCGGTCTCGGGCGGGGCCCGGAGCGTCACGTCGACCGGTTCGGAGCCCCGTCCCCCGACGCGCAGCCGCGAGGGGTCGACCGCCACCCGGTCCGAGCCGGGATCGAAATAGACCTGGACCGGCACCAGCCCCGCGTTTGGCACGCCGTACTCGACGGTCGCGCTCGTCCCCTGGCGGATCACGGTCGGGCTCTCCGAGTCGAACTCGGCGCTGACGACCCCGAACTCCTGGCTGCCGGCCGGAACGACCATCGACGCCGTCGCCGTCCCGACGACGAGCAGCGCCATCCCCGCGACGAGCAGCCGGGTCGAGAGCCCGGCGTCGCGGTCGCGGCTCCGATCGCGCGCGCCGTCGCGACGCCCCGAACCCCCCACCAGCAGGTCGAGCACGTAGCCGACCGCCGAGAGCCCGAGCAGCAGGTAGAGCAGGCCCTGGGTGCCGAGCAACGAGCGGGTGCCGAGCGTCGCCGCCACGGCGCGCTGGAGCCCCGCGACGCCGTCCCGGATCGTCACCACCCCGGTCCCGAGGCCGGGAACCACCAGCACGCTCCCGCCGGGCGCCCACGCGACGGCGACGATCTGGGCCTCCTTCACCGGCGGCTCGCCCCCGTCCTGGTCGGTGAAGGGGTTGGCGTCGCCCCGCGTCACGTAGCCCCGGTCGGTCTCGCCGACGATCCGGTGGGTGGTGAGCCCGCCGCCCTGGATCTCCTCGGCGCGGAAGGTGACCACGTCGCCCGACTCGGGCGGGCCGGCCACGGCCGCCGGCACCGCGACGAAGCCGTCGCCGGGCTCCATCGTCGGCGCCATGCTCCCGGTCTCGACGTAGCTGAGCAGGACCGGCGTGCCGAGCGCCTGTCCGGCCACCAGCGAGAGGACGACGACGACCGCCGCGATCTCGACGGCGGTCGCGAGGACGGCGCGCACGCTCATCCGTGCGGGGGGACGTGTCGGAGTGGCATAGATCGGTCGGTCGGGGCGGCGGCGTCGCGGTCACCGGGCGGGCGGAGTCGAACCGCCGCGTGCCGGCGTGGGTGGAGTCCGCGTCGTCAGCCCGCCTCGAGTCTGGCCGCGACCAGCAGCCCCGTCGGGTTCCGGGTCGCGCCCTCGAGGTTGGTCACCTCGGCCCGCAGCGTGTGCGACCCGGCCGCGAGCGACTCGATCGTGGTCGACTCGAGCGGGTCGTACGCGCTCTCCTCGTCGCGTCGGGCCTCCTCGGTGCCGTCGAGGAACAGCGTCACCGGGTTGTCTGCGCCGTAGGCCTCGATCACGAGGTCGGCCCCGTCGGGCGGAACCTCGAACGCGAGCTCGTAGACGTAGGGCTCGGCGTCGTCCGCCGGGTCGCTCCCGAGGCCCCCGGTACCGAACGGATCGACCCACTCGGCCTCCGGCACGGTCGCCCAGGCGGACGGCGGGTCGACGACCTGCGCGGGGTAGGGAGACGAGGACGGGCCCGAGACTCCCGACGGGAGGCCGGTCACCCGCCAGCCCGCCTCGCCGGTGTCGAGTCGACGCGGGCCGCTCGTGGCGCCGCCGGCGGGCGCTCCACAGCCGACGCCGGCGTCGCCGTGGACGGTCATCGTGTCGAGCAGATCGTCGGTCGAGGTGTCCGTGGTGTCGACGCGGACCCCGACGCGCACGCGCTCGCCGACGCCGAGACAGACGGCGCTGTCCTCCCCGACGAGGGTCGTGGCCGGATCGTCGCGACGGTAGAACTCGACGGCCGATCCCCCGGCCGCCGCGATCCAGACCCCCACCGGCTGCGTGCCCTGGTTGACGAGTCGGAAGACGTCGTCGAGTTCGGTGACCGCGTCGTCGTTCACACCCGCACCCGGGACGGCGTCGTTCGACGGCGACAGGTCGAGCGTCGCCGCGCCGGCGTCGGCGCCGGTGACGAACGCCCCGTTGGGACCGTCCGAGGGCGCGATCGCCAGCAGCGCGTCCGCGTCGTCGACCACCTCGACCTCGACGCTCCGGTCGGCCTCGACACCGGTGAACGCGCCGGTGCCGAGGATCGCCGACCCGCCGGCTGCGGCCGTCCCGAGCGCGGCGAGGACCCGTCGCCGTCTCACGAGCCGCCACCTCCGCCCGTCTGGTCGTAGAGGTCCTGTACCTCGGCCGTCGAGAGCGCGCGGTCGTAGATCCGGAC
>CAZMLQ010000094.1:0-9110 GCA_964567195.1 uncultured Haloferacaceae archaeon | reverse complement strand
ACTCGCGCACCTGGAGGCCGGTCCCCGGGACGTGGCGGCCGGTCGCGATACAGACGTGTTTCCCGTCGTATATTTCGACCGTCGGACGGTCGTCCTCGCCGTGGGCGCCGAACGGCTCGTCGTCGATCTCGAAAACGGCCTGTTTCACCCCGTCCGGCAGCGTCCCGCGGTACATGGCGTGGACACCCCCGTCGGAGGTCGACACGTCGGCGTAGGTCACCCCGAGCGCGTCGAGGATCCGCAGAAACTCGGGATGGACCTCGCCGGTCTCGGGACACCGCACGTCGTCGCCGTCGACGAACGCGAACGGGTCGGCCTCACGCTGAATGAACACGAGGTCGCCGCTAGCGCGTGGATGTTTCTGCTGCCACTCTCGTGCGGCTTCGTACCCGGCGTGAACGTGTTCGCGTGAGCCATCACTGCCCCACTTGTACCGGGCGGAATGGTCACACTCGGCGCAGGTCGTCGACTCGTCGTGTTTCGAGCACGCGACCGGCGCGTCGTCGGGTGTCCACGGGCTCCAGGGTGCCTTCCCCTCCGTCCGCAACATCCAGCTGTCGGCCTCACGGTGGGCGGGCGGCCACACCTCGGGGTCCAGCGGCCCGGTGAACGGTGCGTCGGCGAAGCTCTCGACTGAGGGCGGTCGGCGATCAGCTCCGCCCCCCTCGGGCGTGCTGTCCTCGTCAGCGTCGTCGTCACGGCTGTCAGCCCGATCAGCGTTGCCGGTGTCGACCTCGATGGCCAGCCGAAGTCGACGGCCGGCGTCGTCGACACGCTCCAGCACACCGGCGTCCTCGCTCGCCCACACCCGGTCCTGGGCGGCGACGATGTCGAGGTTGCGGGCGTCGGCCAGCCGTTCGGCGGCCTCAACCGGCGGCACCTCGTTCTCACCGTCCTCGAACAGCGCCGCGGCGGTCTCGGGCGCTAGCGGGTCGGCGTCGGTCGTGCCCCCACCAGCGCCGCGCTCGCCGCGCTCGTCGGTTGGGTTACTGCCGCCGCCGTCTGTGAGCACGCGCCCTTCACTGCGAAGGCAGGCACGCACCCGGGTCAGGCCGTGATAATGGTCGTGGAAGTCGGCCGCAACGTTGCGAAAAATACCGTCGGCGGCGACGACCAGCGGCACGACGCCATCGCCGAACGGTACGCCGTGGAGATCGGCAAACTTGACCCGCTCGTCGAGATCGAGCAGCGCGGTGTCGGCGTCGGCGACCCACCGTCCGAGTTCGGTGCCGTCCACCTCACGAATGTGGACGTTCCGCGGCCCGCGGTCAGCGTCGTTCTCGGCCGGCACCGCAGGCCGTCCGACCTCACGAGCAAACCGCGCCCGCAGCTCGTCGAACGCGTCGTGATCGATCGGAGCGCGCCGGCCGAGCCACGTCTTGCACGCGCCGATAGCCCCCTCGACGAACGCGTCGGTGGCGGTGTCGCCGTCGCGGCCACACCGGCATCTACCGACACCATTGGCAGCATAGCCGGCGAGTACCGGCTGTCGCTCGTCGCGTGGGTCGAGATCCTCGGCGTCGGTGCCGAGCTCCGCAGCGATATCTTGTAACGCCGTCGTGCCGCGGCGGTGGGGACCCTCGGCACGGTCGGTCACGCCGACCACCCCCAGTCGTCGAGCGTCGACTGCCCGGGTTCGTCGGGCCCGTCGACCGCCTCGGCCGGTGTCGGGACGCTCTCGGCGACGACCTCGCCGTCGGGATCGTCGGTGGCGGCGACAGTCTCGCCGTCCTCGCGTCCGGGCTGAACCGGCCGCTCGGTGATGTACTGGTCACAACCGTCGAGTGCGGGCCCGCTGTACCGGCGCCCACTCACGCGGACACACCCCCTTGTTGCGCGCCAGCGCTGACGCTACGCCTTTTTACGCGGGCATGACAGCATTTTGATAAGTGCCCGGGGTGGGCTCCGAACCCACGATCTCCGCATGTCCCAGGTACCGAGGCTCGGCGGGCCTCGCCGGGACGGAGCTTCCAAGGCGGTTACCGCACCGAATCTCGATCGACCCTATGAGTGCGGCGCTATGTCCAGCTAAGCCACCCGGGCGCGTCCACCGATAGCGCCATCACGCTCTTGAACCTTCCCATCTCGCCCCGGCGACGGCCCCCGGATTTATGCTCCGCGCAGGGACAGGGCGTCCCATGGACCTGCCCGAGGTCGTCCAGGAGGCGCTGGGCGACGAGTCGGTGGCGGCGAGGGTCGAACTCGGCGGCGAGGATCTGGTGGTCGTGACGCCGAGTCGCACGCTCGTCTACCGGGGCGAGGGGCTGCTCTCAGACGAGTCGGTGACGGAGCTCCCCCACGACGCGGAACGGATCGAGGTGAAGGAGGGTCGCCGGAAGTCGACGGTCTATCTCGACTACGGGCTCGACGGCGAGCGCGACGTGGGGCTGCCGAGCGACCGCCTCGCCGCCGCCCTCCACCCCATCCTGGCGGGCGTGCTCAACGCCGCCGGCGTCACCGAGCCCGGCGAGACGGTCAAGGAGACGTTCCTGTTGAACGAGCTGACCGTCGTCGTCACCAGCGCCCGGCTGGTCAGACACGTCGGCGAGGTCGTCTGGGACGAGGAGTACGAGGAGTACCACTACGCGGACGTCACCGACCTCTCCTTCGAGGAGGGCAGCGTCGCCACCTCGGTCGTCGTCCGCCACGGCGGCGCCCAAGAGCGGTTCAAGATCCCCAACGACCGCGCCCGCGCCCTCCGCGAGTGTCTGACCGACGCCGTGCTCGCCTACCACGACCTCGACAGCCTGGAGGCCCTGCGCGAGCGCACCCGGGCGACCGAGCGCGCGGAGGCCACCGGTGAGAGCGCAACGCCGGTCACGGGCCCGGACGAGCGCGACGTCGACCGGCTCGACTTCGGCGACGGTCCCGACCCGCTGGACGCGGACCCCGAACCACCGGACGCGACCGAGGTGGCACGGACGGCCCCGCGTGACGGCCCCGCGGACGGGGGCGGGGAGGGGGACGGGAACGGGGACGACGGCTTCCGCAAGGCGGGCTTCGAGCCCGCCGGCCCGGTCGGCGGCGACGACGACCGGCTGGCCGCCGAGGTGGCCGCGCTGCGCGAGCAGGTCGAGCGCCAGAACGAGCTGCTGGCGGCCCACGGCGAGCGTCTCGACGAACAGGGCGAGCTCTTCCAGGCGCTGGTCGAGGAGCTCCGCCGCGGGCGCTGATCAGTCCCGGCCGGTCACCTTCCGCACACACTCCGAGCCGAACGGGCCGAGCTCGCCCGCCTCGAACCTGACGAAGTGGCCGGTCGAGAGCCCGGCCCCACAGCGCCGGCACTCGAACTCGCCCTCGCGAGCCACCACATCAGACTCGAAGCGGACGAAACGTCCCCCTCGCCGGACCCGGACCCGGCCGTCCGCGCGCTCGATCAGCCCGCGCCGGTCGGCGGCGTCGAGGATCTCCCGGGTCAGCGCCGGATCCGTCGTCACCGTCTCGATGCGGTCGACCACCGCCGCCAGCGACGGCTCCGAGAGCTCGAGGTGGGCGAGCAGGTCGAGCGCCAGCTCGCGCCGGCCCGCCCGGTCGAGGTCGGCCACGGGCTCGGGCGCTCGCGCTCGCGCTCGGTCCCCGTCGTCCGGGCGCGAGGCCCCGTCCTCGCCGTCGGTCACGGCCGGCCGTTCGGGGCCCGGCCCAAAGAGCCCGCGGGTCGCGGGCGCAAGCGGTTTGCCCCCCGGCCTCGGGGAGGGCGACGTGGACCGGCGTCGACTCGGGCTCGCGCTCGCGCTCGCGGCCGTCGTCGGGGCCGCCCTGCTGGTCGCGCCCGGGGCGGCGCTGACCCGGCTGTCGTGGCTGGCGGCCGACCCGCTGCGCTACGGGCTGGCCTGTCTCGCGCTCGCGGTCGTCCGACCGCTGGTCGCCTGGCCCACCAGCCTGATCGCCGTCGCCGTCGGCTTCGGCTACGGGGCCGCCGGGCCGTCGTTCGCGTTCGCGCTCGCGCTGGTCGTCCTGACCAGCCTGGCGCCGTACGCCCTCGCCCGGCGGCTGGGCGGGTCGGGCCGGATCGCGGCCGCCGGTCGCCGGGTGACCGACGCGACGGGCGAGCTCCGGGCCGTCGTGGCCGCCCGGCTGCTGCCGGCGCCGTCCGACGCCACCTCGCTCGCGCTCGGCGGGGCCGGCGTCGGCCCGGGGCCGTACCTGCTCGGCACCGCGGCCGGCGAGGCGCCGTGGGCGCTCGCGGGGCTGCTCGCCGGAGCGTCGCTCGGCTCGCTCCGGACCGGGGCCGGCGTCGAGGGCGTCGTCGGCCCTCGGCTCGTCGTCGCCGCGACCCTCGCGGCGGGGCTGGTGCTCGCGGGGCCGGCGTGGCGGGCCTACCGCGCCTGATCGAGCAGGGACCGACCGGTCATCTCCGGCGGCGGATCGACGCCGACCAGCGAGAGCAGCGTCGGCGCCACGTCGCACAGCCCGCCGTCCGCGCGGACGGTCGCGCCGCCCGAGCGGTCGGACCCCTCCCCGGGCGTCACCCGGACGAACGGGACGGGCGCGGTCGTGTGGGCCGTGTGGGGATCCCCGGGCGTCCCGAGGTCGTCGGCGTTGCCGTGGTCGGCGACCACGAGCAGGTCGGCGCCCGCGCCCGCGACGGCGTCGGCCAGCCGGGCGAGCGCCGCGTCGACCGCCTCGACGGCGGCGACGGCCGCCCCGAACTCGCCGGTGTGGCCGACCATGTCGGGGTTGGCGTAGTTGAGCACCAGCACGTCGGGATCGACGGTCGCGATCCGGTCACCGACCCGGTCGGTCAGCGCCCGGGCCGCCATCCCGGGGCGCTCGTCGTAGGTCGCGACGGCGGGCGAGTCGACGATCAGCGTCTCCGCGCCCGCCAGGTCGCGCTCCCGGCCCCCGTCGAGAAAGTAGGTGACGTGGGCGGACTTCTCGGACTCGGCGGCCCGGAGCTGTGTCAGCCCGGCGTCGGCCAGCGCCTCGCCGAGCGTCCCCTCGGGGTCGGCGGGCGGGAACGCGACCGGCAGGCCGAACCCGGGGTCGTACTCGGTCATCGTGGCGTGACGGACCGCGGGCGGCGAGACGTCGACCGGCGGGCGCTCGCCGACGCCGGCGAACAGCCGGACGAACTGGCGGGCGCGGTCGGCCCGGAAGTTGAACCAGACCGCGGCGTCGCCGTCGGCGACGGCGGGGCCGCCGGTCACGAGCGTCGGCGCGACGAACTCGTCGGTCTCGCCGCGATCGTAGGCGGCCTCGACGGCCGCGACCGCCGACCGGGCCTCGTGGGGGGCCGACCGCTCGACGACGGCCTCGTAGGCCCGGCGGGTGCGCGCCCAGTTGCCGTCGCGGTCCATCGCGTGGTAGCGGCCACAGACCGTCGCCACGTCGCCGGTCGCGTGGTCGGTCGTCACGGCCGCCAGGGCGGCGAGGTGGTCGACGGCCGACCGTGGCGGGGTGTCCCGGCCGTCGGTGAACGCGTGGGTGACGGCCTCGACGCCCCGCGCGGCCGCCAGTTCGATCAGCGCGTGCAGGTGGTCGGCCGCCGAGTGGACGCCGCCGTCGCTCACCAGCCCGAGCAGGTGGAGCCGACCCCCCGTCGCGGCGACGCGATCGAGCGCGCCCGCGAGCGCCGGGTTGTCGGCCCACGGCTCGGGCTGGTGAGCGACGGTGTCTGGCCCGTCGCGCCACGCCGCGACGGCGTCGGAGATCCGCGTGTAGGGCTGGCGGACGATCCGCCCCGCCCCGATCGTGAGGTGGCCCACCTCGCTGTTGCCCATCTGGCCGTCGGGCAGCCCGACCGCACGACCCGTGGCCGCCAGCCGACCCGACGCGCCGGCCGCGACCAGCCCGTCGAACGCCGGCGTGTCGGCGGCCGTCACCGCGTTCCGGCGGTCGTGATCGCCCAGCCCCCAGCCGTCGAGGACGACGAGCGCAGCCTCCATGTCCGACCGGGGGCGCTCGCCGGGCAAGTAGGTTGTCGTCCGCCCGCGACGCGACACGACAGCTTTTCGCCCCGTCGCGCCCCGTCGACGGGCATGGACCGGCCCGTCCCGGAGCGGTACGCCGCCTACTACCTCGGGAACGCGCCGAGTCTCGTCTGGCTGCTGGTTGTCAACGCCGTCGCCTTCCTCGTGGGGGTGGCCTTCTACGCCACCGCGACCGAGCCCTACGGCTACCGGCTCTCGGAGGTCGCGACCCTCCTCTACCCGGTCTACGCCGACTCGCCAACGGCGGTCGCGCTCGCGACCCTCTCACTCGTGACGCTGCTTCCCAACCTCGGCCGGCCGCTCTCGGCCGCCCCCGTCAACCGCCCGCTGGCGTACCTCCACACCCTCGCGTTCGCGTGGCTGGTGAAGTACGGCCTCTGGACCGTCGGTGCCCTGCTCCTGCGGGTCGACCTGTACGCCGCCGGGCCGGGGGCGCTCTGGGCGTTCTGGGGGATCAGCCTCACCCACCTGCTCTTTCTCGTCGAGGCCTACCTGCTCCCCCACGTCGGCCGGACCAGCCGGGGGGCGCTCGCGGCCGCGCTCGGACTCCTGTTGTGTAACGACGCGCTCGACTACGGGCTGGGGCTCCATCCGCCGCTTCGCTACGAGCCGGGGTTCGCGCTGGTCGCGCTGACGGTCGCGTGCTCGGGGCTGGCCGTCTGGCTGGCCGCGCGCGCGTTCGACCGGCTCGAGCCGGGCGCCCGCGGCGGGGCCCGCGACTCGCAGTAGCTATACGTCTCCGTCGCTTACCTCACGTGTATGGACTCCGCGGTGCTGCTCGATCTCCTCGGGAACGAGAACCGCCGGCGCATCCTCCGGCTTCTCTCCCGGAAACCGTGCTACGTCACGGAGATCAGCGAGTATCTCGGGGTGAGCCCGAAGGCGGTGATCGATCATCTCCGCCGGCTGGAGGACGCCGGGCTGGTCGAGAGCCGGACCGACGACCAGCGCCGCAAGTACTTCCACATCTCGCGCAACCTCCGGCTGGAGGTGAACGTCTCGCCCTACGGCTTCGGAATAAAAAGCGCCTACCCGGCCAGCCCCAGCCTCGACATGTCCCGGCGCTGTCCCCACCTCTCGCTCGACTGCCCGGCGGGCGACCCCGGCGACGACGCCGCCGGGCTGGCCCGCGAGTACGACCGGCTCTCGAAGCTGGAGAACGAGCTCTCGCTCGCCCAGCGGTGGGTGTACGGCCGGATCACGGAGGTGCTCGACCGGCTGAACGAGCGGCTGGGAAGCGACGTGGACGGGCGCTTTCACGCCGAGGTGCTCGCGGCGGTCGCCGACGGCCCGACCACGGTCGAGGCGGTCGCCGACCGGGTCGAGGCCCCGCCCGACGTTGTGGAGGACGCGCTGTACACCCTCGCCGACCGCGGGCTGGCCGCCCGCGGCCCCGATGGCTGGCGGAGCCGCTAGAGCTCGCGGGTCAGCCCGGCCCGGAGATCCCGGCCGAGGTAGTGGCCGAGCAGCGAGACGGCCAGGCCCGCGCCCGCGCCGAGGCCGACGATCCCCACCCCGTACTCGGCGACCACGGGCAGAAAGAGCGTCCCGACCGCCGAGAGCACGGCCCCGGCCGCGCCGGTCGCCGCGCCCGCCACCCCGGTCTCGACGTACCGCCGCCGCCCGCCGACGAGCCCGAGGGCGAACGCCGCGCCGAAGAGCCCGAGCAGCCGGCCGACGCCGCCCACGAACGGGATCAGCCCGCCCAGGAGCGCGCCGGCGAGCGCGAGCGCGAACGAAAGCGCCAGCCCCCGGAGGCTGACGACCCGGAGGCGGTCGGCGAGTCGAGCCCGCGGGCCACCCCCCGCGTCGGTCCGGGCGTCGGGCTCGGCCGCCGGCCGGTCGTCGCTCCGGTCCTCGGCGTCGAGTTCGACCGTCCGGCCACCCTCGCTCATCACCCGTCCTACCGCGGGCTCGGGTATGGGCCTTGCGCCGGGACGGGCGACCGGGGTTTTCAAGTCCGCGGCCGGGCAGGTGGTAGTATGAGCCCGGGCGACCGAGTGCGGATCGACCACGAGGGGACGACCGACGAGGGCGTGCTCCTCCCCTCGTCGACGCCCGACCACCTCGTCGTGAAGCTCCCCGGCGGCTACAACGTGGGGATCGACCGCGAGGCCGCGTCGATCGAGGTGCTGGAGCGTGGCGTCCACGAGATCGACGCCGACGGCGACGCCGGCGCGGGCGCGGCCGGCCCCGACTCCACGGTGGCGTTCGACGACGACCTGCCGACGGTGGCGCTGGTCTCGACCGGCGGCACCATCGCCTCGACCGTCGACTACCGGACGGGAGCGGTGACCGCCCGCTTCGACGCCGAGGACGTGCTCCGCGCGGTGCCCGAGCTCGCCGGGCGGGCCAACTACCGCGGCCGGGTGGTGGCGAACATCCTCTCGGAGAACATGACCCCCGAGGTCTGGCAGGACCTCGCCCGGGCGGTCGCCGAGGAGATCGAGGCCGGCGCCGACGGCGTCGTGGTGATGCACGGCACCGACACGATGGCGTTCACGGCGACCGCGCTCTCGCTGATGGTCGACGCGCCCGCGCCGGTGGTGTTCACCGGCAGCCAGCGCTCGGCCGACCGTCCCTCCAGCGACAACGTGATGAACGCGGTCTGTGCGGTCGAGGCCGCGACCGCCGACCACGCCGAGACGCTCGTCTGTATGCACGCCACCGAGTCCGACGACCGGTGTGCGCTCCACCGCGCCACCCGGGTCCGCAAGGCCCACACCTCCCGGCGCGACGCCTTCGAGACCGTCGGCGCCCGCCCGCTCGGCACGGTCGAGTACGAGACCGGCGCGGTCACGTTCCGGCGCGAGCCCGCCCCCCGCGGCCCGGACGCCGGCGCCGATCCCGACGTCGACCTCGCGCCCGACCTCGACCCCGAGGTCGAACTCGTCCGGTTCACGCCGGGGATGGATCCCGCCGTCCTCGACCACCTCGACGGCAACTCCGGGGTCGTGATCGCCGGCACCGGCCTCGGCCACGTGAACACCGACCTGATCCCCCGGATCGGGTCGCTGGTCGCGGACGGCACCGTCGTCGCGATGACCAGCCAGTGTCTCGCCGGCCGGGTCTGTGACCGGGTGTACGACACCGGCCGCGACCTGCTCGACGCGGGCGTCGTCGAGGCCGGCGACACCCTCCCCGGGACCGCAAAGGTGAAGCTGATGTGGGCGCTCGCGA
>CAZMLQ010000093.1:0-9110 GCA_964567195.1 uncultured Haloferacaceae archaeon | reverse complement strand
GTCACCAGCTCCGCCTCGATCTCGTCGGGGTCGAGCCCCGCCTCGAGGCCGCGCGCGATCGCCCGGACGTTGTTCACCTCGCGCTCCTTCGCGAGAACGAACGAGATCACGGGGGTCGCGGAGAGCGGGCGAATCCGGCCGAGCCCGTCGGCGTACTCGAGCAGCGCCGTCTCCAGCGCCCGCTCGAAGCCGACGAGGCTCTCGGCGTCCGCCAGCCCGTCCAGCGCCGCAGAGAGCTCGTCACCGTAGCGGCTCTCGCGGATCCGGGCGACCAGCTCGTCGGTGTCTCGCACCAGCCGGGCCAGCTCGGCCGCGTCGAACAGCCGCCCGCCCTCGATGTGGCACGCCGCCGGATCGACGTCGGCCCCGCTGCGGGCCAGACGCAGGGCGTTCCGGGCGTTCCGGAAGTCGATCTCGGCCTCGAGGAACTCGCGGTAGACCTCGGTCGCCTCGTCGACGACCAGCCCCGCGAGCAGCTGCTCGTAGTAGGCCCGGTCGACCGCGTTCTCCAGCGGGACGAGCGTCCCCGTCGACTCGAACTCGTCGAGCGCGTCGACGAGCGGGGCGCCGTAGATCGTCCCGTCGAGCAGCTCGACCGCCTCCTCGACCGAGCCGGCGTCGAGCAGCCGCTCGAGCAGGCGGGCGTCGAGCTCGCCCGCCCGGATGAGGTCGGCCTCGACCTCCTCGCGGACGGTGTCGGCGTAGATCCCGCGCACGGCCGTCTTCACGTTCCAGGCGTCGAACTTCCGGAGATAGCGCGCGATCAGGTCGTACAGCCGGCCGTCGGCCCACCGGAGCACGTCCTCGAACTGCCCGGCGAGGTTGCGGTTGAGCGCGTACTCGATCAGATCGACCCCGGAGTGGCGGCTGCCCAGCGCGTTGATCTCGGCCTCGTAGGTCGACTCCTCCATGAACCGCGCGATCTCGGCCGGTCCCATCCGGATCAGCCGGCGGTAGTCCTCGTCGTCGAACAGCCCCGCGCGACGCGAGCGGACGCGGGCCGCGACGTACTCGGGGTTCGAGCTGCCGGCGACGCTCATCGCTCGTGTTCGAACAGTCGGTCGCTCAGCTCCTTCAAGCTGTCCTCCCAGACCGTCTCCAGCGTGGCGTCGAAGGTGTTGTTCACCCGGACCCGGGACGACCGACTGTCGACGACGACGCCGCCGAGACAGTCGTACTCGCCGGCGTACTCGAAGCCCTCGTAGGCGGGCTCGTCGAGGATCGAGCCGACGAGGTCGGCGTCGTCGGCGCGGGCGTAGACGGCCACGTCGTCGGCGCCGTCGAACTCGTCGGCCGCGTCGTCGAGCAGCGCCCGGGTCAGCTCCGCGCGGCGCTCGCCCTCCAGCCCCGCGATCGCCTCCTCGACCGCCTCGCGGACCTCGGCGAGCACCTCCCGGCGGGCCTCCAGGCGCTCCTGTTTGGCCTCGAGCGTCGCGCTCGAGAGCGCCTGCTCGCGGCGCTGTTCGATCCGGCGCTCGGCCTCGCGCTCGGCCTCGGCGTGGATCTCCTCGGCGTCGGCCTCCGCCTCGGCGACGATCTCGTCGGCGCGGTCCTCGCCGTCGGCACGGATCTCCGCGGCCCGCTCGCGGGCCTCCTCCCGGATGTCCTCGACGACTGTTTCCAGGCTCATCGCTGGCCCTACCCGACCAGGAAGACGACGACCAGCGCCAGGATGACGAGCGTCTCCGGCAGGACGGTGAAGATCAGCCCCCGCACGAAGAGATCCTCGTTCTCGGCGACAGCCCCGACCGCCGCAGCGCCGATACCGCGCTCCGCGTAGCCCGCGCCGAGCGCCGCCAGTCCGACCGCCAGCGCGGCCGCCGCGTTCGACGGGATCGCCGGCGCGCTCGACTCAGCCTGCAGTACGACGCTCGACATCAGGGTTGCGAGTTCCATCATGGTGTAGAGTGGGTCGGCTCCGAACGGGCGTCGATGGCGTCACCGGCGGCTTAAAGCTTCCCAAAGCTGTCGGGTCGATCGTCCACGACGGGACGCGTCGGCTCCGAACGCGAGCCCATGACCGCGCGCTCGAACGAGAGGTGAGGTGGGGCCGGAGGCGCTACTCCTCGGCCGTGTAGCGCCGCTCGTGACCGAACGGCTCGTACTCGCGCCCGCCGCCCTCGAAGAACTTGCCGAAGAACTCGACGTACTCCAGTCGCACCGCCTGGAGGCCGGCGCTGGTCACGCCCAGCGCCAGCACGAGCAGGTGACCGAGCAAGAGCACGACGAGGCCGACGAGCACCGCCGCCGCGCCCGAGTGGACGAGCCCGGGGAAGAGGATGGCCTCGGCGCCGTACTCGCCGATCGCCCACTCGGGGCCGTGGCCCAGCAGGAAGTGAAAGGCGCCGTCGTGCTCGTAGGCACCGAACACCAGCAGGTTGACCGTGAACGCCATCCCGGCCTTCGCGAGCAACACGGCGGCGATCCGGGTGTACGAGAGCACGTTCACCAGCACCTGGAGGAACTCGACGACCTCGACGGGCTCGCCGGCCGCGAGCAGGCCGAGCCCCAGAAAGAAGACGAGCAGCGGCACGCTGATCGGGAAGCCACCGAGGATCGGGATCGCCGCGGGCAGGGCGAACAGCTCCATCGCCGGGAAGCCGTTGAAGCCGAGCCCGACGACCGCGTGGGCGAACTCGCCGCTGGCCTCGGGCGGCGCGCCCGTCCCGTCGAACAGCGAGAAGAGGAAGGCGGGCTTCGACTCGGTGAGCGTGCGGCTGAACACCCAGATCCAGAGCCCGTTCATCATCAGGATCCACGAGCCGGTCTCGAGGACCGCCTCCTTCGCCCCGTGGAACTCGAGGTTCTCGACGAGGTCGAGGAGATAGCCTACGTTCAGGTGGAGGACGCCGACGAGCAGGCTCACCACCAGCCAGGCCTGTGCCCACGAGATCTGGTCGGGCGAGAGGCCCTTCTCGATCGGCGGGTGCGAGAGCCCGAGCGTCCCGACCCAGAACAGGTCGGTGATCAGGTGGAGCCCGAAGAACTCGCCGTAGAGGACGCCAAACAGCATCGTGAACAGGCCGGCCACGACCGTGATACCGCCCATGCTCCGGAAGCCGGGGCTCTCGAAGCGCGAGTAGAGCGCGTAGCCGATCCCCGTGTACAGCAGGCCGTAGCCCAGATCCCCGATCATGAAGCCGAAGAAGGCGGGGAAGGTCAGAAAGAGGATGACCGTCGGATCGAACTCCGAGTAGGTGGGCCGGCCGACCGCACGCACCAGGAGCTCGAACGGCCGCATCACGTCGGGGTTGTCCTGGACCACCGGCGGGTCGTCGTCGCGCATCACGACGCTGCCGCCGTCGGCGCGGGCGTCGCCGGCACCGGCACCGCTCTCTCCGCCCCCGTCGGTCGCGGCCGGCTGGCCCCGACCGCCGGCCTCGCCCGAGCCCGGGCCGGGGAGCTCCTCGCGGAGCTGTTCGGTCCCGTCGGCGCCGAAGCTCGCGCGCTCCAGCTCCTCGATCTCGACGTGGCCGTCGACCGCGTCGGAGACGTGGCGGCTGAACTCGGTGTAGCGCTCCGAGGGGATCCAGCCCTCGGCGACGAAGGCGTTCTCGGTCGTGGCGAACGAGAGCGGCGCCTCGGTCCGCTCGACGTCGACCGCGAGCTCCTCCTCGGCCGCGAGCAGGAAGCCCGCCGCCTCGGCCCGGACCTCCTCGAGACGGTCCTCGGTCGCCGCGATCTCGGAGGTGAGGCGCTCGCGCCGGCGCTCGAGGTCGGCGACGTGCTCCTCGGGCGGGCCCTCGGCGTCGGGCAGCTCCAGGGCCGCGAACTCGGTCCCGACGAGCGCCTCGTCCACGGCGCCCGGCGCCGCCGTCGGGGCGGGGCGAGCGACGACCGCGAGCACGTCCGTCTCGTCGCCGGCGTACAGCTCGAAGCTCCCGACCCCGGCGGCGTCGACCAGGGCGCGCTCGACCGCGTCGGCGTCGCCCTCGCCGACCGCCACCTCGACGTGCTCGTAACCCCGGAGCAGATCGAGATCGATCCCGAGATCGACGAACGGCTCGGCGGTCTCGATCGACTCCTCGACCGCCCGGAGCTCGTCGGCCAGCTCGTCGCGGCGGTCGTCGAGCTCGTTCACCCGGTCGCGCACCTCGGCGAGCTCGGCCTCGAGCTCGTCGTCGTCGAGCACGCGCCGCGGGCCGGCATCGTCCGCGTCGACCGAGAGGATGCTCTCGAGCGAGCGGACGGTGACGAGCTTCTCCGAGACGTCCTCGGCCCCGGGGGCGGGCTCGCCCGGCTCGAACCCCTCCCACGCGCCGTCGTACTCGGTGACGTGGAGCAGGTTGAGGTCGTGGGTCGCGTCGACGACCTCCGACAGCACCCGCTTCGATCCCGTCACCGAGACCTTGCTCATGCGCTCAGGTCTGAGCACGGACCGCCTCCTCGAACCGCTCGACGGCGAACTCGACCGCCTCCTCGGTCCGGTCCCGGGCCGCCGAGACGAGACGTTCGCGCTCCTCGCGGCCCTCGGCGAGGATGCGCTCCCGTTCGGTCTCGATCTCGGCCTCGGCCTCGGCGACGCGCTCCTCGCGCTCGGCCTCGGCCTCGGACGCGGCCCGCTCGCGGATCTCGGCGGCCTCACGGCGCGCCTCGGCGATCCGCTCCTCGCGCTCCGTCTCGGCGTCCGAGACGATCTCCTCGGCCTCGCGCTCGGCCTCCTTGATCCGTTCGAGAACCTCTGGTCTCGGCATACTCACCAATCGTCCCGACGTGTGCGACCGGCGTATAAGGTGTTTGCGGAAGCGCACGCCTGCGTCCACCTCGCCTGCGCCCACGACGACGGCCGTGCTCGTCCCCGCGGCCGATCCGGCGGCGGGCGGCGACGCCCCGGAGCCGACACACCGTGTGGGTTATGCCGGCCGCGGCCCGAATCCCGGGCGATGGGACTGCTCGAGGACAAGGGTCGCGCCCGCCTGTTCTACAGGTACCTCTCCACGATCTATGACCGGATCAACCCCCTGTTCTGGACCGAGGGGATGCGCGACGAGGCGCTCTCGCTGCTCGATCTCTCGCGTGACGACCGCGTGCTCGACGTGGGCTGTGGCACCGGCTTTGGCACCGACGGGCTGCTCGACCACGTCGACGAGGTCCACGGCCTCGACCAGAGCCGCCACCAGATGGAACGGGCCTTCGAGAAGTTCGGCACCCGTGGGCGGGTCCGGTTCGTCCGGGGCGACGCCGAACGGCTGCCGTTCGCCGACGACAGCTTCGACGCGGTCTGGTCGTCCGGATCGATCGAGTACTGGCCCGACCCCGTGGCGGCGCTGGCCGAGTGTCGCCGCGTCACCCGGCCCGGCGGACAGGTGCTGGTCGTCGGGCCGAACGCCCCGCGGACCGCCCCGATGCGCCGGCTCGCCGACGCGATCATGCTCTTTTACGACGCCGACGAGGCAGACCGGATGTTCGAGGCCGCCGGCTTCGAGCAGTTCCGACACGTGACGATGGGCCCGCGCTACAACCCCCGGATCGCGATCACCACCGTCGCCGAGGTGCCGGCCGCGGCCGACGATCCCGACGCCGACGACGCCCCCGACCGCGAGCCCGCGCGGGTCTGACTCCTCCCCCGCCCGGTCGCCCCGGGAACCGGCGTCTCGCCGGTCTGACTCCTCCCCCGCCCGGTCGCCCCGGGAACCGGCGTCTCGCCGCGTGGTCGCCGCGCCGGCGCGGGTGCGCGCGGCGGTCCGCGCCCGGGCCGTCAGCCTGGCCACCGGCCGGCCGTCGAGGCCGACGACCACCACCACCCGGCTCCCCGGCTCCAGCGTCGGCCGGTTCGTCCCCGCCAGCCCGAGACCGGCGCGCTCGCCCGGCTCCCAGACCGTGTCGCCGCCGGCGTTGAACGGGCCGGTCGGTCCCGACCGGTAACCCCGGGCGGCGAAGAAGGGGACCGGGGGCTGGTGGGCGAGTGGCCGGCCGTCGATCCGGACGGTCAGCGTGAGCCGCCCGACCGCGACCGGATCGCCGGCCCGGTGCCGGAGGACGAGCCGGTCCTCGCCCGCGTCGGCGGCGAGTGTCAGCGCGAGCGTCGGCCGGTCGGCGGGGAGTGCGCCGACCGCGGCCGCGGCGACCGCCACCCCGAGGACGACCGCGACGGCGAGCGAGACCGGAACGGCGCCGGCGTGGCCGCGGCCACGGGCGGAGCCGGCGGCCGTGGCGGGCCGGTCGGGGTCGTCGGTCGGGACGGACACGGGAGCGGTGCCCGCCCCATCACAGAAGAGTGACGGCCCCGGGACCGGCCCGGTCAGCCCCGGCTCGAGGCGTCGGGCTGGGGCGTGGTGAGGGGATCGACCGTGAGAAAGACCACCGACTGGTCGCGGATGGCGACGACGGTGAAGCGGTCGCCGGGCGTGAGCGCGTAGAGCGAGCCGTCCGAGCCGGTCCGTCCGACGCTGACGCTGCGCCCGCCGGCCGGCCCGACGGTCACGCCGGCGTCGACGGTGTTCCCCGCCTCGTCGACCACGCGGACCCGGAGCGGACCGCCGGCGTACGAGCGGTTGATCGTGAGCCGGAGGCCGTCGCGGGCGTTCGAGACGGTGGCGTCGGTGGTGGCCTCGTCGAGACGCTGGCGGTGGACGTCGGCGAACACCCGGCCGTTGCCGGCCGCGACGGAGGCGGCGAGCGTGCCGCGGTCGTAGCCGACCCGGACGACCGCGGCGCCGCCGGCGGCCGCGAACGAGGTCTCGCGGCGCTCCGCCCAGACGTTCGGGTAGGCCCGGGCGACCGTGTTGTAGGCCGCCCCCTCGCTGAGCTCCGTCCGGCCGGTCCGGCGGAGATCGCCCCGGTAGCCCTCGCGGAGGTAGGCCTCGTCGGTCAGGGTGGCGAGCACCACCGCCCGGTCGGTCGCCCCGACGTAGAACCGGCCGAAGTCGGCCGAGCCGCCGAGGACGGCGGCCGCGCGCGCCCTGACCGGGCCGGTGTAGACCTCGAGTTCGCGCTCGAGGGCGGCGAGCCGGCGGTCGTCGAGCTCGATCCCGCGCTCCCCGGCGAGTGCGACCAGCCGGTCGCGTCGGTCCGTCAGCGACCGGGCGGTCCGGTCGACGCGGGCCAGCCGGACCAGGAGCGCCCGGCTGGTCGTCTCGTTCGCGAGGTAGGCGTCGAAGGCCTCGCGCTGTGTCCGGCCGAGCCCGTCGGCGCGGTTCTCGATGGCCGTCAGCGCGGTCCGGAGCCGTCTCGTGGCGGCGGGCGTCCCGTCGGCGGCGTCGATCCGCTCGACGGCCCGGAGCGTCTCGAGTTCGGTGCTCGACGACGCCGTCTCGAAGCCAAGCGCCGGGCCCAGATCGACGTGGGTTCCGTGGACGTCCGTGCGGTTGGTCGCGTTCGGCTGGAGACCGAGGGCGTGGACCGTCCCCGGCGGGGCGGGCGGCAGGACGCCACCGCCGACCTGCGCGGGAGCGTCACCGGCGTCGGCTCGCACGGGGGTCGCGTCCGGGGCGGACGCGTCGGCCGCCGGGGCGCCCGCGTCGGCCGCCACGCCCCCGAGCGCCCCCGCGGGGACGACGAGCGCGACGGCGAGGACGAGGTGGAGGGCTCGCATCGCGCCCGTCTACACCACCACGGGCTAAAAGGGACGGGGTCGTGTGACGGCCGGTTGAATCCGGGCGTTCGGTCCTCAGGACGTTGGCTGGGGGATGGAAAGCGTTTTGCGGGGGCGACGTGATGCTCGACAACGATGCGGAGCGTCCCCCGGCTCCTCGCCCTCCTCGCGGTCCTGACGGCGCTCGTGGCCCCGGTCACGGTCGCGGTGGCGGGGCCCGGCCCGGCGCCGGCGATCGACCCCGCCGGCGACGCGGGCCACGGACAGCCCCGGCTCTCCGAGCCGGCGAACACCACCGTGACCGTCAACCTCCACGCGAACCGGAGCGCGACGTGGACCGTCACCGTCGCCTACACGCTCGAGACGGCCGACGAGCGGACGGCGTTCGAGCGCTACGCCGACGCCTACCGGGCGGGCGAGACCGACGCCGGGCCGACCGCCGACCTCTTTCGCAACGTCGCCCGCGAGGCGTCGGCCGCAACCGACCGCCGGATGCGCGTCGGCAACGTCTCGCGCACGAGCCGGATCGACGACGGCGTCGGCGCGGTCACCCTCCGGTTCCGGTGGAGCGCGATGCTCGTCCGGACCGACGAGCAGACCCTCCGGCTGGACGACGCGGTGCTCCTGCCCGGCAACCGGACCTGGATCGGCTCGCTCGAGCCCGGCCAGACGCTCGTGCTCCGGACGCCCGATGGCTACGGGGTCGTCGAGTCGGACGCGCCCGCGTTCGAACTCCGGAACAACTCGGTCGTGATCGAGGGGCCGGCGCGGGTCGAGGGGAGCCTCTCGATCACCTACCGCGCGGCCGACACCGGCGGCGACGGCGGGGACGTCCCCTGGGCGCTGATCGCCGGCGCGGTCGTCGTCGGCTCGGTCGTCGTCGGGGCGGCGCTCTACCTCCGGCGCCGGCCGGGGTCGGGGCCGACACCGACCAGCAACGGCGGCCGGCCCGCCGCGGGGACCGGAGAGCCCGACCGATCCGGCGGGGCCGACGCCGGGACCGAGACCGACGCCGACCCGGCGGCCGAGGCCGGAGAGCCACCCGCCGGCGCCGGGACGGACGCGGACGCCGCGGACGCCGCGGACGGCGTGGCGGGCGGGCCGGAGGCGGGGGCCGGCACCGGGGCGGGGCCGGTCGAGGGCGACGACGGCGACGAGGGCGAGAGCGAGGACGGGGACGCGGTCGACGTGGAGCTGCTCTCGGACGAGGAGCGCGTCGAGCGGCTCCTGCGCGCGAACGGCGGCCGGATGAAGCAGGCGAGCATCGTCGAGGAGACCGGCTGGTCGGACGCGAAGGTCTCGCAGCTGCTCTCGTCGATGGCCGACGAGGACCGGATCGACAAGCTCCGGCTCGGCCGCGAGAACCTGATCTCCCTGCCCGGCGACGACGGGTAGCCCGCGGGGGGTTCCGAAAGCGTTTAGCTCGGCGTAGCGCTAGCGGCCGTCGATGAAGGTTCTCGTCACGGTCAAGGAGGTCGCCGAGGTCGAGGACGACTTCGAGATCGACGGGCTCGACGTCGCCGAGGCCTACCTGGAGTACGACCTCAACGAGTGGGACGACTACGCCGTCGAGGAG
>CAZMLQ010000092.1:7233-9461 GCA_964567195.1 uncultured Haloferacaceae archaeon | reverse complement strand
CGTCTGGAACGACCGGGCGGCGTTGAGGGTGTAGATGCCGCCCTCGTCGCTGCCCGGCAGGACGCCCAGCCCGTAGACCGGCTCCGTGTAGATCCGCTTGAGGTGTTTCGCCAGCACCGGCGCGCCGCCACTGCCCGTGCCGCCGCCGAGCCCGGCGACGACCAGGAAGGCGTCGACCTCGTGGACCGGGATCGAGTCGATCGCGCCCTGGACCTCGTCGATGTCCTCCTCCGCGATCTCGGCGCCGAGCTCGTTGTCGGCGCCGACGCCGTGGCCTTTCACCCGGGACTGGCCGATCAGCACCCGGTTCTCCGAGGGGATCTGCTCCAGCCCCATCAGATCGGCCTTCGCCGTGTTGACGCCGACGGCCGCGCGCACGATCTCGCTGTTCGTGCGCTCGTCGTACTCCAGGAACTTGTCGACGATCTTCCCGCCGGCCTGGCCGAAGCCGATCATCGCGAGTTTCATCTGTCCGGTACCCTCCTCATTACCCGCAGGCACGTCGAAAACGGGGATAAGCCTTGTGACCGTCTCCCCGCGTCCCCGCCGCCGTCGGGCGACGCGAGCGCGAGCGCGAGCGGTCTGGCCGGTCGCGCCGTCCGACGGCCGTCCGACGGGCGTCGGCTACCCGTCGGCGGCGGCGAGGTACGCCTCGAGGGTCCGCAGGTCCGCCGGCGAGCGGTCGAACGCCTCGATCGCGTTCCGGTCGGTCGTGTTGTCGAACCGGAGCGACCGGTACTGGTCGGGGCCCATCGGCGCGCCCGGCACCGCGCCGAGCGCCGACAGCCCGACCTTCGCCAGCGCCATCGGCACCGGCACGACGGTGACCGGCCGGCCGAGCGCCCCGTGGGCGAGTTCGGCCACCTCGGCCAGCGTCAGCACCTCGGGCCCGCCGAACTCGTAGGTCTTGCCGGCGTGGCGCTCGTCCGCGACGATATCGGCCAGCATCGGGACCAGGTCGCCGACCCAGATCGGCTGGAAGCGGGTCCGGCCCCCGCCCGGGAGCGGCGTGAGAAAGGGCGGCGCCAGCTTCCGGGTGAACGGGACGAACTCGCCGCCGTCGCCGAAGACGACCGAGGGACGAACGATCGTCCAGTCCAGCCCGGAGTCGCGCACGGCCGCCTCGGCCCGGCCCTTCGCCCGGACGTAGGCCGTCTCGCCGTCGGGGTCGGCGCCGAGTGCGCTCATCTGGACGAACCGGTCGACGCCCGCCTCGCGCGCGGCGCGCACGCAGTTCTCGGTGCCGACGCGGTGGACCCGGTCGTGCATCTCGTCGCCGCCACGCGGCCTGAACAGCGGCGAGAGCGCGACGAGGTTGACGACCGCGTCCGCCCCCTCGAACGCGCTCGCGATCGAGTCGTAGGCGGTCACGTCGCCCATCGCCTTGGCCACGCCGGCGGGCAGGTCGCCGTCGCCCGGCGTTCGCGAGAGCGCCGTGACCGAGTGGCCCCGGTCGCGAAGCTCGCGACACAGGTGGCGCCCGACGAAGCCACTCCCGCCGACGACGAGTACGCGCATGCCCGAGCGTCCGGTCGCCGGCACCTAAAGCTACCGTGACCGCCCGCCCGGGCCGCCCCGCGAGCGACAGGCAGACGTACCCGGCCCACCCCACGTCGGTCGTGCTGGTCACCCTGGAGGGCCTGGACGGGAGCGGCAAGAGCACGCTCGCGGCGGCGCTCGCGTCGGCCTACCCCGACGCGGTCCACACCCACGAGCCGACGGACTCGTGGTACGGCGAGGCGGTCGCGCGGTCGCTGGCCGACGACGACGCCGATCCGGTGGCCGAACTGTTCCTCTACGCGGCCGACCACGCCGCCCACCTCGCGCGGGTGGTGCGACCGGCGCTCGCCGACGGCCGGCTGGTCGTCTCGGATCGTTACTCGGACTCGCGGATCGCCTACCAAGCGGCCGCACTCGACGCCGCCGACGCCGTCGCGGCCGACACCGACCCGTTCGAGTACGTCCGCGCGCTCCACGCGCCGGTCTCGCGCCCGCCCGACCTCACACTCTATCTCGACCTCCCGGCCGAGCGGGCGGCCAAGCGCAGCGACGCCGCCGACAAGTTCGAGCGCGCCGACCGGCTGGCGGCGGTCGCCGAGCGCTACGAGCGCCTGCTGGCGGCCGAGCCCGACCGGTTCGTCAGGCTCGACGCGACCGCCCCACCCGAAACGGTTCGCGATCGCGCGCGCGAGGCGATCGAGGCGAGGCTGTCGTAGGTCGACGAGGCG
>CAZMLQ010000092.1:0-7133 GCA_964567195.1 uncultured Haloferacaceae archaeon | reverse complement strand
CGAGGCGAGGCTGTCGTCGGTCGACGAGGCGAGGCGGGCGCTCGCGCCTCGCCGACGCCGACACCTACGAGCCCGACCGGGGCCGTGGGAGCTCGTACTCCTCGGGCGGGGTGACGTAGAGCACGTCGACCGCCACCCCGAGCGCGAGCGGGACGCCGACCATGACCGCGAGCACCACGACCGGGCTCCCGAGCGGGACGAGCGGGAGCTGTCCCGTGACGAGCGTCGCGGCCACCAGGAGGACGGGGACGAGCAGGAGGACGTAGACCGCGGTCCCCCAGTCGGTCCGCATCCGCAGGCGCAGATAGCGGGTGACGACGGCCGCGAGCAGGGTGTGGGCGGCGAGTACGAGCGCCGTCAGGACGAACTCGACGACCATACCCCGCGTAGGGCGGCCGCCGGCTTGGCCGTGTCGCTTCGGGGCCCGCCATCGTTGGGTTGAAGTGGCGCATTTCCGTGATATCACAACGATTCACATGCGACGACGCCAGTTCGTCCGGGCGACCGGCGCCACGGGGGTGGCCGGCCTGACCGGACTCGCGGGCTGTTCGGGCGCGGTGCCCGGCGGCGGCGGCGACACGTTCACCATCGGCGTGCTCGGTCCCAAGACCGGACCGCTCTCGACGCTGTGGTCGTTCTACGAGGAGAACATCGAGCTCGCCATCGACCAGATCAACGGCGACGGGAACGTCGTCCACGACGGGGGTGGGATCGACGCCGGCGGCTCGACCAGGGAGGTCGACTACGTCGCCTACGACACCGAGTCCAAGCCGAACGTGGGGGTCAGTGCGGCCGAGCGACTGGTCGACAGCGACGGGGTCTCCGTGATGCTCGGCGCGATGTCCTCGACGACCACCCTCGCGATCATGGAGGTCTCGAAGTCAAAGCAGGTGCCACAGATCACGTCTGTCTCGGTGAACCAGAAGATCACCGGCTCGGCCTGGCACGAGTACATGTTCCGGAACAAGGACACCGACACCATCCGGGCGAAGTGGATCACCCGCGCCATCGCCGAGGAGACGGACGTCGACACCATCGGGATGATCGGCCCGAACAACGACTTCGGCGTCGGTCGGATGGAGACGTTCGCCGGTCGCCTCGAGGAGAGAGGCGTGACGACGACCACCCAGCAGGCGGTCAACCCCGATCAGCGCTCCTTTCTCACCGAACTCGAGAAGATCCGCAACGGCGGCGCGGAGGCGCTCTATCTCGTCATCAACGACCCGATCCACGGCGAGTTGATGATCCCCGAGGCCCGCCAGGTTGGCTTCGAGACGATCGTGGGCACGGGGCCGGTCGGCGTCCCGGAGATGCCCGAGAAGGTGGGCGACCCACTCGACGACGTCTACGTCGAGGTGACCTTCCCCAACGACGCCCGGGGGACCGTCGACCACGTCAACTCGTGGGCCGAGAGCCTGAGGGCGTTCACCGACGGCGAGGTCTCGCCCAACTACATCGGCGCGCCGACCTACGACGCGGTGAATCTCGTCTGTGACGCCGCGGCCCGCGCCGACAGCACCGACCCCGAGCCGCTGACGGAGGCGATGGGCTCGCCCTCGATGACCGGCGTCTTCCCCTACCCCGAGTTCACGCTGGAGTTCCGGGGCGAGAACAACCAGGCCGAGGTCGTCTCGGGGCTCGGACAGTGGTCGGCCGACGGGGAGTGGAGTCTCGACGTCCGCACCGGCCCGTTCGCGGAGTCCTGACCGGATGGCGGTCCTCCCCGTCGATCCCGGTCTCGTCGCCCAGCAGCTGCTGAACGGGCTGACGATCGGGGCCGTCTACGCGTTGATCGCCGTCGGGCTGACGCTGGTGTTTGGCATCCTCGACGTGATCAACTTCGCCCACGGCGAGTTCGTCATGTTCGGGGCCTACGCGGGCTTTCTCCTGCTCACGCGGACGCCGCTTCCCTACCCCGTCGCGCTGGTGATCGCGGTGGTGCTCGTCGGGGCGCTGGCGCTCGTGGTCGAGCGGACGGTCTTTCGTCCGCTGTACGACCGCGGCGGGCTGGCCCCGATGATGGCCTCGTTCGGTCTGTTGCTGGCGTTCCAGGCCGGTGCGCTCGTCGTCTTCGGCGGCGTCCCCAGGTCGATCCCCGACCCGTTCGGCAGCGCCACGCTCAGCTACGGCGGGGTGTTCGTCTCGCACCTGCGGCTGTTCGCCGTCGGCCTCGCGGTCGCGATGTTCGCCGGGCTGTGGGCCTTCTTCTACCGGACCAAGACCGGAAAGGCGATCCGTGCGACCGCACAGAACGAGGAGGCCGCCCGCATCCGCGGCATCGACACCGACCGGGTGAACGTCGCCACATTCACCCTGAGCGGGATGTTCGGCGCCGCGGGTGGGGTCGTCTACGGCACCCTCTTCTCGCTCTCGCCGGTGATGGGGCTCCACCCGATGCTGAAGGCGTTCGCCGCCATCATCATCGGCGGGCTCGGCTCGGTCACGGGGGCGCTCGTCGGGGGGGTTCTCGTCGGCCTGACCGAGGCGTTCGCCTCCGGCTTCGTCCCCGGCGGGGGTGGCTGGCGCGACGCCTACGCGTTCGTGTTGCTGGTGGTCGTCCTGCTGGTTCGCCCGCAGGGCCTGCTCGGGGGGTGGCAGCGGTGAGCGCCGCCCGCGCCGGACTCGACGCGGCCGCCCGCCTGGCCGACCAGCCCCGTCGGCTGGCGGCGCTGGCGCTCGTGGCCGCGCTCGTCGTCCCCCTGTTGCTCCCGACCACCTACCACGTCAACGTGCTGGTCACCGCCGGACTGTTCGTGTTGCTGGCGCTCTCGCTCGACCTGCTGCTCGGGTTCACCGGCTATCTCTCGCTCGCCCACCACGGCCTCTGGGCGGTCGGGGCCTACACGACCGCGCTCCTGACGACGAGCCACGGGCTCGGCGTCTGGCCGGCGCTCGCGGCCGCCCCGCTCGTCGCGGGCGGGGTCGCCGCCGCGCTCGCGGTGCCGGCCTTTCGCGTCCGGGGACACTACTTCGCGCTGGTCACCCTGGCGATGGGCGAGCTGATCCGGATCACGCTGCTCAACTGGGTGCCCGTCACCCAGGGGCCGTTCGGCGTCACCGGGATCCCGCGGCCCGCGCTCCCGGGAGTTGGCGTCCTCGACGGCCGGCTCTCGTACTACTACCTCGTGCTCGCCGCCGTGGTCGTCGTGCTGGCGGCGGTGATCCGTGTGCTGGGCTCGCCGCTCGGGCGCTCGCTGGTCGCGGTCCGCGAGGACGAGGAGCTCGCGGCGGCCCAGGGGCTGTGGCTGATGCCGTACAAGATCGTCGCGTTCGCCTGCTCGGGCGCCATCGCGGGGCTGGCCGGCGGGCTGTTCGCCTCCTACCAGGGGGTGATCGGGCCGAACAACTTCACCATCCAGTACATGGCGGAGATGCTCGTCATGCTGATCGTCGGCGGCTCGGGCGTCGTCGCGGGCAGCGTCGTCGGCCCGCTGGTGTTCGTCCCGCTGCCCGAGCTCACCCGGATCCTGGGCGACGCTCGCCTGCTGGTGTTCGGGCTGCTCCTCGTCGGTATCGTGATCTGGGCGCCCGAGGGCGTGGCCGGCCGGCTGCGCGACCACCTCGCCGACCGCCGCGAGACCGGACCGGAGACGGGGGGTGAGTAGATGGCGCTGCTCGAACTCGACGGGCTCTCGAAGTCCTTCGGCGGCGTCACCGCCGTCGACGACGCCAGCTTCGCGGTCGAGCCGGGCGAGATTCTCGGGCTCGCCGGCCCCAACGGCGCGGGCAAGACGGTGACGTTCAACCTCGTCACCGGCCGACTCGCCCCGGACGCCGGCCGGGTCCGCTTCGACGGCGAGGACATCACCGGCGCGCGCCCGGACGCGGTGGCCGACGCCGGGATCGGTCGGACCTTCCAGCAGGTCCGGGTTTACGACGAGCTGAGCGTGCGCGAGAACCTCCTGTTTGCCGCACAGGACAAGGGCGTCGGCGCGACCGTCCGCGCCGCGGCCGGGGCGGCCGGCGGGGCCGAGAGCGATCCCGAGGCCGTGGCCGAGCTCCTCGAGACCGTCGAGCTGGCCGGGGTGGCCGACGCGCCGGCGAGCGCGCTCTCGTACGGCCAGCGCAAGCTCCTCTCGTTCGCGGCGGCGCTGCTCACCCACCCCGAGCCGGAGCTGATCATGCTCGACGAGCCGATGGCAGGGGTCAACCCCGCGCTGGCCGACCGGCTGGTGGAGTACGTCCGTGAGTTCCGCGCGGCGGGCAAGACCTTCCTGCTCGTCGAGCACAACGTCCGGCTGATGTCGGAGCTGTGCGACCGCCTGGTGGTGATGGACGCCGGCCGACCGATCGCCTCGGGCCCGCCGGCCGAGGTCAGGACCGACGACCGGGTCGTGGAGGCGTACTTCGGCTCGTGAGTCTCCTCGACGCGACCGGTCTCCGGGCCGGCTACGACGGCGGCGAGGTGCTCCACGGGGTCGACCTCGCGGTCGAGCGCGGCGAGGTGGTCGCGGTCGTCGGCTCGAACGGCGCCGGCAAGAGCACCGCCTTCCGGACGCTGTTCGGCCTGCTCGATCCCGACGCGGGACGGGTCGAGTTCGACGGGAGCGACATCACCGGTGCCGATCCCGACGAGCTACTGGACCGCGGGCTCTGTTACGTCCCCCAGGGGCGCTCGACCTTCCCCGAGATGACCGTCGCCGAGAACCTCGAGATGAGCGGCTACCCGCTCGACGATCCCGCCGACCGGATCGAGCGGGTGTACGACCGGTTCCCGGTCCTGCGCGAGAAGCGCGCCGAGAAGGCAAAGACCCTCTCGGGGGGCCAACAGCAGATGCTCGAGATGGCCGGCGGGCTGGTGATGGAGCCCGACCTGCTCTTGCTCGACGAGCCCTCGCTCGGGCTGGCCCCCAGGATCGTCGACCGGGTGTTCGACCGGATCGACGCGCTCAACGCCGACGGAACGAGCTTCCTGCTGATCGAGCAGAACGCCCGGCGGGCGCTGGAGGCGGCCGACCGGGGCTACGTGATGGACGGCGGGATCGTCGAACTCGCCGGGCCCGCCGACGAGCTGCTCGCCGACGGCGAGGTCCGGCGGCTCTACCTCGGCGGGGCCGCGCCGGACGGCGGCTGACGACCGACGACCGAGACGCCCGCTACCCCATCGCGATGTAGGTCCGGGTGTCGACGACGCCTTCGAGCGCCCGGATGCCGTCGGCGGCCGTGCCGAGCACGTCGTAGACCTCGGGGGCCTCGACCTCCGCGATGACGTCGTACTCGCCGGCGACGACGTGGGCCTCGACGACCCGGTCGACCGCCCGGACCGCCTCGGCGGTGGCCTCGCTGCCCCCCGGCGTGGTCTCGATCATGACGAAGGCGTACACCATGGCTCGCCGTACGCCGGGCCGGGGCAAAAGCGTTCCCGCGCGAAACCTTTTCGACCCGGGTAGCGTAAGAGCGGCCATGCGACTCGTCATCGTCGGCGCCGGCCGGGTCGGGCTCCGCGTCGCGCGGGTGCTGCGCGAGGAGGGCCACGACGTGGTCGTCGTCGAGCGCACGGAGGCGGGCGCCGAGCGCGCCCGGGCCGACGGCTTCGAGGTCGTCGAGGGTGACGGCTCCCACGAGGCGACCCTCGAGGCCGCGGGCGTCGAGGACGCCGACGCGGTCGGCGCGCTCACCAGCGACCTCAACGCCAACTTTGCGGCCTGCATGATCGGCAAACACCACGGCTGTCGGACCGTGCTGCGGATCGACGAGGACTACCGCGAGGAGATGTACCGCAAGTACGCCGACGAGGTCGACGAGATCGTCTACCCCGAGCGCCTGGGCGCGATCGGGGCGAAAAACGCCCTCCTGGGTGGCAACATCCAGGCCATCGCCGACGTGGCCCAGGACCTCCAGGTGATCCTCGTCACCGTCGTCGAGGACTCGCCGATGCACGGCTACACCATCGACGAGGTGGCCCTGCCCGCCCGCGCCCGGATCCTCGCGTTCGGCAAGCGCGGCGCGTCGATGCGGATCCCCCTGCCCGACGACTCGCTGGAGGCCGGCGACCGCCTGGCCGTGCTGGTCGAGTTCGAGGCGCTCGCGGACGTCCGCCGGCTGCTCGTGGGCGAACTGGGCGGCGTCGACGCCGACGTGGAGGCCGCGTAGATGGTCGTCGCCTACGTCATGATCAAGGCCGCCACCGGCGACGTCGAGCCGATGCGCGAGGCCATGGCCGCGATCGAGGGCGTGACGAGCACCCACGTCGTCGCGGGCGACGTCGACTTCGTGGTGAAGGTCGACGTCGACTCGCCCGCCGCCGTCCACGAGGTGGTCGGCGACGGGCTCGCGGCCGTCGACGGGGTCGAGAGCACCCAGACCTACATCGCGATGGGGTAGCGAGGGCGTCCGCGCTCAGCCGCCGATCCCGTCGCCGTCGCCGCCGCCGCCGCTCCCCCCGGCCCGGCGGGCCGACGCGACGACCTCCGCGACCGCACCCTCGTACTCGTAGCCGGGCACGATCCCCTGGACGTAGGTCCCCTCGACGAAGTTGATCAGCGCCAGCGCGTCGGCGACCCCGCGGCGCGGATCGAGATCCGCGAACGTCGACTCGACCACCACCCGGTCGTCCGTTCGCCGGGCGGCGGGCGCGAGTTCCCGGTCGGCCCGGAGGACGCCGCCCACGTCGGCCACCCGGAGCTCGAACGTCTCGAACCAGCCGGTCTCGACCACCTCGGCCACCTCGTCGGCGGTCGCGGCCGACAGCGTCGGCGCGGCCACGGTCACGTCGAACGCCGCCCGCCCGTCGGTCCGGCCGGCGGCCGCCACCCGCGCGTCGAACGCAGCCCTCGTCGCCTCGTAGACGCCCGTCTCGCCCGCGACCGGCTCGAACGCCGTCTCGTCGCGAAAGGCCCGCTCGATCCGCGCCTCGACCTCGCTCATGTCCGTCGGGAGGGAGGCGACGGGCTAAAACGATCCGTTTCCGACGCTTGCCGTCTGCGGTACGTTTATGTTCGCCGCGGTGTTTCGTCCACGTGACGCTTCGTCTTGGAGGGCCGAAGCGTCAGCGGGGACCAACTCAGGGCGGCAGCGGCCACTCTTTCCGGCCGCTCGCCTTTCGACCGATTCACGACCGACGGGTCCGTCGGTCCGGGCCGTCGTCGCGACCAGTGCGAGGGCTGGGATTCGAACCCAGGATCCCCTACGGG
>CAZMLQ010000091.1:0-9537 GCA_964567195.1 uncultured Haloferacaceae archaeon | reverse complement strand
GGTCGCCGCCCGCGACCGGCCTACCCGGTCGCCTCGACCGCCTCGGCGAGCAGATCGACCCCCAGCCCGGCCTCGCGCTCGGTGAGGTCGAGCGGGGGGAGCAGCCGGACGGTCCGGTGGCCACAGGCCAGTGTGAGCAGGCCGTGTTCGAGCGCCGCCGCGACCACGTCGTCCCGGCGCTCGGGCGAGGGCAGGTCGAGCGCGATCATCAGCCCCTTCCCCCGGACGTCGGAGACCCCGTCGAGGTCGGCGTCGGCCAGGCGCTCGCGGATCGAGCGCCCGCGCTCGACGGCGTTGGCGAGCAGGTCGTGCTCGCGGATCGCGTCGAGGGTGAGCGCGCCCTGCAGCGAGGAGAGCAGGTCGCCCGCACCCCAGGTCGAGGAGATGCGGCTCCGCTCGTCGGGAAAGACCGCCTCCCGGCCGACCGTCGCGCCCACGCGGAGCGCCTTGGCGCAGGTGATCACGTCCGGCTCGATCGGGTAGTGGTCGACACCCCACATCTCGCCGGTGCGGCCGACGCCGGACTGGATCTCGTCGGCGATCACCACCAGGTCGAACTCGTCGGCGACGGCCGCGACCTCGGCGGCGAACGCCTCGCTGGGGAAGTTGTAGCCGCCCTCGCCCTGGATCGGCTCGAGGATCAGGTAGGCCACGTCGTCGGGGTCGAGATAGCCCCGTTTCGGGTCGAGCGCGCGCCGCAGCGCCGAGCCCACGTCCGGATCGTCGCGGAAGAAGCCACAGCCACAGCGCTCGGGCGTACAGCCCCGGTCGGCGCAGAAGGGCACGTCGTGGACGCCCGCGATCTCGGGGAAGTCGCGGCGGTAGACGCCCTTCGACCGGTTGAGCGAGAGCGCGCCGAGCGTCCGGCCGTGGAAGGCGCCCTGGAAGGTGAGACCGTGGTCGGCGCCCGTGTGGTCGTAGGCGATTTTCAGCCCGTTCTCGACCGCCTCGGCCCCGCTGTTCGAGAGGAAGACGGTGTCCATCCCGTAGTGGCTCGTCGCCTCGGTCAGACGCTCCATCAGCTCCGTCGGCCCGGGGACGGCGGGCTCGTCGTCGGTCCCCGCCCGGGCGTAGAAGTCCTGGCCCGCGATCTTGATCGGGTCGACGAGGTCGAACGCCGCCATCGGCTCGACAATCTTCGGGTTGTCGTAGCCCAGCGGCGCGGCACCGACGTGGCTGGTGAAATCGAGCAGGACGTTCCCGTCGACGTCGGTACAGAACGGACCCGCGGCGGGGGCGGTGTGGTCCCAGACGAAGTCGTAGACGTAGGTCGTCGTCGCGGCCGTCGAGCGGTGGCGGGCGGCCCACTCGGCCGCCCGATCGCCGGGCATCGCGTCGACGCGTGGCTCCGCGGTGGCTCTGTCCATGCCCCCCGCGGTGGCGGCGGCCTCCTAAGCGTTCCCCCGGTCCCGACCGCCCTCGGGCGTGGCGTTTATGTTCGGTCCCCGAGACCGTGGCCCGTGACACGATCAGCCACGGACCGCGGCCACGTGACGGACGGAGGCGGGGGCGGGCGATGAACGGCGTCGTCTTCTACGGCTCCGAGCGCCACGACGAGGTGGTCTCGTTCTACCGCGAGCGCACGGACGCGACGGTCTGGCACGAGCAGACCGACTGCACCATCTTCGAGCACGGGGCCTTTCGCTTTGGCTTCTGTGACCGCTCGTACACCGACGACTGTGGCTACCTGACGCTCACCTACCCCGACCGCGCGGGCGTCGACGCCGCCTACGAGGCGCTGGCCGACGTGACCGACGACGAGCCGACCCACTCGGCCGAGTACGAGATCTACCGCTTTCTCGCGAGCGACCCCGACGGCCGGAACCTCGAGATCCAGACCTTCGAACACGACGGGTAGGCGTCGCGTCCCTGCGCGGACGACGGGCGACGCGACCGGCGGCAGGCATTTACTCGCCCGCGCCCGTGGGCGGACATGCATCGCGGCGCAGTCCTCGCCGTCGGCCTGTCGCTCGTCCTCGCCCTCCCGCTCGTCCTCCCGGCCGTGGCCGTCGCCGACGTGCCCGACGCCCGGATCGCCGTCTCGGACGTGACCGTCGCGCCGGGGACGCCGACGGTCGACGAGCAGGTGACCGTCACCGCGACGGTCCGGAACTCGGGCGGGAGCGCCGCCGCCGCGACCGTCGATCGGGTCGCGCTGCGCTCGCCCTCGGGGCGGGTGCTCGCCGCGGCGACCGGCCTCGGCTCGCTCTCGGCCGGGGACACGCTGGCGGTGCCACTCGCGACCCGGTTCCCCGAGGCGGGCGACCGGACGCTCACCCTCCGGATCGAGGCCACCGACACCGACGGCGAGTCGGTGACCGTCACCAGACCCGTACCGGTCGCGATCGAGCGCGCGCCACCCCGCGCGACCGTCACCGTCGCCGACGCGGCGGTCGACTCCCCGACCCGGCTCCGGATCGCGCTCGGCAACCCCACGACCGCGCCGATGCGGGACGTGGTGGTCGCGATCAACGGGACGATCCCGACCCTCGACGGCCGCGACCGGCGGGCCGTGCCCAGCCTCGCCGCCGGCGCCACCCGCGTCGTCAACCTCACCGTCGTCCCGCGGACGGCCGGCGAACGGACCGTCCGGCTGGACGTGGGCTACACCACGGCGTCGGGCACCGAGCGGGTTCGCACGGAGACCGTGCCACTCGCCGTCGCGCCCTACCGGCCCGATCTCGGGGTCGAGATCTCGCGGGTCCGACCCGAGCCGGCCGACGACGGCGGCGGGCTGGCGGGGATCGTCGGCGGGGGGAGCCGGACGACCGAGCCGGCCGACGAGACGGCCGAGACCACCCGCTTCGAGCTGACCCTGACCAACTTCGGCACCGTCCGGGTCCGCGACGCGGTGATCACGCCGCGGACGGCGAACGCGAGCCTGCCGCGGGTCCGCCTCGACGGCCCGCTCGCACCCGGCGAGTCCGGCGCCGTCGAGGTGGATCTCGGACGGGTCCGCGCGCACGGGCCGGTCACCTTCGAGGTGGGCTACCGGGCCGGCGTCCGCCACGAGACGACGAGCGCGCGCCTCGACTACCGGCCCCGGATCGGCGAGGTTCGTCTCTCCGACGTGGACGTGACCGTCTCGGACGGCCGCGTCCGGCTCACGGGCAACGCGGTCAACGTCGGCCGCGGCGAGGTGACCGGCGTCGTCCTCGGGGTCGGCACGGCCCGCAACGTGACGCCGGCCTACCCCCAGCGCAGCTACTTCGTCGGCCGGATGGCGGGCAGTGACTTCGCGCCCTTCGAGCTGACCGCCCGACAGACCGGCCGGATCGACGCGCTGGCGGTCGATCTCGAGTACCGGGTCGACGGCGCGATCGAACGCCGGACCGTCCGGTTCCCGCCGCCCGCCTCGGGGGCCGGCGGCGGCGAGAGCGGAGACGGGGGCGGAGCGACGACCGCCGCGGCCGCCGCGCTGGCGGTCGGGCTGGTCGCGACGGCCTCGGCGGCGGGCTACGCCGTCTGGCGGCGCCGGCGATGAGCGACGAGCCGCCGGGATCGGACGCCGGCCCCGGCGCGAGCGTCGACGCGGCCGCCCGAGCCGGACGCGGACGGGGAGCGACGAGCCTCGGCGGCCGCGGCCGGCCGGCGCTCGTGCTCGCGCGGCGCAACCTGGCGCGCAACCGGCTGCGGACCGGCCTCGCCGCGCTCGGCATCGTCATCGGCGTGTTCGCGGTCGCCACGCTCGGCATCCTCGGGACGACCATCCAGCTGACGGCGGCGGACTCGTTCGCCGGACTCGGCAACCAGGTGGTGGTGACGCCCAACCCCGAGGCGGGCGAGCGCAGCATCGACCGCCGCGGGATCGGCCGGATCCGGCGGGCCGCGGGCGACGCCGACGTGGTGCCGTTGACCCGGGGTGCGTCGGTTGTCAGCCGGGGCGAGCGCCAGACGTTCGCCACGCTCTACGGCGTCGACCGGCCGCGGCTCCTCTTTACCGCCGCCGAGGGCGAACTGCCCGGCCGCCACCGCCGGGGGGCCGTGCTCGGCGCCACCGTGGCCGAGGAGCTGGGCGTCGGCGTCGGTCGTACCGTGACGATCGAGGACCGGCGCTACCGGATCGTCGCGGTGCTCGCCCCCCAGGACACCGTCTCGCCGGTCGCGCCCGACGGCGCGGTCCTGCTCCCGCCGGACGTCTTCCGCGCCGACGGCGCCAACCAGGTCGTCGTCCGGACCGACTCCGCCGCCGCGGCCGGCGAGGTGGCGACGAAGGTGCGCGCCTCGCTCAACGCCCGGGTCGAGCGGGTGAACGTCCTCGAGCTCTCGGCGATCATCGAGCGGATCGGGCGCTTTTTCGCGCTGCTCAACACCTTTCTGATCGCGGTCGGCGCCGTCTCCCTGCTGGTCGCCGGGGTCAGCATCCTCAACGTGATGTTGATGAGCGTCAACGAGCGCCGGGCCGAGATCGGGGTGTTGCGCGCCGTCGGCGTCAGACGCCGGGCCGTCCTCCGGACGATCCTGGCCGAGGCGGCGCTGTTGGGCGTCGCCGGCGCGAGCCTCGGGGTCGCGCTCAGCGTCCTCGTCGCCGCGGCGCTCTATCTCGGCGTGCCCGAGGTCGGCCTCGCGACGGTGGCGAACCTCCGGGTGGCGGGCTATCTCGCGCTCGCGTTTGGCTTTGGCGTCGCCGTTAGCCTCGCGAGCGGCGCCTACCCCGCGTGGCGGGCGGCCGACGCCGACCCCGTGGAGTCGCTGCGGGGGCCCTAGGCCGTCGCGGCGAGGCCGTCGAGCAGATCGAGCAGGGCCTCCAGCAGCGCCCGGAGCTCGGCGAGGCTGCCGATCTCGGGGAGGCCGCCGGCGCCGGCCGCCCCGGCCCCGACGACGAGCGCGAGCGTCAGCGCAAGCGCGGCGGTCGCGTGATCGTGGCTCATACCGACACGTTCGGGCCGAGCGGGTTGAACCTATCGCCCGTCGCTACCACTCGATGCGCTCGCGCTCGGCCCAGAACCCGCCGCCGGGGCCACCCGGCCGGAGGCGGGCGAGAAACAGCCCCGTGTCGGCCCCCTCGGCGGGGCTGCGGTCGGCCTCGGGCCCGCCCATGTCGGTCCGGACCCAGCCCGGGCAGTAGGCGTTCGCCAGCAGCCCCCGGTCGCCGTAGGCGCCGTCGAGCGCGACCGTCAGCGCGTTCAGCCCGGCCTTCGAGATCCGGTAGGCGGCGTGATCGCCCCCCGAGGCGTCGGCGAGCTGCCCGGCCCGCGAGGAGACGTTCACCACCCGCCCGCCCGGACGCTCGAGCAACGGCGAGAGCGCCCTCCGGGCACAGAGGAACGGCCCGCGAAGGTTCGTATCGAGCGTCCGGTCCAGCCCGTCGACGTCGGTGCCACCGACCGCCGCGCCCGGCCCGTAGACGCCGGCGTTGTTCACCAGCACGTCCAGCCGGCCGGCCTCGTCGACGATCCGGTCGAGCGCGGCCGTCACCGTCGTCTCGTCGGTGACGTCGATTCGGACCGGCCGGCGGTCGCCGTCGTCGACCTCGGCCGGCGACCGGGCGCCCGCGTAGACCGTCGCGCCGAACTCGACCAGCCCGTCAGCGAGCGCCGCGCCGATGCCCCGGTTCGCGCCGGTGACAAGCGCCACCTGGCCCTCGAGCGAGTCGTGGAGGTCGAGGCTCACGGCCCCGGGTACGGCAGGGGGTCAGATGAATCCGCCCGTCGACTCTCCGGACGAGAGTCGGGCCCCCGCCGTCGGGCGGGGCCCACGAGACCGCCGACGGCGGACGCCCCGGCAGGACGGCTCCGGCGCGCGTCGCGTCGGGCGAGCCACCCGCGCCGGCAGAGTTAATCGCCCGGCCGCCCCGCTGCGAGTCGTGTCCACGACCCACGCCCGCGACCACGACGAGCTCCTCCTCCACGGCGGCACCGTGCGCCTGCTCGACGACGACCGGACGACGGCCTCGGCGGTGCTGTTCCGGGACGGCCGCGTCGAGGCGGTCGGCGACGCCGACGGCTGTCGGGCGGCCGCGAGCGATCCGACGACGCTCGCGCTCGACGGGCGGACGGTCCTGCCGGGCTTTGTCGACGCCCACACCCACGTCTTCGCGGTCGGGATCCAGGCGCTCGAAACCGACCTCTCGGCGGCCGCCGACCGTGCGGCGGCGCTGGACGCGCTCGCGGCCAACGCCGCCGACACCGAGCCCGGGGGGTGGGTGCTCGGCTTTGGCTACGACGAGAGCACGTGGCCGGCCGGCGAGCGCGAGTATCTGACCCGCGACGAGCTCGACGCGGTGAGCGAGCGCCACCCGGTCGTCGCCTACCGGGTGGACGGCCACACGGCGGGGCTGAACACGGCGGCGCTGGAGCGCGTCGACCTCTCGGGGGTGGAGTCGGAGGTGATCGAGGCCGACGGCCGCCCGACCGGACGGGTGGTCGAGGACGCGGTCGGCGCGGTCCGGATCGCCGCCCACCCCGACGAGGCGAAGCTGCGGCGGGCGCTCGCGGCCGCGGCCGAGCGCTACCACGCCATGGGGGTGACCTCGGTCCAGACGATGGCGGGACTGACCCCGCTCCCGGACGACGGCAACGTCCGTCACGCCGCGCTCCACGCCGCCCGGCGGGCCGACGAGCTCGACCTCCGGATCACCTACTACGTCCACGCCACGCAGGCGGGCTCGCTGTCTGATCTCGAGCTGGCGAGTGGCTTCGGCGACGACCGGCTCCGGGTCGGCGGGCTCAAGACCTTCTCCGACGGCTCGATCGGCGCGGGCACGGCCAAGCTCCACGACACGTTCGTCGACGACTCGGGCGAGGACGGCCTGTTCGTCAACGACGGCGAGCGGCTGGCGGCGTGGTTCCGCGAGGCCGCCCGCGCCGACCAGCAGATCGCCACCCACGCCATCGGCGACGCGGCGATCGACGAGGTGCTCGACCGCTACGAGGCGGTCGCCGACGAGTACGACGTCGAGCCACGGCTGCGGATCGAACACGCCGAGCTCGCGAGCGACGCGGCGATCGAGCGGATGGCCGACCTCGGCGTGGTCGCGAGCATGCAGCCCAACTTCCTGCGGTGGTCCCGCCCCGACGGGCTGTACGAGCGCCGGCTGGGCGCGGACGCGCTCGCGGAGAACAACCGCTTCGCCGACGTGCTCGCGGCGGGGGTCGACCTGGCGTTCGGGAGCGACAAGATGCCCCCCGGCCCGCTGTACGGGATCGAGCACGCGGTCGGGGCCGACCACGCGAGCCAGCGGCTGTCGGTCGACGAGGCGGTCACGGCCTACACCCGCGGCGCGGCCCACGCCGGCTTCGCCGAGGACGAGCGCGGCCGGCTGTGTCCGGGCGACGTCGCCGACGCGGTCGTGCTGGACGGCGACCCCTACGACGGGCCCGAGGCGGTCGCGGACTGTGCGGTCGCGGCGACGGTGTTCGACGGCCGCGTGGTCCACCGGACCGGCGACGACTGAGCGAGGGCCGCGTGGACGCGGCACACAGCTTTAACAGGTGGGATCGGCAAGTGATGTGTGGTGTACTCCCGAACGGCGGCCGGTACGACGACCGACGGCGAGGCGCTCCTGGAGGTGTCGGGGCTCGAGACCGAGTTCGAGACCTACCGCGGCACCGTCGAGGCGCTCGACGGCGTCCGGCTGAGCGTCGGCGAGGACGAGATCGTGGGGATCGTCGGCGAGTCGGGCTGTGGCAAGAGCGTGACCGCCCGATCGATCCTCAGGCTGGTCCGCGATCCCGGCCGGATCGTCGGGGGCGAGGTCCGGTACAAGGGTCGGGACCTCCTCGATCTGCCCGCGCGCGAGGTGCGCCGCGAGATCAGGGGTCGCGAGATCGCGATGATCTTCCAGAACCCGACGAACGCGCTCAACCCGGCGTTCAGGGTGGGCGAGCAGATCGCCGAGGTGGCCCGCGAGGTGCGCGATCTGTCGGGCGAGGCGGCCCGCGAGCGGGCGATCGAGCTGATGGACGGCGTCGGCATCCCCGAGGCCGAGGAGCGATACGACGACCACCCCCACGAGTTCTCCGGCGGGATGAAACAGCGGGTGCTGATCGCGAAGTCGCTGGCCTGTCGGCCCAGCCTGCTGATCGCCGACGAGCCCACCACCGCGCTCGACAAGACGACCGAGGCCCAGCTGCTCGATCTGATCGAGCAGACCCGCGACGAGTACGGGCTCTCGGTGCTGATCATCACCCACGACCTGCGGGTGATCTCGCGGCTCTGTGACCGGGTGGTGGTGATGTACGCCGGCCAGACCGCCGAGGTCGGGCCGACCCGCCAGGTGATCAACGACCCCGTCCACCCCTACACGCAGGGGCTGGTGCGGGCCATCCCCCGGATGGGTCCGGACGAGCGCGAGCTCGAGTCGATCGAGGGGACGGTCCAGGATCTGGTCGATCCGAACGACGGCTGTCGGTTCTACGACCGCTGTCCCCTCGCCACCGAGGAGTGTCGGACGGAGACGCCCCCGCTCGAGGCGAAACGGCGCGAGCACGACCAGTACGCGGCCTGTTTCGAGGTGGAGCGCTCGTGAGCGAGCCGTTCGTCAGGATCCGCGGGCTGGAGAAACACTTCCCGATCAAGGAGGGGATTCTCAAACGGCAGGTGGGAAGCGTCCGGGCGGTCGACGGCGTCGACCTCGACATCGGGCGGGGCGAGGCGGTGGGGCTGGTGGGCGAGTCCGGCTGTGGCAAGACCACGCTCGGCAAGACCCTGTTGCGCCTGATCGAGCCGACCGGGGGCTCGATCCGCCTCGACGGCGAGGAGGTGACGGAGCTGTCGGGCGAGCGCCTCAACCGCCTGCGCCGGCGGATCCAGATGGTCTATCAGGATCCCGACTCGAGTCTCAACCCCCGTCGGACGGTCAAGAAGACGCTGGTCGAGCCCCTCGAGATCCACGACCGGACCGAGAACGCCGACGAGCGGGTCGACCGGATGCTCGACCGGATGGATCTCGACCCCGCGACCTACCGCTCGCGGTTTCCCCACGAGCTCTCGGGCGGCCAGCGCCAGCGGGTCGGTCTGGCCCGGGCGCTGATGCTCGAGCCCGACTTTCTCGTGCTCGACGAGCCGACCAGCGCGCTCGACGTCTCGGTCCAGGCCCGGATCCTCCGGCTGCTCTCGGACCTCCAGGAGGAGATGGACCTCACCTTCCTGTTCATCAGCCACGACCTCTCGGTGGTCAACCACCTCTGTGACCGGACCGCGGTGATGTATCTCGGCGAGATCGTCGAGCGCGGGCCGACCCGGGAGCTGTTCGGCGAGCCCGCTCATCCCTACACCGAGGCGCTGTTCTCCGCGCTCCACCCGGTCGATCCCGACCGCGAGCGCGAGCGGGTGGAGCTGTCGGGCGATCCACCCAGCCCGATCGATCCGCCCTCGGGCTGTCGGTTCCACCCCCGCTGTCACCGCAAGGAGGAGGTCGGCGAGCGCTGTGTCGAGGAGACGCCCGGCCTGACCGGGCGCGGCGGCGCGGCCGGGGGTCGGACGGTCGCCTGTCACCTCTACGAGCCGGCCGACGGGGCCGACGAGGGCGCCGCGGGCGCCGAGAGCGCGACGGCCGACGACTAGCGCCGCGCGACCGCCCCGACCTCGGCGAAC
>CAZMLQ010000090.1:0-9625 GCA_964567195.1 uncultured Haloferacaceae archaeon | reverse complement strand
GGTCCCGCCGACGTTGCTCGCGGTCGCCGAGAGCTCGACGGTCCCGCCGCGCTGGGTCGCCTCGACGCCCGCGAGGATCACCCGCCCGGGGTTTCCGGGCGCGCCAAAGCGGGGCTCGAACGTCTGGTTCACCGTCCGGCGGCGGCCGTCGTCGGTGTAAGCGAGCGTGACCGCGACGGGGTAGCGCCCGGCCGCGTCGACCCGGGCGGGAAAGCCGAACGTCCGCGTCTCGCCGGCCGACAGCTCGCCACGGACCCGCTTTCGCTCGTCGAACGCGACCGACGGCGAGTCGACCGCGACGACCACGTTCTCGATCGGCCCGTCGACGCCGTTGGCGACCGTCACGTTGACCGTCCGGCTCGCGCCGGCCACCGCGTCGGGGACCGAGACGCTCATTTCGGGCCGGCCGGGGTCGCGTACGTCGACCACGACCGGCGCCTGGAGGTTCAGCACCGAGTCGGGGGTGTTGCCGAACAGCGAGAGCACGATCGTCCGCTGGCCGCTCCGGTCGATGGTGACGGGCACCGTGATCGTCGTCTCGGAGCCGGGCGAGAGCGTGCCGAGCTGGTCGGCCACGTACCGGCGCTCGCCGCCGACCGTGACGGTCAGCTGGTTCAGATTCGCCGCGACCGGGCTCCCCTCGTAGTTCGAGACGGTCACGTCGATCGAGAACGGCTCGCCCGCGGTCGGGGTGGCGGTGCTGACGGTCGTGTTCGAGACGGCGACCGCCGCCTGGCGACTCTCGCCGCGGGCGGTCTGGCCGTCGACCGGCGCGACGAGTGCGCCGGCGGCCGCGAGCGAGAGACACACGACGACGGCGGCGGTCCACGCTCGTCTCCGGGCCGGTCTCACGAGGGCGACCTCGCCGCCTCGTGGCGGCGGGGCGAGCGGGCACGAGCGGGCCCCTCGCCGGGGGTGGAGGGCTGTCTGTAGCTCACTACCGACAGCCTCGGCCGGCGGCGATCATATAGCTTCCGCCAGCCGGTCAGACCGTCCCGTCGAGCAGCGACCCGGCCCCCGGGAAGCTCCCGGCGATCAGGCGGGCGAACACCCGGGCGAAGGTGGAGCCGGCGCTCCAGACCGCGGTCTCCTCGGCCGCGCCGGCGCCCCGGACGCTCAACAGGAACGTCTCGAAGTCGACGATCAACACCCGCTCGGCGTACTCGTTGCCCGCCTCCGCGTCCGGGAGCCGGACGGTCTCGCGGACGCCGACCGACTCCCAGACGGGTGCGACCGGCTGGTCGCCCTCGGCGAGCAACACCAGATCGACCCCGCGCTCGGTCGCGGCGGCGAACGTCTCGAGCAGGTCCGGCTCCGGATCGTCCAGATCGTTCGCGCCGTACAGCACCGTCCGCCCGGCAGCCTCGACCAGCCGGGCGATCCGCTCGGTCACCGCCGGCTCGCCCGTGATCGACCAGACCTCCTCGCTCCGGTCGTCGCCCGCCCCGGCCGCGGTCCGCTCCACCGACTCGAGGTGGTCGAAGGCGGTGTCGCGCCGGCGCTCGAAGCGGCGCTCGAGCCGCGCGCGCGCCTCGGCCAGCGACACCGGGTGAAACACCTGCGGGTTCGAGCGGCGGATGCTGATGAAGCCCCGGCCCTCCAGATCGTCCGCGGTCGTGTACACCTGCGATCTGGGCACGTCGGTGATCGAGGCCACGTCGCGGGCCGTCCCGCTGCCGAGCCGGACGAGCGCCACGAACACCCGGGCCTCGTAGGTCGAGAGCCCGAGCGCGTTCAGCGCCTCGACCGCCTCGCTGTCATCCATCCCCCGCCCGTAGCCCGCGGTCGAGTTTCAATCGTTCGATGCGCCGACCGTGCGCCCGGCCGGTCGGCCGCGACGGGGCGTGGCTCACCCCTCCGGCGTCGTCCCGGGGCCGAGCGCGCCGACGCCGTCCTCGGCGAGGCGCGACCAGACCACGAGCACGGGCGGCAGGGCTACGACCGAGGCGAGATAGGAGTAGAGGACGGTCGCGCCGGTCAGGAGGCCGAACTGGCCGAGCACGGGCGTGATGGCGATCACCAGCACGCCGATGCCGGTCACCGTCGTGAGCATCGAGCCCGTCAGCGCGCCGCCCGTGCCCCGGACGGTCGCGGTCAGCGCGGCGAGGACGTCGCCGCCGGGCTCGTACTCCTCGGCGAAGCGATGGACCGTGTGTGCCGAGTAGTCGATCCCCAGCCCGATCCCGATCGAGAGGATCGTCCCCGTCAGGACGTTGAACGGCACGTCGAGATACCGCATCGTCGCGGCGACGGCGGCGACGGTGACCGCGATCGGTAGGAGGTTGACAAGCCCGAGCGAGGGTCGCCCCTCCAAGAGCGCGTAGGCGACGACCAGGAAGACGCCGGTGCCGGCGAGCGCGAGCACCAGGCTGAGGAACGCGGACTCGGCGATCACGTCTGAGACGGCCTTCAACACGACGACGTTGCCGGTCGCCGTCGCCTCGTACGGGACGCGGTCGGCGACCGCGCGGGTGTCGGCCGTCACCGCGTCCTGGCCGGCGTCGGACTCGACGGCGTACTCGATCCGCGTCGCGGTGTAGTCGTCGGTGAGATACCGGAGCGCCCGCTCGCGCGCCGGCGAGTCGAGCAGGGCGTCGTAGATCACGACCAGATCGTCGTCGGGAACCCCGTTCGCGTTCCGGTCGTTGCGCGCGACCAGGCGGGCGAACGCGGGGTCGCGCTCGGCGTAGGCCCGGATCACGCTGACGATGCTGGTCGCGCGGGCACGGCCGTCGTCGACGACGAAGCTGTCGGGCGGATCCTCGCCCGCGCGGTGGATCGACTCCAGCGCCCCGTCCTCGGTCAGCGGCCCCTCGACGTAGACCGTGGTGGTGTCCTCCTCGCCCGTCCGGAAGTTCTCCTCGAGGAACCTCGTCGTCTCGGTGACGGTGTAGTCGTCGGGCTGGAGCCCCCGGGGCAGGTACTCGAGGTACTCGGGGTTGTCCTCGGGCGGCAGGAAGTCGTCCTGCGAGAACCGGCTCTCGACGCCGGCGCCGTAGGCGCCGAGCCAGGCAGTGCTCGCGAGCAGGACGATCAGGAACAGCACGGGAGCGACCCGGCCGATCCAGACCCCGACCGGCAGCACCCGCCCGAGCGCGCTGTCCTCGGCGCCCAGCGGCCGGGACCCGAAGTTCGGGACGCCGACGCGCTGGCGACACTCGTCGGCGTAGACCTTCGCGGCGGGCAGGAAGATCCCGAAGATCAGGAACGTGAAGACGATGCCGACGGCCGCGACCACGCCGAAGTCGCGGATCGGGCCGAGCTCGCTGCTCAGGTTCGCACCGAAGCCGATGACCGTGGTGCCGGTGACGACGGCGAACGCGACCAGGAGCTGGTCGGTCGCGGTCCGCATCGACCCGCGGATCCCCCGGCCCAGCACCCGCTCCTCGCGGTAGCGGTTGATCGCGTGGATGCCGAAGTCGATGCCCACGGCGAGCAGGAGCGGCGGCACCGCGATCAGGAGCTGGGAGAACGCGATCCCGGCGGCGCCCATGAACCCGAACGTCCAGAGGATCGCCATACACAGCGAGACGATCCCGAGCAACAGATCGACCGGATCGCGGTAGGCGACGACGAGAAAGAACAGGATCAGGAGGGCGGCGGCGGGCACCACGAGCGCCAGCGAGTCGCCGATCACCGAGCCGAACTCGGCGGCGGTCAGGCCGCTCCCGAACACCGTGATGTCGCCGCCCACCGAGTCGACGACGAAGACCGCCTGGCGCTGGATCGCGGTGAGCGGGCTCGACCCGCCGCTCCCGGGACCGTCGCCGGTCTCGCCCGCGATCGAGTGGGTGACGGTCCCGATCGTCGCCGAGGCGCTGGCCGACCGGGCGTTGAAGTCGGTGCTCAGACTCGCCCGCAGCCCGGGCTCGCGCTCGAGTGCCGTCCGGACCGCCCGGTCGATCTCGGCGGGCGTCGCGCCCTCCAGCGCGCGGATCTGGGCCGCGTGGCTCTCGGCCGAGGGATCGAGGGTGCGTGCCACCGCGCGGGCGACGCTCGCGGTCGACTCGACCTGGAGCTCCGGATTGCGCGCCAGCCGGTGTTGGGCGCGCAGCATCCGCACCAGCGCGGGTTTCGAGAGGACGTTCCGGTTCGACTGGATCAGCTGTGTCGAGCCCGTGTCGCGCTCGAAGCTGATCCGCTCGAAGTTGGCGTCGACATCCTCGAGCGCGTCGGCCGCGGGCACGTCGTCGGTGAACCGGCTGGTGCCGGACTCGGTGCCCGAACCGCCCAGTCCGAGGACGAACAGCCCCGACAGCACGAGGAAGGCGAGGATCACCGCCCGCGGTCGGTCGACGATCCAGCCGTCGACGGCGGCGACGTACCGACGGTGGTCGAACTCGAGCGCCATCGGTCAGCCCGACCGCGACCGGCGACGCCACGCCAGCAGGCCGACGACCAGGACGGCCACGGCGGCCACGCCGGGAATCAGGGGCGGGCCGCCGCCCGTCGGCTCGGTCACGGTCACCGCGGCCGTGTAGGTCCGCGAGACCTCGCGGTCGCCGTCGGGGCGCTCGTACTGGAAGTCGAACGAGACGGGGTAGCGCTTGGGGAGGGCGTCGCCGGCCGCGCTCAGGGCAACGGTGAACGTCGCGGTCTCGCCGGGCGCCAGATCGGGGACGATCCCCTCGTCGTCGTCGCTCGACAACGGGCTCTTGACGAAGGCCTTGGCCTCGACGGTGCGCAGCGCCTCGTCGCCCTCGTTGGTCAGCCGGACGGTGAGCGCCGTCGCCTCGCCCGCGGCCAGGCCGTCCTCGACGATCTCGACGGCGAAGCGATCGCGCTGGGGGGCGATCTCGGCGACCGTCTCGAGCCCGTCGCTCCGGCGCAGATCACCCCGCGCGGTGCGGTAGCGGGTGGTGAGGTTGAACTGGCGGACGCTCGCGCTCGCGGCCTCGCTCACCGTCACGTCGTACTCGAAGCGCGCGCGCTCGCCCGGCGCCAGGTCGGGGATCGCGTACTCGCGGGCGTCGACCACGACGTCTGGATCGCCGGTCGAGAGCACGACGACGGGGTCGGTGACGGGGCCCGGTCCCTCGTTGATCACCGATCCCGTGACGGTCCCCTCCTGGCCGACGCGCAGCGAGGTGGTGACGCCGGCCAGCGAGAACGACTGCTCGGTCGCCGGCGTGACCCCGACGGTCAGCGTGCGCGAGGTCCGGTCGATGCCGTCGGTGTCGCGGTAGTCGACCGCGAGATCGACCGTGTACCCCCGACGGGTGGCGTCCGCGCTCGTCTCGACGGTGTACTCGAGGGTGTGGCGCTCGCCGGGCTCCCACGTCCCGACGCTGGCGGTCGAGGACTCCGAGCCCGTCCCCAGGCGGAGTTCGTCGCTGCGCGAGGTGGCGGTGACACTTGCCCCCCGGGCGGCCCGGGTCCCGACGTTCTCGACGGTCACCGAGAGTGCGCCACGGTCCCCGATCTGTGCGCTCGACGAGCGGTTCACGACCGCGAAGCGGGACTGGTCGCGGATCCGGATCGTCACGTGGCGCGTCTCGGTCTCCTCGAAGTCGTTGTAGGAGGCACCGTAGACGTCGTACTCGACGGTCCGGGTGAACGCGTAGCTCACCTCGACGGGCAGGCGGTAGGTCCCCGGCGCGGCGCCCTCGGCGACCGTGATCCCGACCGGAGGGACCGACGCGGTGCCGGTCTCGACGTTGCCGACCCCGACCGACCCGCCGTTCACCTCGATCGGTGCCGAGCCCGACCGGACGGCGACGACGACGCCGCGGGCGGTCGTGACCCGCTCCTCGTACTGCGACGGGCCGCCCCGGAAGATCTCGCCCCGGTTCGACAGCGTCAGGTCGAGTTCGGCCCGCGTGCCGGGCTCGAACTCCTGGCTGGTCGCGAGCACCGAGAGGTCGGGCGAGCCGACCACCTGACCCGACTGCCCGGTCTGTGCGACCGCGGGGGCGGCCGCGGAGACGGCGAACAGGACGACGAGAACGAGAGCGAGACCGCCGGCGCGGGCGCGGTCAGCGGTCACCCGTCGCCTCCGCCGGGGCCGGTGTCGGCGCGGGCGTCCGGGGACCGTTCGGGAGCGTGACTGGAGGGCTGGTGTGTGTACACGCCTACTGACACACCCGGACGACGACGGCAAAGCCTTTCGGATCGGTCACGCCGGCCGGCGGACGGCGACGACGACCAGCCCGGCGGCGAGGGCGGAGCAGACGCCGAGGGCGGTCCAGCCGGCGGCGTAGCCCGCGGCGTCGGCCAGGTAGCCGAACGCGGGGGGCGCGACCAGCCCCCCGCCGGTGGCGGCGAACTGTCCGACGGCCGAGGCGCCACCGACCGCCTCGTCGCCGGCGACGGCCGCGAGCGCGGCGTAGTAGAGCCCGGTCGAGCCGACCGCGAACAGCCCGACCGCGGCCAGCGCCGCCCCGGCGCCGAGCGGGGTACTCGCGGCCCCGACGGCGAGAAAGCAGAGCGCCCCGACGAGCGACTGGCCCGCGAGGACGGCGCCGGCACCCCGGAGCGGGCCGACCGGGAGCGCGTCGGCCAGCCAGCCCGCGGCCACCTTGCCCGCGCTGCCGGTCGCCTGGAGGGCGGCGAGCGCGAGCCCGCCGGTCGCCACCGCCGCGCCGACCGAGTCGGTGAGATAGACGACCGCGTAGCCGGTCGTGGTGTAAAAGCCCGCGCCAACGAGGACGCCCGCGGCGACGAGTGGCCGGTAGCGCCGGTCGCCGAGCAGCCCCCGGACGTCGGGGAGCCGTGCCTCGCCCCGGGTCGCGGGCGGGTAGACGAGGTAGAACGCGACCGCGACCGCGACGCCGACGGCGGCGACCAGGAGGTAGCGGTCCCGCCAGCCGCCGACGGCGAGTCCGGTGATCGCGAGCGCGCCAAGCGCGCTCCCGACGGTCGGGCCGGTCTGTTTCACCCCGAGCGCGCGGTTTCGCAGCGCGGGCGCGACGTTGGCGACGACCGCGCGGTTCGTCCCCGGCGTGGCGGTCCCGTAGGCCGCGCCGAGGACGGCCGCGGCGGCGAGCGTCGCCGGGTAGGTGGGCGCGAGCGCGACGAGCACGGCCCCACCGGCCAGCGCGACCAGGCCGACCGACAGCGTCAGGCGCTCGCCGTAGCGGTCGGTCGCCGCGCCCAGCGGGAGCAGGCCGACGAGATACCCCCCGGTCAGCGCCGCGATCACCCACCCGACGCCGGCCGCCGAGAGCGAGAACGTCGCGTCGAGGTAGGGCGTGCCCGCGTAGACGGCGTAGTAGCAGGCGCTCGCGGCGACGTGCCAGCCCGTCACGAGCGCGACCAGCCGCCGGACACCGAGCGCCACGGCGGTGCCGACGCGACGGTCCCCGCTAAACCCCACGACTCCGAATCGTGACAAGGTTTAACACACCACGGCTCCCAGACGCCGTCATGACCGAGCACGAGTCGTTCGTCTGTTCGGACTGTGGCCGACGGATCAGCCCCGCCGCCTACCGGGCCGCCTGCCCGGGCTGTGGCGGCGGGCTCCGGACCCGACGGAGCCGGTGAGTCCGGGCCGGGCGAGAGCCGGTGGGTTTCTTGCCCGTGGCGGTCCTCGACCGTCCGTGAGCGTCGAGAGCGACGATCCGACGGTCGTGCGGTCGGTCGCGGTGACCGTCGAGGACGTGGTGACGGCCCTCGAGGCCCGGCGACGGGCCGGCCGGCGGACCTGGCTCCGTCTCACGCCGCCGTTCTCGGCCCGGATGCGCGCGCGACTCCACGCGGCCGAGGGCTCGACCGACGGGGCCGACGGGGTCGCCGACGGCCCCGCGCCGGTCCTCGTTCGACCGGCCCGGTTCGTCTCGGACCCACCGCCCTACCCGGACCCGGACGAGACGGCCGACGCGCTCCACGCGGCCGGCGCGTACGACCCCGAGCGCCACCGCGAGCGCCACGCCGACCGGGTGGCCGAGTGGCGCGCGACCGTCCGGACCGCCGTCGCCGAGGAGGTCGCGCTGTCGACGCCGGCGGGCGAGCACCGCGTCGCGGTCGTCCGCCTGGGGTAGATCCCGGGCGGAGCTTTTTGATCGTGGCCGCCCCGCCGGGGGGCATGGACGGCGTCCACGCGTCGGGGGTCGCCCTGACGGCGCTGGGCACCGTCGGCTACGTGGCCGGCGTGGTGGCGCCGTACCCCGGGCGCGCCCTCTCGCTGACGGGGGTGATGGTCGGTCTGACGCTCTGGGCCGTCGGCCGGTGATCGACGCCGTCGTCTACGACGAGGGCGGCGTCGAGCGGCCCCCGACCGACGACCTCGCCGCGGCACGGGACGCCGCCGGGACCACCTGGGTCCGGGTCGCCGGGGCCGACGGGGCCGAGCTGGATCGGGTGGCCGACGCGTTCGGCGTCCACCCGCTCTCGGTCGAGGACGTGCGCCGCGACGTCCGGCCCAAGACCGAGGAGTTCTCCGACCACCTGTTCGTGCTGGTCCGGACGGCGACGCTCCGGCGCGGCGAGACCAGCTTCGACGAGGAGATCGGGTCGTCGGGGGTGGGGCTGTTCGTCGGCGACGACTGGCTGCTCACCCTGTCGATCGACCGGGTCGCGGCGGTCGACCGGGCCTGGGCCGCGGTGACCGGCGGCGACCACCGCGCGCTGCGGGCCGGCCCGGACTTTCTCGCCTACCGCGTCCTCGACGGGGTGGTCGACGGCTACTTCGACCTGCTCGACGACGTCGAGACCGCCATCGAGACGGTCGAGGACGGCGTGCTCGAGGGGCCCGACCCCGACGTGCTCGGCCAGCTCAACGCCGTCCGCCGGGATCTGCTCTCCTTTCGCAAGCTGGTCTGGCCCACCCGGGACGCCGTCTCCCGGCTCGCGCGGGGCGACCCCGACCAGGTGCGCCCCGAGACCGAGAAGTACTACCGCGACGTCTACGACGGGCTGGTCCAGCTCGTCGACCTCACCGAGACCTACCGCGAACTCGCCCGCGGTGCCCGGGAGATCTACCTCAACACCCTCTCGCAGTCGACCAACGAGATCACCCGGATCCTGACCGTCGTCGCGACGATCATCCTGCCGCTGACGCTCGTGGTCGGACTCTTCGGGATGAACTTCGGCGGCCGGTACAACATGGTCGAGCTCGCCTGGCCGGGCGCCTACCCCGCGGTCGTGCTCGGCATGGCCGCGTCGGCGCTCGTCCTGCTCGCACACTTCCGCGAGCGGGGCTGGCTCTGATCGTTCGGAGACAAGTATAAGTGCCCCCACCGGACCGGTCGGTCCACCGCCCCGTCGCCGAGGGGGTTAGACGGCCGTACACCGCGCATTTATGCGACAGATATATATGATACAGAAGCTTACCAGTAGTAATGACGCCGACAGGGCGTCGCGGGCGGTCCGCGGCGGGGTCGGCGGGTTGATACCATGAGTGATACACGCATACGAGCCGGCGAGGAGACGGAGGTGGAGCGGCCGAGCCGCGAGCGGACGGCCCCCCGGACCCGGTGTCCGGAGTGTAGCGGCCGGCTGGTGACCGACGAGGAACACGGCGAGACGGTCTGTACCGACTGCGGACTGGTCGTCGAGTCCGACGAGATCGATCGTGGCCCCGAGTGGCGGGCCTTCGACGGCCCGGAGCGCGAGCGCAAGTCCCGGGTCGGTGCCCCGACGACCAACATGATGCACGACAAGGGGCTGTCGACCAACATCGGCTGGC
>CAZMLQ010000089.1:0-9687 GCA_964567195.1 uncultured Haloferacaceae archaeon | reverse complement strand
CCGACGACGGCCGCGCCGCCCGCTGGCGCCTGGCCGGCCGCCACCCCGCGGTCGACCGCCGGCCCGTCCGCCCCCGCGAGGGCGCGCCCGCCGACCCCTGGACCGCCGCCGGCCGACGCGACCGCCGCTGACGCCGCCTCAGGCCTCGGCCGCCGCGCCCGCCTTCTTGCGCGTGATGTAGCCCGCGATCCGGTTGCGGACGCCCTTGGACTCGACGTTCGTCAGCTCCGTGACGTTCTCCTTGTTCGTCTCGAAGTCGGCGTTGAACGCCTCGGGGTAGCGCTCCAGTAGGGTGTTGCCCATCTGCTTGACGTACTTCGGCTTGATCGCCATGCCGGCCGGTTCCCCCGAGCGCCACTAAAGCGATTCGTTCCACGCGGGCGTGCTACCCGCCGTCGGGGCCGTCCTCGACGGGATCGGTGTCGTCGCCCGACCCCGCGTCGGCCCCGACCGTCTCGCCGGCCGCGTCGTGGGCCCGGATCGCCTCGCGGATGGCGTCGGCGAACTCGCCGGGATCGTAGACGGCATCGACCGAGACGGTCAACTCGCCGCCCGCGCCCGAGCGGACGGCGACGCTCCCCAGCCCGAACAGCGAGTCCCACGCCGACCGGCTCTCCTCGACGGCCCGGACCTTGCCCAGGGGCACCTCGTTTCGCACCAGCGAGACGAAGCGGTACTCCTCGATCACCCGGCGATCGGTGAGGAGATACGTCGTCAGCGTGTTGCGCCAGTAGCGGTGGAGCCCGCGCGAGAGCAGGTAGAGGCCGCCGGCCAGCGCCACCGTCGGGTAGAGGTACGGGCGCTCGGTCAGGTAGAGCAGGTAGAGCCCGAGACCGAGCAGGGGCGTCCCGACGACCGCCTGCCCGAGCGCGTTGCGCTGGGCCGGATCGCGGTCGTCGAGCACCGACTCGCCCTCGCGCATCGTCGGCGCCCCGGGCGCGGCGACGAACTGGACGTAGAGGCCCAGCCCGACGACGAACGCGCCCAGCGCCGCCAGCGCGAACCCGGCCGCGGGCGGCGTCGCCGGCGCGCCGGCGACGGGGAGCCCGCCCCCGGTCCCGATCGCCAACCCCGCGCCGAGCAGCGGGAGTCCGAACAGCGCGCTCCAGGCGGCGGGGTGGCCACGCGCCACGGCTCAGCCCCCCTGGAACAGCTCGTAGAGCATCCCCAGCACCGACGAGACCACCCCGATCACCGTGAGCGTCGTCTGGTCGAGCGAGGTGCCCCCACACCGGCTGACGAACCCGCGCTCGCAGCGCCCGTCCGCGGTCGCGGTCGCGGTCGCGGCCGCGGTCGCGGTCGCGTCCCCGGACCCGGCGGCCGCCGTCGGGGACGGGGTGTCGGTCGTCGCCCGCGGGGTGAACGCGGCGGCGGCCGTCGCCGTCGCCGTGGGCGTCGACGGCGGTGCCCGGACGGTCACGGGCCGGCGCTCGAGCGGGGTCGAGCCGATCCAGACGCCGTGGTCGATCCCCCGCGCCGGGAGCGCGGTGGCGGCCTCGCGGACGCCGGCGTAGCTCGCCCGGAGCGTCAGGCGGCGGCGCTCGCCGACGGGCACGCGAGCGAACCCGGTGGAGACGGTCGTTTCGGCGACGCGGTAGGCCACCTGGCCCTCGAACGGCGTCGTCGCCACGTTCCGGACGGTGACGTTCACCACGATCCGGTCGCCGGGCCCGACGTCGTCCGGGAGCGAGAGCGACTCGATCGCCAGCGCGTCGGCGGCCGCGCTCGGCCCCCGCCGGATCCGGACCGCGTCGCCCGCCCGCGCGCCGCCCGGCGCCACCACCGCGTGGTCGTGGGTCGTCCCGTTGGCGACCGGGCCGACGACCGACTCGATCCGCGCGACCGAGACGGCCAGCGCGACCGTCGCCGTCCCGTTCGCCGGGACGGTCACGTCGCGCTCGATCACGGTCGCGTCGTCGAACCGGTAGGCGACCGTCCGGGTGAACGACTCCGCGGCGGGGTTGGCGACCGTCGCCACCACGACGAACCCCTCGCCCCGGAGCACGCCCGTCGGCGCCTCGAACGACGCCACCGACAGGTCGACGTCGGGCGTCACGCGCAGGCGGGTCGCCGGGCCCGCCCCCGAGGCGTTTCGCACGCCGTGGACGTGACTGCCGGGTTCGGTCCCGGCCGCCGGCGCGCTCTCGTTCCCGAGGTCGATCCGGAAGCGCACCCGCGTCGCGGCGCCCGCGTCGAGGCCGACCCGTCGCTCGGCGGCGGTCGTCCCGCCCAGATCGTACGCCAGCCGGGCGGTGCCGTTCCCGCCGCGGTTGGTCGCGGTCACCGCCACGGTGTACGCCGACCCCGCCCGGACCCGGGCCGGCGCGCTCAGGTTCGAGAGCGCGAGGTCCGGCGCCGGCCCCGACCCGTTCGCCGGCGTGGCGGTCGGGGTGGGCACCGGTGTCGGCGTCGGCGTCGCGGTGTCGTTCGCGGTCGGGATGGGCGTCTCGGTGTCGTTCGCGGCGGACGTCGCCGCGGCCGCGGCGGCACCGGCGGCGGGCGCGAGCAGCGACGCGACGACGAGCGAGGCGATCAGGAGGGAGGGGACGCGCGTCGGCGGGGGACGCATGGAGGGGGCTTCCGGTGGCCCCGTCATAAGCACCCTGGCTACGGCTCGTCCGCCCGCCAGCCGACGTGGTCGTCGATCCGGGCGAAGGCCTCGCGCTCGGCCGGGCCGCCGGCGGACTCGACCACACCGGCGAAGTAGCGCAGGCGCTCGCGCAGGCGCTCGGCGTCGTAGGCCGGCACCGAGAGCCGCGAGGCGGCGACGGTGGCGTCGACGACCGCCGCGTAACCCCGGTTGAACGTCGGCACGCGCCGGTCGCGGACCCCGCTCTCGACCGGTTCGAGCCGGAACCGCCGCCAGGTCGTCCCGTCGGACTCGCCGGTCGCGACGCGCTCTGTCTCGACCGAGACCCACGCGTCGGCGCTCGGGTGGACCGGCTCGTCGCGCTCGGCGATCGACAGCGCCGCGTCGACGAACAGTCGAGGGTCGGGGCTGAACTGCACCGTCCCACCGCCCTGCCGGTCGACGTTGCGCCGCGTCCGGGTGTCGCCCCACGTCACCGCCGTCACCGCGTCGGTCGGGGCGTCCTCGCGGCCCGGTCCGTCGCCCGCCGTCTCGTCGGACGCCGCCTCGCGGGGGGCGTGGAGGCCGAGCGCGGCGAGGTTCCAGCGGTCGTTCGGGCCGAGCGTGGCGATCACGCTCTCGGTCACGCCCCGGAGCGCGACCGGCCAGCCCGGGACCCGGCGGCCGACCCCCGACCGCCCGTCCGCGTCCCCGTCCCCGTCGCTCACACCGGGAGCCCCCGTTCGAGCGCGACGAACGTCGCCGCGGCCGTCGCGTCCGCGGTCGTCCCGGGGTTGATCCCCCGCTCGCGGAGGTCGACCGCGAGCGCGCGGGCGTCGTCGAGACCGCCACAGGCCGCCGCCCGGTCGCGGACCTCGCGGGCGGTCGCGGCGTCGTGGGTGGTCCGGACGTGACCGTCGGATCGCCCCCCGAGCAGGTCGAGGAAGGCCCGTGCCACCCGGTCGGGCGCGGGCCCGTCGTCGGCGAGCATCGCCGCCGCGGTCCCGAACGTCCGCTCGAAGCCGCCGGTCCACTCCGCGGCGTTGCCGTCCCCCTCGGCCCGGGCGAACAGGTCGTACCACGTCAGCCCCGCGGCGGCCGCGTCGGCCGCGGCCGCCGCCCCGGCGCGCGCGTCGGGGCTCCCCTCGGGCGGGTCGGGCAGGGCCACGTCGACGTGGTCGAACGCCGCGAGGAAGGCCTCGGCGTCGGCGACGGTGGTCGTCTCGACGGTGGCCCGCGCACGCCCGCGGGTCAGCCCCCCGGTCGCCGCCGTCCGGACCAGCGGGACGAGCAGACACAGACAGCCGAACTGGGTGTTGCCCCCCGCCTGCTGGCTCATTCCCGCCACCGCGCGCTCGAAGGCGACACCCAGCGGCCGGTCGGGGTCGGCCGCGGCCGCGAGCCCCGGCCCCGCCCCGACCGCGCCGGCGAGAAAGTGCTCGAATCGCAGGCCTGCGGCGTCGTGCTCGCGGTCGACGTTGCCCGGTTTGGGCGTCCCCGCCACCTCGAGCAGGAGGGCCAGCCGGGCGTGGGCCGGCGGCGCGAACCCGGGCCGGGGGTGGTCGTCGTCGGCCGTCACGCCGGGCGCTCCCCCCCGTGGATCGCCGTCCCGTCCTCCCCGTCGGCCGTCCCGAGCAGGTTGTCGACGGCCGCCCGCACCCGCGCGAGCGCCGCGGGATCGGTGCTAGGCCGGCCGACGCTCACCGCGTCGGCGCCGTGATCGAGGTACTCGCGGACCGTCGCCCGCCCGCGCACGCCGTTGTTCGCCACGAGGTGTGTGTCGGGGACGGCGGCGGCCACCTCGCCCACGACCGGCTCCGAGTCCATCGCGTCGACGTGGACGGCGTCGGCCCCGGCCGCGACCGCCGCCCGCGCGACCGCCGGGAGATCGACCCCCTCGATCTCGGTCCGGAGCTTCACGCTCGTCGTCGCGCCCGCGTCGGCGGCGGCCGCGACCTGTGCCCGCAGGCGGTCCGGCTGGCGCGCGAGCGACTCGCCCGCGCCGGCCGCACACATCTCGGCCTGGCGGCAGTGGGCGTTCACCTCGAGGACGGCCCCGTGGCGGGCACAGACCGCCGCCGCGCGCGCCACCGGATCGGGCCCCGCCGCGCGAACGTTCCAGCCCGGCCGGACCGGGGCGTCCGCGACCGCCCGACAGCCCCGCTCCAGAAGCTCGAGGGGCTCGTCGGGGAGGAACTCCTCGCGGTCGCGCTCGACCAGCCGCCGGGCGGCGGCGCGGGTCGGGCCGTCGAGCGCCAGCCCGCCCATCAGCGCACAGCCGACGTGGGGCGCGGCCCGGCACGCCCACGCCGGGTCGGCGGCCCCGCTCAGGCTGGCGGCGACGAGACGGGCGTTCACGCCGGTCCCGCCCCCGTCCCGTCCGCGTCGCCCCCGGTCCCGAGTTCGACCCCCGGCCGGACCGCGGCGTCGACGTCGGCCCCGACCGCCACGAGCGCCCGCAGCGCGGCCCGAGACACCCGCTCGGCGTCGTCGGGCCCGTCGATCCGGGTGTCGGTCCTGACGACCGGCCGGTCGAGCGTCGTCGGGTCGCGCTCGTCGAGGACGAACGCGTCGGCGAAGGGGTAGGCGGCCGCGACGCCGGCCGTGCTCGGCGTCCGACCCGTCCCGCGCATGAGCGCGGGGGCCGGCCCCGAGAACGCCTCGCGTCCGACGAACGGCGAGACGGCGACCACCTCGGTCTCGGCCAGCGCGGCCGCGAACGACCCCATCGCCACCATCGGACCGATCGAGGTGACGGGGTTCGACGGCCCGACGACGACCGGGTTCGAGAGCGCCGCCAGCGCCTCGGGGCTCGGCGCGGCCGCGTCCGCGCCCCGGAACTCGACGCCCTCGACCTCCGGCTCGCCCCGGTTGGCGACCCAGAACTCCTGGAAGTGCATCGGTCCGTCGGGCGTCTCGACCAGCGTTGCGACGGGATCGTCGCTCATCGGCAGGAGGTCGACATCGAGGTCGAACGCGTCGGCGAGCAGGCGGGTGACGGCGGTCAGCCGGCGGCCCTCGTCGAGCAGGCTCGTCCGGGTGAGATGGACCGCGCGGTCGCGGTCGCCGATCTCCATGAACTCCCCGACCGCGGAGAAGCGCCGCCAGCGGGCGATCTCGCGCCCGGCGGTCTGGCGCTCGGCGGGCAGGTAGCGCGGGCCGGCCGCCAGCCCGGCGGCCGCGGTCAGCCGACCGATCTCGTCGTGGGTGGCGGTCGTGTCGCCGTCGATCCCCCACCACCGCTCGCGGTCGAGGACACCGCCGCCGTCGAACAGCACGGTGTCGAGGTCCGGGCAGACGAGCAGGCCGCCGAGTTCGACGTCGTCGCCGGTGTTGCCGACGACCGTCGTGGCCGCGGGCTCGACCAGCCGCCGCGTCCCGTCGAGGAGCTTCGGCGTCCCGGTCCCCCCGGCGAGGAGGGTGAGCATATCCGGGCTGGGGTCGGGGGCGGGTTAAACCGCTCGCCGTCGGACCGGGCCGCTACCGCCGTCTCCGGTCGCGGTCCCGCGCCCGTCCCGGGTGGCCCCGCAGGAAACCGGGCGGTCGCGACAGGCCCTCGGGGGTCTCGACGCTCCGCAGGCCCGGATCGGCCGGCCGTCGCCGCGGGCGTCTGGCACCCGCGCCCGGACCAGGACGGCGGGGACCGTGGCGGCCGCGAACGCGGCCGGCAGACCGACGACGGCACCGAGGACACCCACCGCCGCGGGGCCGAGGATGCCGCCGATCCCGCCGGCCGAGGCCCGCAGTCCGACGACCGCCGCCGTCCGCTCGGGCGGAACCAGATCGCCAAGCAGCGCGACCGTCCCGACGTCGAGCGCGGTGACCCCGAGGGCGACGGCGCCGACGCCGACGACCGCGACGGCGACGCGGCTCCCGGGACCGGTCGCCCGGGTCCGGCCGTCGAGGGGAATCGACACGGGCGCCCGTCGGACGGGATGGCCCGTGGAGCCACGGCCGGGGTCGGCCCCGCGGGCTTATGGGCCGTGGCGCGCAACCCGCCCCATGCTCGCCATCAAGGACAGCGTCCACGACCACATCGAGGTCGAGGGCGTGGCGGCGGCGCTGTTGGACAGCCCGACCGTCCAGCGCCTCCGGCGGGTGAGCCAACTCGGCACCGTCCGGCTGGTCTATCCCTCCGCGAACCACACCCGGTTCGAGCACAGCCTCGGGGTCTACCACCTTGCCGCCCGGGCGCTCGACCATCTCGGCGTCGAGGGGCGGGCGGCCGAGCGCGTCCGGGCGGCCGCGCTCCTCCACGACGTGGGACACGGCCCGTACAGCCACAACGTCGAGGAGCTGATCCACCGGGAAACGGGCCGCTACCACGACGACGTGGGCGACCTCCTCGAGACGGGCCAGGTCGGCGAGACCCTGCGCGGGCACGACCTCGACCCCGGGCGGGTGGCGGACCTGGTCCGGGGACGGGGCCGGTACGGCGGGCTCGTCTCGGGCGAACTCGACGTCGACCGGATGGACTACCTGGTTCGTGACGCCCACCACACGGGCGTCCCCTACGGCACCATCGACCACGAGCGGCTGGTCCGGGAGCTCACCTTCGTCGACGGCGCGCTGGTGCTGGCCGAGGGCAACGTCCAGACCGCCGAGTCGCTGTTGCTCGCGCGGGCGCTGATGAACCCGACCGTCTACGGCCACCACGTCGCCCGGATCGGCAAGGCGATGCTCCGGCGGGCGGCCGAGCGCCTGCTCGCCGCCGACGCGGTCGGCCCCGGCCGGCTCCGCCGGATGGACGATCCGGCCTTCCGGGTGGCGCTGCGCTCGACCGACGCGAGCGCCCCCCTCGCCGACCGGCTGGCCCGGCGCGATCTCTACAAGCGCGCGGTCTGGGCGGAACTCGACGACGTGCCGGCCGACCTGCGCGAGCCCGACCACGACCGGATCCGCCGGCTCGAGGGTGAGATCGCCGCCCGCGCCGATCTGCCCGAGCGGGCGGTCGTGCTCGACGTGCCCGAGCCGCCGTCGATGCGCGAGTCCTCCAGCCGGGTGGTGGTCGGCGGCGAGATCCGCCGGCTCGACCGCCAGTCGCCGCTGGTCGACGCTCTGCGCGAGGCCAACCGCGAGCAGTGGCGCCTCGGCGTCTACGCGCCCGCCGACGCGACAGACCGCGCCGGCCGCGCCGCCGCCGCCGTGCTCGGGCTCGACCTCGACGGCGGGCTGGTCACCGAGGTCCGCACCCGCCTCGACGCCCGCCTCGACGAGTTCGACTAGTCCGGTCGGAGGTGCTCGCAGTCGCCCGCGTCGATCCGCGTCCGGCCGTCGCCGGTCGCCACCACCAGCGCGCCGGGATCGACCACGTCGACCGCCCGACCGACGACCGTCCCCGACGGCGTCTCGACGCGCACCCGCCGGCCGAGCGTCCCCGCCCGCTCGCGCCACGCGGGCAGGATCCGGTCGCGCCCGGCGGCCGTCCCCGTCAGCTCGAACCACGCCTCGAGCAGCGCCCGGGCGAGTGCGGCCCGGTCGACCCGCTCGCCCGCGAGCGCCCGAAGACTCGTCGCCCGGTCGGGCAGGTGGTCGACGTTCACGTCGGCGTTCAGCCCCACGCCGAGCGCGAGCCAGCCCTCGCCCGACTCGGCGAGCACGCCACCCAGCTTCCCCCCGTCCTCGGCCGCGAGCACGTCGTTTGGCCACTTGATCTGTGTCTCGACCCCGACGCGCTCGCAGGCCCGGGCCGCGGCGACGGCGCCCGCGAGCGCGTAGCGCGGCGCGTGGGCGGGTGCCACCGACGGACGCAGGGCCAGCGAGCAGTAGAGCCCGCCCGGCGGGGCCGTCCACGACCGACCGCGCCGACCCCGCCCTCCGGTCTGGACGCCCGCGAGCACCGCGACGCCCGCCCCGGCCGCGTCCCGTGCGACCGCCGCCGCCCGGTCGTTCGTGCTTTCGATCCGGTCGTGGAACTCGACGGCGTAGGGGGCGTCGAGCCCGAGCGCGACCGCCGCGGCGCCGTAGGGGGGCCGCCCGGTCAGGACGTAGCCCTCGCGGCGGCGCTCGATCCCGACCCCGGCCGCCCGGAGCGCCGCGACCGTCTCGTGCCCGTGGACCGCGGGGTCGGCCGGGCCGGCGGCGAGCGCGTCGAGCAGCGCCCGCCGGTCGTCGGTCGCCGGCGGGCCGATCCGCTCGGGGCCGGACGCGGCGCTCACTCGAGGACGACCAGCGTCTCGCCCGTGGTCACGCTATCGCCCGCCGCGACGGGGACGGCGGTGACCGTCCCGCCGCGGTCGGCGGTCACGTCGTTCTCCATCTTCATCGCCTCGAGCACGAGCAGCGTGTCGCCGGCCGCCACCTCGTCGCCGGGCGCGACCGCCACCGAGAGCACCGTCCCCTGCATCTCCGCGGTGACGGTCTCGCCGGCCGCGCCGTCGCCGTCGCCGCCGTCGCCGGGCGCCGGGCCGCCGTCGTCGCCGTCGTCGCTCCCCGCCCCGGGCCGTCGCGGGGCGGCACCCGATGCGGGCGCATCGGCGGCCGTCTCCGGAGCCGGCGCCGGCCCGCGCTCGGCGAGCGCGACCTCGAAGCGTCTGCCGTCGACCTCGACGGTGAACGCCCGCTCGGTCGTCGTCTCGCCGTCGTCGTCCCCGTTGGCGCCGTCGGGCTCGCCCCAGCGCTCGACGGCGGCGGCGATCCGCTCGGGGTCGAGTCCCTCGTCGAGGTAGCGGGTGTCGTGCTCGTTCGCACGGAAGCGGTCGTCGCCGACGACCAGGCGGTGGAAGGGAACCGTCGTCCGGAGGCCGGCGACGTCGAACTCGGCGAGCGCGCGCCGCGAGCGGTCGAGACAGCGCTCGCGGTCGGGCGCGTGGACGATCAGCTTCGCGATCATCGAGTCGTAGTCGCCGCCGATCTCGTCGCCCTGGCGGACGGCGTCGTCGATCCGGACGCCGATCCCGCCGGGCGGATCGTAGGTGCGCAGCCGGCCGGTGGCGGGGGCGAACCCGTCGGCCGGGTCCTCGGCGTTGATCCGGTACTCGATCGCGTGACCGCGGGGATCGACCGCCGACTGGGGGAAGTCGATCGACTCGCCCGCGGCGATCCGGAGCTGCCAGGCCACCACGTCGATTCCCGTCAGCGCCTCGGTGACGGTGTGTTCGACCTGGATCCGGGTGTTC
>CAZMLQ010000088.1:0-9822 GCA_964567195.1 uncultured Haloferacaceae archaeon | reverse complement strand
CGAGTGGCTCGACCCCGACACGCTCGTGTTCACCGAGAGCCCGAGCGAGGACGTCCAGGGCCGCTACGAGGAGGACTTCAAGGCGGTCTTCGACCGGATCGAGGAGGAGACGGGCAAGAGCGTCGAGTACAACAAGGTCAACAGCTACGCCGCCTCCGTCGAGGCGATGCGCTCGGAGCGCGCCCACATCGCCAACTTCTCGACGGGAACGACGGCGTTCGCGGTCAACCTCTGTGGCGCGGTGCCGTTCGCGGTCGGGCTCGGCGACAGCGGCGCGTTCGGCTACCGGCTGTTCGCGACGACGCGGGCCGACGCCGACGACATCCAGAGCGTCGAGGACTTCGCCCGCGACGACGTGACGATGGCCCACTCGGAGCCGGCGTCGAACTCCGGCCACCAGGCTCCCTCGGCGCTGTTCGACCAGGAGTTCGACGTGACGCCCGAGGAGGACTACGAGGTCAACTTCTCGGGTGGTCACTCCCAGACGACCCGTGGCATCGCGGCGGGCGACTACGACGCCGGCCCGATCTGTTCGACCTGCATGGTCGACACGGTCGAGGGCGACAGCAACCTCTCGTTCGACGATTTCAAGGTGGTCTGGGCGTCGAACCCGTTCCCGAACGGACCGATCGCCTACCGCTACAACCTCCACCCCGACATCATCGAGGGAATCGAGGCGGCCTGGCTCGACACCGACTTCTCGGGGACGGCCTACGCCGAGCGGACCGACTACACGGAGTACCTGCCGATCGAGTACAAGCGTCACTGGTACGACATTATGGTCATCCAGCGCTACAACGGCGTCGAGTACGAGCAGGGCTCGCTGAGCGGGTAGCGACATGCTGGAGGTCACCGACCTGCGCAAGACCTACCCGACGGGCGACGAGGCGCTGAAAGGCGTCAGTCTCTCGATCGGGGGCTCGGAGACGGTCGCGATGATCGGGCCCAGCGGCGCGGGCAAGTCGACGTTCGTGCGCTGTCTCAACCGCCTCACGGAGCCGACCGACGGCTCGATCGCGCTCGACGGGACCGACGTGACCGCGCTCGACGCCGCCGACCTCCGGTCGGTCCGGCGCGACATCGGGATGATATTCCAGGAGTACAACCTGGTCGAGCGCCTGACCGTCATGGAGAACGTCCTCACCGGCCGGCTGGGCTACGTCTCGGGCTGGCGCGCCTTCCGGCGTGACTTCCCGCCCGAGGACGTCGAGCGCGCGTTCGAGATCCTCGACCGCGTCGGCCTCGGCGGGATGGAGAACAAGCGCGCCGACGAGCTCTCGGGCGGCCAGCGCCAGCGCGTCGGCATCGCGCGGGCGGTGATCCAACAGCCCAAGATCCTGCTGGTCGACGAACCCACCTCGAGTCTCGACCCCGAGACCTCGGAGACGGTGATGCGTCTGCTCACCGACATCGCCGCCGAGCGCGAGGTGCCCGTGCTGATCAACATCCACGAGGTCGATCTCGCGACCGCCCACGCCGACCGGATCGTCGGCCTCCACGACGGCGCGCTGGTGTTCGAGGGAACCCCCGCCGAACTCGACGAGACGGGGCTCGATCGGGTCTACCGCGGGGCCAAGGTACCCGACTCGGGGGCGACCGTCCCCGAGACCGACCCGACGGGCGACGGCACGGTGCTCGACGAGGCGGACCGCTCGATCCCCGGAGGGTCCTGACGTGGCGACGGGCGAGCGGACGTGGGAGCGTCCGACCGCGTTCGGCCGGCGCGAGATCAAGTGGGCCGTCTACGCCGCCGTGCTCGCCTTCTTCGCCTGGTCGACGTGGGGGCTGGGGATCGACCCCGGCCGGATCGTCGACGGGCTCGGCAGCGGGATCACCCTGCTCGGTGACTTCTTCCCGCCGCGGGCGACGCCGCGCCAGGCCCAGCGGATCCTCGACAAGATGGTCGAGAGCGTCGCGATGGCGATGCTCTCGACGCTCACCGGCATCATCCTCAGCGTCCCCATCGCGTTCATGGCCGCCGAGAACCTCTCGCCCAAGCCGCTCTACTACCTCAACCGCGGGTTCATCTCGATCTCGCGGGCGTTCAACGCCATCATCGTCGCCATCCTGGTCGTGAAGGCCGTCGGCTTCGGCCCGCTCGCGGGGATCATCACGATCACGTTCAAGACGGTCGGCTTCTTCTCGAAGCTGCTGGCCGAGGACATCGAGGACATCGACGTGGGCAGCGTCGACGCGGTCAAGGCGGCGGGCGCGTCGCCGTTCCAGGTCCTGCTTTACGGCGTGCTCCCCCAGATCATCCCGCGGTTCGCCGGCCTCTCGGTCTACCGCTGGGACATCAACATCCGCACCTCGACGGTGGTCGGCATCGTCGGCGCCGGCGGGATCGGCTCGGTCCTGCTCACGGCGTTCAACCGCTACTCGTACGGCTACGTCTCGGCGATCCTGCTCGCGATCGTCGCCGTCGTGCTGGTCGCGGAGGGGGTCAGCGCCCTCGTCCGACGGAGGTACCAGTGAGCGCAACAGAGTACACCTGGAAGCGGTTCGACCGCCGCCAGCGCCTCGCTCGCTACGGGATCTGGCTGGTCGCGCTGGTCGTGCTCGTCGCCTCGTGGCGCTTTCTCGACATGGGGATCGTCCGCCCGGAGACGATCCCCCGCGAGATCAACGACCTGCTGACGCGGATGTACCCGCCCGACGTGGGCTACACCCGCGACATCGTCGGGCCGCTGATCGAGACGATCCATATCGCCGTGCTCGGCACCGCGGGGGCGTTGGTCATGGCGATTCCGGTCGCGCTGTTGGCCGCCGAGAACACCACGCCCACCCGGGTGACCTACTGGCTCGGGAAGCTGATCGTCACCGTCAGCCGATCGGTCAACACCATCATCTGGGCGCTGATCTTCGTCGTCGTCTTCGGTGCCGGCCCGCTCGCCGGCGCGGTCGCCATCGCCTTCCGCTCGGTCGGCTTCCTCGGGAAGCTGCTGGGCGAGGAGATCGAGGAGATCGATCTCGGCCAGGTCGAGGCCGTCCGGGCGGCGGGCGCCTCGCCCGTCCAGACGCTGCTGTACGGCGTGCTCCCGCAGGTCAAGCCCGCACTCGTCGGGCTCTCGGTCTACCGCTGGGACATCAACGTCCGCGACTCGACGATCCTGGGCTTCGTCGGCGCCGGCGGGATCGGCGTCCAGCTGTTCCGGGCGGTCAACGCCTTCGCCTGGGGCTCGGTCGCCACCGTCCTGCTGGTGATCCTCGTCGTGGTCGTGCTTAGCGAGGGGCTCTCGGCCTACACCCGGGGTCTGGTCCGGTAGTCCGATCCGGCCCACCTCCTTTTAACCGCCCCGCCCCGAGACCGGACCGGATCGATGCCACCGTCCCGGGCGGCGTTCGCGCGCCGGCTGCGCCGTCTCGACGACGCGGCGCTGACCGACCTCCTCGCCGCGCTGTTCGCCGCCGGCGGTCACGAGGTCGCGGTCCGGGGGCGGCTGGTCGTCGTCGACGGCCGTCGCCGGATCGCGGTCGGCGCGGTCCCCCCGGACGGGGTCGACGCGGTGGTGGTCGTCCCCGGCCGGCTCGCCGGCCTCGATCCGCGCGCCCGCATCCGACGACGACGCGCGCGCGAAGTCGGTGCGACGGTGCTCGGCCCCGGGGCGCTCCACGACCGCCTGCTCCACGCCGTCGACCGCGACGCGGCCGCCCAACTCTGTGCCGAGGTGCTGGACCTCGCGTTCGACGCCGGCGGCCGGGACCGGCGCCGGCGTCGTCCCGCCGTGCTCGCGGCGGCCCTGTCGGCCTGTCTGCTCGTCACCGCGCTGGCCGTGGCCGGCCCGGCGGTCGGGCCGGGGACCACCCCCGGCCCGACGGCGTCCGGCGGGCCGACCGCGGCTCCGGCGACGCCGGCCCCCTCGGACGCGGCGTCGACCGCCGACGCGCCCGAGCCGCTCCCGGTCTCGGCGGTCACGCTGCGCGACCCCGACCGGCTGGAGCGGGGCCACGTCGCCGCCCTGCGCGCCCGGCCGTCGCTGGCGCTGAACGCGAGCTTCGTCGGCCCGCGCCACCTGACGGGCTTTGACACCCGGCGGTCGGGCTACGACGCCGCGGACAGGGTGACGGTCGGCCTCCGGGTCGGCCCCGACGGCCGCTACCGATCGGTCCGGCGGACGACGTTCGCGGGGCCGCCCCGGATCCGGACGGCCGCGACGCTCGATCGCTACGGCGCCGACGGCACCGAGCAGATGCTGATCGAGAGCCGGGACGGACGGCGCTACGTCCGCCAGCGGATCACCTTCGGCGGCACCGACCTCGCGACCGACTGGTCGCGCCGCGTGCTCTCGCGCTATCTCGACGCGAACCGGAGCCGGGTCGAGGCGCTCCGCCAGCCAGACCGCACCTGGTACCGGATCGTCGTCCGCGAGCCCCCGCCGACGCTCGGCCACGCCGCCCGCGACTACCGCGCCACCGCCGTCGTCGCGCCCGACGGTCTCGTCACCCGGGTGTCGGTCGACTACGTCCACCCCGGCACGGGCGCCGCGGTCGCGGTCCGTCTCCGCGTCGGCTCGCCCGCGACCCCGGAGCGCCCGCCCTGGGTCGAGTCCCGGCCCGTCACGGCCGGGCGCGACCGAACCGCTTAGGCCCGCGCCGCCCCCGACCCCGGTATGGACCTCCGGGCGCTCTACGACCGGCTCCGCGACCCCGCCTACACCGGTCGCAACCGCTGTCTCGCCTGCACGGCGGTCAACGCCGTCCTCGGCGCGCTCGCGGCCGGGCTGGCGGCGCTGGTCGCCCCGGCGCTCGGGCTGGTCGTCCTCGCCGCCGCGGCCGGGGCCGTCTGGCTGCGTGGCTACCTCGTCCCCTACACCCCCCGGCTCACCCGCCGCTATCTCCCCGACCGGCTCCACGCGCGCTTCGAGGCGAGCGAACCGCCCCCGACCGACGATCCCGCGGCGGCGCTCGTCTCGCTCGGCGTCCTGGACGCGCCCGCGACCGACGACGGCCCGGACGCCGAGCCGGCGCTCACCCCCTGGTTCCGCCGCCGGTTTCGGGCCGCGGCGGCCGAGCACCGCTCGGACGACGCGCTCGCGGCCTACGTCGCGGGCGCGCTCTCGGCTCCTCCCGACGCCGTCGCGTTCGAGCCGCCGCCGGGGCCGGCCGGGGCGGGCGGGATCGCCGCGACCGTCGACGGCTCGTGGGTGGGGACGTGGCCCTCGCGCGCGGCGCTGGTCGCCGACGCCGCCACCCACGACGCGCTCTCGGCGCGGCCGGCGTGGACCGACGACCTCGACCACGCCGCCCGCGCGGACCTCGCCGGCCGGGTCCGGGGGTTCGTCGATCACTGCCCGCTCTGTGGCGGGGCCGTCACCGGCTCCGAGGAGGCCGTCACCTCCTGCTGTCGGGAGACGGAGGTGCTCGCGCGTTCGTGTGTGGACTGTGACGCCCGGCTTGTCGAGCTGGCGCTCGACCGCGACCCGTTCGCGCCGGGGTAGGCCGCCGGCCAAACGGTTAGGACGCCCCCGGCCGAGGCGAGGCCGTGGTCGAACGACTGACGGCCCCAGAGGGCTACGACAGCGACTACCCGTTCTCGCAGGCGTCGATCCACCGCGGCACGCTCTACACCGCGGGCCAGGTGCCGAAAGACCCCGACAGCGGCGAGATCGTCGCGGGCGGGATCGAACCCCAGACCCGCCGGACGCTCGAGAACGTCGGGGCGATCCTCACCGCCGCCGACGTCGACTTCTCGGATCTGGTGCGGACGACGGTCTATCTCACCGACATGGACGACTACGAGCGGTTCAACGAGGTCTACCGGGAGTACGTCCCCGCGCCCCGACCGCCACGGACCTGCGTGGCCGTCGACGAGCTGGCGATCGACGTGGGGGTCGAGATCGACGCGATCGCCGCGCTATAGCCGGTCGAGCGCGAACCGCTCGCGATCGACGAGGTCGGTCCGCCCCGCTGTCACGAGGTCGGTCACGATCCGGCCGATCGCCGGGCCGTGTTTGAAGCCGTGGCCGGAGAGGCCACAGGCGACGACACAGCCGTCGGGGCCGACGGCGTCGATCAGGAAGTCCCGGTCGGGCGTCTCGGCGTAGACCCCGCAGTAGCGCCCGGCGACGCCGGCGTCGGCCAGCGACGGCGCGAGATCGACCAGCCGGTCGATCAGGTCGAGCGTCACCGCCTCGTCGGGCGCGTCGTCGTAGCGGTCGGGGTCGACCCGCTCGGCCCGCTCGTGGGTGGCGACCAGCACCCGGCCGCCGAAGTCCGGCCGGACGTAGCCGTCGCCGTCGAGGCTGGTCGTCGGCAGGTCGGCGGGCGAGAACCCGGGCGGCGGATCGAGCACCAGCACCTGCTGGCGGGTCGGGACGACGGGGAGGTCGACGCCGACGCCCGCGAGCAGGCGGGGGGTCCAGGGGCCGGCACAGACGGCGACCGCGTCGCAGGCGGTGATCCCGTCGGCGGTGCGCACGCCCGTCACCCGCGCGCCGTCGGCGTCGGTCTCGATCCCCTCGACGGCGGTTCCGACGAGCAGGGCCGCGCCGGCCGCGTCGGCCGCGCGCGCCAGCCCGGTCGCGGCGTCGGTGCCGTCGCTGTAGGCGGCCGACTCGTCCGCGACGGCGAAGTCCCGGTCGGCCACGTCCAGCGCGGGGTAGCGCCCGGCGGGATCGTCGTGGCGGGCGGCCGGCAGGCCGAGGTCGCGCAGGACCGCCAGCCCCGCGAGGGCGTGCTCGGCGTCGTCGGTCCCCTCGTCGACGACGTGGACCCGCGGGCTCTCCTCGTAGGCGAGCGAGGCGCCCGTCCGGGCCTCGAACTCGCGGTAGAACTCGTGGCTCCAGGCGGCCGTCCGCGAGTAGACCGCGTCCGGGCCGTAGTGGTGGCGCAGGATCGCCGAGGAGTCGCCGGTCGAGCCGGCGGCGATCGCCTCCTTCTCGAACAGCGCCACGTCGCGGTCGGTCTCGGTCGCCAGGAAGTAGGCGGCGCTCGTGCCGGCGATGCCGCCGCCGATCACGGCCACGTCCGTCTGGCTCGGGGGGTCCGGGCGGGCGTCCATACGGGCCTCTCGGCTCAGGCCGCCTTGATCTCTTCCCAGGCCGAGACCCACTCGGCCTCGTTCTCGATCCGGGAGAACGGGATCATCCCCTCCAGGCGCGAGCCGTCGATGCCGTAGAACCGCCGGCCCGTCTCCGAGAGGTGTTCGATCGCCGCGGGGTTACAACACGGCGTCGCGTTCTCCTCGGCCCACTTCGCCCCGAGTTCGGGGTCGAGATACTCGTTGGCGACCCGCCACGCGAGCTCCGGGTGGTCGGACTCGCCGGAGACGACGAACGCCTCCGACCACGCCAGCTCGCCCTCCGCCGGCTTCGCCAGCCGCACCCAGTCGTCGCCCTCGCTTTGCATCTCGACGATCTCGTTGCGCCCGGACTGGCCCGCCACGTGGTTGCCCTGGCGGAAGGACTTGATGTACGTCGAGTCCGCGCTGATGTAGCCCCCGCCGATCCGCTTCTGTTCGATCAGCGCCTCCTTCACGCTCTGGAGGCGGTCGCCGGTCAGCTTCACCGTCGTCCCGGAGAAGGCGTCGTGGTAGCCCAGGTACATCGCCGTCATCGCCATCGCCTTGAACATCCCCTCGTAGACGATCGTCTTCCCCTCCAGATCGACGCCCTCGTACTCCTCGCTGAACAGCACCTCGTAGCTCTTCTCGTGGTCCTCGGGCAGGCTCCGCGAGTCGTAGGAGTAGCCGTACCAGCCAAAGCGGGTGGGGAGACCGTACACCCGGCCCTCGTCGTCGGACATCTGTTCGCGCACGATCCCCCTGAACCGGTCGTAGACGTCGGCGTAGTTGTCCGCGGCCTCGCGGTCCAGCGGCGCGACCAGCCCCGCGTCGATGAACTTCCCGCCCCAGTTGGGGACGGGCACCCCGAGGTCGAACTCCGAGACGGCGCCCGCGTTCCAGGCGGTGAACATCTTCGAGGAGCTGTCGGCGGTCCTGTAGTTGAGCGACACCTCGTGGCGCGACTCGATGTCGTCCTTTAGCTGGTCGTAGTTCCCCCACGTCATCAGGTCGAGCGTCGGCGTCCCGGCCCCGCCGACCGCCTCGGTACAGCCCGCGAGCCCGGCGAGTCCCGCCGCGCCCGCCGCGGCGAGGAGCCGCCGTCGCCCGACCGAGCCCTGGGGTCGCTCGCTTGCGTGTGGTTCGCTCACACGTAACGTGCCCGGCGGTCTGACTCACGACGCTGTCGGTTGGTCGATCGAGGGGTTCAAAACAGCTCGCCGGCGGGCAGCGCGGCCGCCAGCCCGTCGGCCGCGGCCAGGAGCGCCTCGTCGCCGGCGTAGGGGCCGACGACCTGGACGCCGACGGGCAGGCCCTCGACCCGGCCGGCGGGCAGCGTCACGACGGGCACGCCCGCGTGGGTCCAGGGCAGGTTCATCGTCGCGTCGCCGGTGTCGTCGATGCCGGCGGGCGCGGGTCCCGGCGCGGCGGGGCAGGCGAGGACGTCGACGCCGGCCGCGGCCGTGCGCTCGGCGACCAGCGCACGGGTGCGCTCGACGCTGCGCCGGCCGTCGACGAGCGCGCGGGTCGGGCGCTCTAGCCCCGCCTCGACGTGGTCGGCTGTCACGTCGGCGTAGCGGTCGGCGTGGTCGGCGTACCAGTCGGCGTGGGCGAGGGCCATCTCGGCCTGGATCAGCGGGCGGTGGTGGTCGTACGCGCCCGAGAGGTCGAGTTCGACCCGCCGGACCTCGTGGGTCGCCGACAGCGCCTCGACCGCCGCCTCGAACGCCTCGCGGCCGGCCGCCGACGCGCGGTCGAGGTACCCGCCCTCGGGCACGCCGACGACCGGGGCGTCGACGCCAGCCGGATCGGCGGCGTCGGCGTCCCAGCCGTCACAGAGCACCGACGCGGCCAGCCGGGCGCCCGCGGTGTCGGCGGTGAACGTCCCGACGTGGTCGACCGACCGGGCGAACGGGACGACGCCCTCGGTCGGGATCCGACCGTGGCTGGGCTTGTAGCCGACCACGCCACAGAAGGCGGCGGGCCGGATCACCGAGCCGACGGTCTGGCTGCCGAGCGCCAGCGGGACGGCGCCGGCGGCGACGGCGGCCGCGCTCCCCGACGACGAGCCGCCGGGGGTGTGGTCCGGATCGTGTGGGTTGCGCGTCGGGCCGGGGTCGGCGTAGGCGAACTCGGTGGTGACGGTCTTGCCGAGGACGTAGGCGCCGGCCTCGCACAGCGCGCTCACCGCGGGCGCCTCGGGGCCGGTGAGGGCCGCGGGCGGGAGCGTCGAGCCCGCCCGCGTGGGCAGGCCCTCGACGTGGAAGATGTCTTTCACCCCGACGGGGACGCCGTGTAGGGGCGGGCGCTCCCACGCGGTCCCGTCGCGGGCCCGTGCGGCCGCCAGCCCGGTCGCGCGGTCGCGCTCGACCTCGCCGACGAACGCCTCGATCTCGTCCTCGACGGCCGCGACGCGCTCACAGCGCCCGGTCGCGTAGGCGACCGGATCGCGGGCGCCACCCGCCAGCGCCGCCGCGGCCGGGGCCAGCGGCTCGGGATCGACCAGGGCCGCGTCGGCTCGCGTCTCGCTCTGACTCGCTCTCTCGGTCACGACCGGGGCCACGCGACCCGGTGGCTTATACGGTTGCCCCGGACGCCGGCCGCTCAGTCCCGGCGGGCGCCGGGGTCGGTGACCGCGCCGTCGGCCGCCGAGCCGAAGGCCGCGCCGTACTTCGCGAGCACGCCCCGGTCGTAGGCCGGCTCGGGATCGTGCTCGGCCAGCCGCGCCTCGATCTCGGCCTCGGTCAGATCGACCGAGAGCTCGAGGTCGTCGACGTCGATCGTCACCCGGTCGCCGTCGCGGAGCGCGGCGATGGGGCCGC
>CAZMLQ010000087.1:0-10242 GCA_964567195.1 uncultured Haloferacaceae archaeon | reverse complement strand
TCGCCGCTCGTCACGGTCGCTCCTCGCGGGGAGGTCCGGGTGCGAGAATCGAACCCGCGTCTCAGCCTCCACAAGGCTGAAGGATGACCACTACCCCAACCCGGACACGCCGGACACCCGAGTTAACCGCCGAACGGCTCAAATACGTTACGACTCCCGCAGGGCCGTGGGGGTCCGGCGCACGGATCGCCGGCGCGAGGGGAGGCGTTTTGAGCCTCGGTCGCCAACACCGGACGTGGCGATCACCGACAAGATCTACCTGCGCAACCACCGGGCGATCGTCTCGCAACTCGACACGTCGATCCCGAAGGGCGTGTTCAACGGCGCGACACTGGAACTGCTCTACGCCGGCGACGGGCTCGCGAAGCTCGACGACGCGACCCGCGACCGGCTGGTCGAGTTCGCGGGCGACTTCCTCGACTGCGAGCCCGAGGCGATCTACACCGGCTACCCCGAGCGCCGGTTCGTCGCCTACCTGCTCGACCTGCGCGCCGGCGGGCTCGGCCCCGACGCCATCGTCGACGTGATGGGCGAGGAGTACATGCTCTCGGCCTACCCCGGCGACGTGCGGTCGTTTCTCGACGACGCGATCCGGACGCTGGAGGCCGTCGAGACGCTGGCCGACGTGGAGGGCGCGTCGGACGTGGCCCGCGAGGCCCGCGAGACGCGGGCGGCGCTCGCGGGGTAGCCGAGCGGGCGGTCCTACCCGATCCGAAAGGAGGGCTCGTCGCGGTCGCCGCGGCCGACCTCGCGCTCGCCCCGGAACGAGGAGTCGCCGACCTCGTCCACGTCGAGGTCGTCGAGGTGGATCACCTCGTCGTCACCCTCGAGCTGTTCGCGCAGGTGGTTGACGTAGCGCTTGTACTCGTCGAGCTGCTCGCGGAGGTGTTCGGCCTCGAGTTCGAGGCGCTCGTGCTCGCGGATGAACCGCTTGGGGACCTCGACCTTCGGCGGAAAGCTCGTGTCGTCCTGGGACATGTTCTCGAGCTCGTGCTCGGGGACGACCCGGACGCCGCCGTCGTGGGCAACGAACGTGTCCACGTAGTCGCGGAACACGGCCGAGAGCGAGAGATCGCGCTCCTCGGCGATCTCGCGCAGCTCCTCGAACGCGTCCTCGGAGACGCGAAACGAGATCGTCTTGTTCTTGTTGCCCATCGTGTGCCCCCGTGGACGCCCCTGGCACTTCAACCTTTGTCAGACGACGGGCGGGCCCTACCGCCGGTCGCCGGCGGCGGGGCCGGGGTCGGGGAGGTCGGCGTCGGTCCCCGCACCCGCGTCGGTCGCGTCCGCGTCCGGGCCGGCGGCCCCACCCGACAGCTCGTCGCCCCCGTCGAGGCTCTCGAGGGCGGCGATCGCGGCGTCGCGGTACGCGCCCGGGTCGGTCTCGTAGCGCTCGCGTGCCATCCGGGCGTACTCGTTGGCGTCGTCGTCGAAGGCGGCGACCCGATCGAGGGTGCGCTCGGCCGTCTCGGCCACCCAGCGGTCGCGGGTCGCGGCGTCGACCACGGTGATCGACTCCGGCCGGACGCTGACGTTGACGCTCCCGTCGTCGGTCTCGTAGGTGCGGGGCTTGCCGACCACCGCGACGTAGGCCGGAGGCTCCAGATCGCGCAGCGCGCTCGCCGCCTCGGGCTGGTACTGGCCGGCGTAGACGAAGAACGTCCCCGTCGGATCGACGATCCGGCCGCGCCAGTACTCGCTGTCCTCGCCGACGTCCTCGGTCTCGGTCAGCGTCCCGACCAGAAAGACCCGGTTGGCGCGCTCGCCGGTCGGAAGCAGCAGGTACAGCGGCGCGCGCTCGTCGTCGGACTCCTTGAACGAGTGGGCGCCGTCGTTGAACTCCCGGGCGAACACCCGGCGGGCCACCTCGCGGGTCGGGACGTCGTCGCTCGCGCTCATGCGACCGACCTCGCCTCGATCAGCAGCGACTCGGCGTCGACCGGCCCGTCCAGGCGCTCGAACGAGTCGACCAGCAGATACCGGCCCAGCCGCGGGCCGGTCACCCGGTAGTACCGGCCGAGGATGTCGGCGCGCATCTCGTCGGCCACGACGGTGGTGTCGAGCGCGTCCATCGCCATCGACTTGGCCGTCTCGAGGTCGAGCCCGGTCAGGGCCTCGGTCGCCTCGCGGTCGAAGATCACCTCGTGGACCTCGTTCCCGTCGTCGAGCACGCCCTTGATCCGGAGGTCGAACTCGCCGTCGACGTCGCCGTGCTCCGAGCAGCGCCCGTTCTGGAGAACGCGCGTGCAGTCCGTCGCCGGACAGCGCTTGATCAGCCCGCTCCCGCTCTGGACGTCGACCAGCGCGCCCTCGACGGTCTCGCCGTCGTCGCCGACCTCGAGCTCCTCGTCGAGCTCGGTGATCGTCGTCGTCCGGTTCAGCTTCACCGAGAACCGGCCCTCGTACTCGTCGGTGACGACGTTCTCCAGCCGGTAGACCGAGCCCTCCTCGAGCTCGGGCAGGTCCGAGGTCTCGAAGGCGACGAACTTGATCGTCCCGCTCTCGTCGCCGAGCAGTCCGACCTGGGAGATGCTGTCGCTCCGGGGCTCCCAGAGCTCGACCAGCTTCACCGTCACGTCGATCCACTGCTCGTCGGCGTCGACGTCGCCCACGACCGTCTGCTCGCTCCCGCCACGACCGAGCTCGTCGCGCTCCATCCCCGCCTCGTCGAGGTAGGAGTTGACGACGCTCCGGCGGGCCTCCTCGATCGGAACCCGGTACTCGCTCACCAGGGTGTCGAGCCGCTTCTCCACCTCGTCGGGGTCCACGTCGAGGTGGGTCGAGAACTGTTCCGCTATCTCCGCTGCGTGTGTGCGCAGGTCTGACATGATGCTCGCCTCCGCGTGGTTTCGGTGGGAGGCGTGTGTCGTTTGGTGTCGCTCGGTACAAAAGGTTGCGGGAGCGGGGTGAAAGTGGTCGGGGGCGGCGACGGGCTCTTTGCCCCCGCGGTCCACGTGTCGGGCGATGGACGACCGGATCGGACGGGCGCTCCGGCGGGTCGCACGGACGGCCGGCCGACGCTACGCCGAGACGCGCCGGGCCTACCGCGAGGGCCACACGACCGCCGACCTCCCGACCGACGAGGAGGGCCGCGTCCGGATCGTCTGCCGGCGGGCGGCCGAGCGCCGGGCGGTCGCCCTGGACGACGCCGGCCGCCCCGCCTGCTACGATCGCGGCCACCCCGACTGCGAGGGCTGTGTCGAGGACGTCGCCGAGGGCGTCGTCGAGACCTGGTGAGCTTTTGATCGTCGCCGCCCCGACGACGGACATGGACCGCCCCGTCGTGGCGCTCGTGCTCGCCGGCGGCGTCGGTACCCGGCTCTACCCCGCCGCCGGCCCCGACCGTCCCAAGCAGTTCCTCGACCCGACCGACGCGGGTCGGTCGCTCCTCGAGGCGACGCTCGCGCGCGCCGACTTCGCCGACCACGTCGCCGTCGCCACCCGCGAGCGCCACGCCGACGCGGTCCGGGCCCGCGTCGCCGACGCCGGCGTCGACGCCACGGTGCTCGTCGAGCCGGCGGCCAGAGACTCCGGGCCGGCGCTCGTCCACGCGACCGCCCGGCTGCGCGAGCGCCACGGCGATCCGGTGGTGGTCGCGCTCCCGAGCGACCACGCGGTCGGGGACGACGCGGCCTTCCGCGAGACGGCGACGGAAGCGGCCGGGGTCGCCGCCCGGACGGGGCGGCTCGTCACCGTCGGCGTCGAGCCGACCCGGCCGGAGACGGGCTATGGCTACCTCGAGCCCGGGGCCGAGCGGGACGGCTACCGCCTGCTCGACGCCTTCCACGAGAAGCCCGACGCGGCGACGGCGCGGCGCTATCTCGCCGGCGAGCACCTCTGGAACGCGGGGATCTTCGCGTGGACGGCCGAGGCCTTCCTCGCGGCCGCGCACGACTCGCCGCTCGAACCGCTCGTGGCCGCGGCCGACCGGGGCGAGCCCGGCGACCCGGCCGCCTTCGAGGCCGTCCCGGCGGTCAGCGTCGACCACGCGGTGATGGAGCGGGCGGCGGCCGACGGCCGCGTGGCCGTCGTCCCCGCGGCCTTCCCCTGGGACGACCTCGGGACGTGGGACGCGGTGGGGCGGGCCGCGGAGCCGGTCGACGACGACGGCAACGTCGTGGTCGGCGGGGCGGCGGCGACGCTCGTCGACGCCACGGAGACGGTCGTCGCCGGCGACGGCGGGCACGTCTCGGTCGTCGGCGTCGACGGGCTGGCGGTGGTCACCGCCGGCGACCGGGTGTTGGTCGTGCCACGGGCGGCGGCCGGCCGGGTGCGCGAGGTGGTCGCCCGACTGCGCGCCGACGGCACGTTCGACGACGCGGACGCGACCGACGGCTGAGCGCCCCCGGGGCTTATGTGGAGCCGCGCCGAGAGGGTGGTCATGTCGACCACACGGGAGAGCCGACGGCTCTCGGGACGGGCCCGCGGGACCGGCGGCTCGCTGATTCGGGAGATGTTCGAGCGCGCCCGGGCGTACGAGGGCGACCTCGTCCGGCTCGAGACCGGCGAGCCCGACTTCGACACGCCCGGGTTCGTCGTCGACGCGGCCGCCGAGGCCGCCCACGACGGCGCGACCCACTACACCGCGACCGCGGGGATCGACCCGCTGCGCGAGGCCATCGCCGCGAAGATCGAGCGCGACAACGGGATCGGGGTCGGTCCCGAGGGGGTGGTCGCGACCGCCGGCGCGGTCGACGCGCTGGCGACGACGTTTCTCACGGTCGTCGATCCGGGCGAGGAGGTCGTCCTGCCCTCGCCGGACTGGCCCAACTACGAGCCGGCGATCCGCAACGCCGGCGGCGAGCCGGTCCGGGTGCCCCGCTCGCCCGCCGACGGCTTCGCGCTCGACGTCGACGGCGTGGTCGAGGCGATCGGCGCGGAGACCGCCGCCGTGTTGCTCTGTCGGCCCGACAACCCCACCGGACGGGTGTTCGACGAGTCGGCCGTGCGCGAGATCGCGCGGGTCGCGGCCGCCCACGACGCCTACGTGATCGCCGACGAGGTGTACGAGCGCCTGCTCTACGAGAGGAGCCGCCGGAGCATCGTCGAGATCGCGGACGACCCGTCGTGGGTGGTCTCGATCAACTCCGCCTCGAAGAGCTACGCGATGACCGGCTGGCGGCTGGGCTGGCTGGCCGCCCCCCACGACGTGGCCGAGGCGGCGACGACGCTGAAACAGGGGCTGAGCCTCCACCCCTCGACGCTGGCCCAACACGGCGCGCTCGCCGCGATCACCGGGCCACAGGCGGAGTTCGAGGCGATGGTCGAGGCCTACGCCGAGCGCCGCGACGCCGTGGTCGATCGGATCGCCGGGATCCCGGGAGTCTTCTCTCCCCGCCCCGAGGGGGCGTTTTACGCCTTCGTCGACGTGAGCGGGCTCTCGGGCTCGTCGACCGACGTGGCGGTCCGCCTGCTCGACGAGTACGGCGTCTCCGCCACGCCCGGCGAGGCGTTCGGCCCCGCTGGCGAGGGCCACCTCCGGTTCAGCTACGCCAACTCGCTGGAGCGCCTCGAGACGGGGCTCGACCGGTTCGAGCAACTGGTGCGCGACGAGCGCTAGTCGCGCCCGATCCGCACCCGGACCGCGCCGTCGGCGGTGACGCCGACCACGATCGGTCCACGGACCGCCCGGCCCTGGACGGCGTCGCCGGCCGCCTCGCTCACCCGCCGCATCAGCTCCGGGGCGGTGTGGGTCACCTTCACGCCGGCGTCGTCACAGGCCGCGTAGACCAGTTCGGGAACGTCGTAGAGGTCGGTGCCGGCCGGCACCTCGACCCGGACGGGCGCGGTCAGCGCCGCCGCGAACGCGACCGTCTCCTTCGCCTTGGCGACGTTCTCCCGGGCGCTGGCCTCGACACTCGAGACGTTGGCGCGCGAGGTGCCAAGCAGCGACGCGATGTCGGCCTGACGCGCCCCCCGCTCGCGGAGCGCGAGCACCTCGGCCTGGCGGCGGGTCAACACGCTGGTCGCGGCGTCGAAGCCGACGCGGTCGAGCAGGGCGTCCACGTCGTCGACGCCGGCCACGCCCTCGTCGTCCGCGTCGGTCATACCCGGTGTTGGCCGTCGACGATGAAAAACCCCACCCACCCGGCGGCGTCCGCGTCGCTCCGCCTACGAGCCCCAGAAGTTCTCGCGGCTGCCAAGCTGCTCCTCGGGCCGCCCGCGCACGCTCGGGCCGCCCTCGTCGCCGTCGCCCGCCGCGTCGCCCTCGCTCGCGGGCTCGTCTCCCCCCTCGTCCGCCTCCTCCGGGTCGGGCAGGCGCTCGACGACCTCCTTGGCGGTCGCGTGGTTGGACTTCACGCGGTGGATCCTGACCGTCGCGCGCACCTCCGGCAGCAGGCCGTCGACCAGGACGATGAAGCCGTCGTCGGTCCGCCCGACGCCCGCCCCGCTCTCGTGGATGTCCGAGACGTCGACGACGACCTCCTCGCCCGGCTTGACCGGCTGTTCTTTCAGCTCGTGGATCGGCATGTCGTAGGAGTCACACCACTCCGCGCCGCCGCGGTCGCCGTAGTACTGACACCCCATGCCTCGGATCCGTTCGGAGAAGCGGGGGCAGTCGTCGGCGAGCGGACAGTCGGGCATGTCCTACCGTACTCGGGTGTCGATATAAACGCCTTGCGCCCGCCGTCGCCGGCGATCTCGTGTCTCGCAACGCTTAACCGCCGGCGCGCGCGTCGGAGGGTATGGCCAAGTTCGAGCCCGCGAGCCGGCGCCGCCTCGAGAAACAGATCTGTATGCGGTGTAACGCCCGGAACCCACGGCGGGCCGAGCGCTGTCGCAAATGTGGCTACAAGGACCTGCGCCCGAAGTCCAAAGAGCCCCGGAACGCGTGACGCGTCGCCGTCCTCAGTCGGCCGAGAGCAGATAGCCCAACACGACGATCAGCGCGACCTGGACGGCCTTGTCGACGTAGTCGAGGGTGCCAAGCGACGAGAGCCCGCTCCCCTGGACCCGGATCACGTACCACAGGACGATCTGGACCCCCGTGAACGGGATGCCGACGGCGTAGAGCAGCCGCCGCCGGACGCCGAGCAACAGCAAGACGACGGCACCGAAAAAGCCCAGCCCGGCGAGCAGGAACGAGATCCCGAGCGGGCTGGAGAGGAAGCCAGCCCCGAGCACCAGGTGGATCGCCCCCGTGATCGCGGCGAGCACGACGCCGAGCCAGTGGACGGGGGTGAGCGAGTCCGTCTCCAGGCCGAGACCGCCTCCGGTGCCGGTGGACGTGGACATACCCGCCGTACGGCGGCCAGACTTATAAACGTCCGACCCGGTCGCGCTCAGTCGTCGGGGTACTTGGGCTCGCGGCGCTCGGCCCGGGCCAGCGCCCGCTCGATCACGTCACGAACCGTCTCGTCGTGCTCGGCCGCGTCGAAGGCCCCGCCGTGGCCGGCGTACATGCGCTCGACGCCCTCCGGCAGGCGTTCGAGCAGGTGGTCGAGCCCCTCGATCAGCCGCTCGCGCGACTGGCCGGCCATGTCCGTTCGGCCGAAGCTCCCGTCCGAGAAGGCGCCGTCGGCGTAGACGACGGCGTCGCCGCTGAACAGCGTCCGGTCGCTCACGAACGCGACGTGGTCGGCGGCGTGGCCGGGGGTGTAGACCACCTCGAAGCGCTCGTCGCCCAGCTCGACGTGGTCGCCGTCCGCGAGCGCGCGCGTCCGGCGCGGGTGCGGGCCGTGTGCGAGCAGGTCCGGCGACGGCTCGAAGCCGTCGAGCACCGCCGTCAGTTCGCCGACGTGGTCGCCGTGCTGGTGGGTGAGCGCGACGGCGTCGAGCCGGTCGGTCCGGGCGGCGATCCGGTCGGCGATCCCGGGGATCGTCCCCGCGTCGACGAGCGCCGGCCGCTCGCCCGGACAGAGGTAGACGTTGCAGGTGAACGCCTCCGCGTCCGCGGTGAGGTTGATCGGGTCCACGCCCCGCCCGTCCCGCCCCGACGGCTAAAGCGCGCCGGCCGACCGACGCCCCGTGCGTTTTTTGAGTGCCAGCCGCCTACGTCCACGTACATGGGATTCGGGAGCTACGACGAGTCCGAACAGGAGAATCAGGAGTACGACACGGACTACGAGGACAACGACGGCGTCGAGACGGGTGAGGCCGATCACGACGGCGACGTGGAGTTCGAGATCGGCGCCTCGAACGACGAGCTGCTCGACCGGCTTCAGGACATCAAAGAGGAGTGATCCCGTCGGGCGCCCGCGCGCTCGGCGTCGCGGAGTCCTACGACGCCGACGACGCCCGGAGCGTCCTCTGTGGCGCGGTCGTCCGCGCCGACCGCGTCGCCGACGGCTTCGCGTTCGACACCTGCGCGGTCGGCGGGACCGACGCCACCGCCGCCGTCGAGCGCCTCGCCGCCGACCTCGACCGCGAGGATGTCCGTCACCTGCTGCTCGCCGGCGTCGCCCCCGCCTGGTTCAATCTGTTCGATCTCGACGCGCTCCACGAGTCGCTCGACCGGCCCGTCCTCGCCGTCGCCTTCGAGTCGAGTCCCGGGCTCGAGCCGGCGCTCCGCGAGGCGTTCGAGGGCGCGGCGCTGGCCGACCGGCTGGCGACCTACCGATCGCTCCCGCCCCGTCACCCGGTCGAGACGCCCGCCGGCCGGCTGTTCGTCCGCGCGGTCGGTCTCGACCGCGAGCGCGCGGCCGGGGTCGTCCGTGCTCACGTCCCCGAGGGCTCGCGCCGCCCCGAGCCGCTGCGGGTCGCGCGGGCGGCCGCGCGGGGCGTCCGGCGCCTGCGGGCCCGCGACCGGTAGCTTCTCGCCCCCGCCGGCCCGACGACGGGTGTGAGCGACGAGGCCACCGCGGGGCCGGACGTGACCGCCTGCGAGCGGTGTCCGGCGCTCGTCGACGAGCGAAGCCGGATCGTCAACGGGTCGGGCCCGGCCGACGCCGCCCTCCTGTTCGTCGGCGAGGCGCCGGGCGCCGACGAGGACGAGCGGGGTACGCCGTTCGTCGGCCGGTCGGGCGACGTGCTCGACGCGGCGCTGGCCGCGGCCGGGGTCGACCGCGCGGCCGTCCGGGTGACCAACTACGTGCGCTGTCGACCGCCCGGGAACCGCGACCCCCACGTCGACGAGCTCGCGAACTGCCGGGACCACCTCGACCACGAGGTGGCGGCGGTCGATCCCGACCTGCTCGTCACGCTGGGGAAGGTGCCCAGCGAGCAGCTGCTCGGCCGGTCGGTCGCCGTCACGAGCGAGGCGGGCGAGGTGGCCGACGCGCGGATCGGCGGGCGCTCGCGCCGGGTGCTCGTCTCGGTCCACCCCGCGGCGACGCTGTACGACCGGAGCCAGCGCGAGCCGTTCGAGGCGGCGATCGCCCGGGCGGTCAATCTCGCGGGGCTGGGCGGCGACGACGCCGGCGACGGGTCGGGCCAGTCCCGGCTGGGCGAGTTCTGACCGGCCGTCACGACAAGAGTCAAGCCGGCGGGCGGTCGACCGGGCGTGTGAACACGACCGAACCACCCGCCGAGACGCTGGCCGACGTGGTCGTCGTCGACTACGGGCTGGGGAACCTCCGGAGTGTCACCCGGGGGCTAGAGCGCGCCGGCGCCCGGGTCGAGCTGAGCGACGACCCCGGCGCGCTCGACGACGCCGACGGGATCGTCCTGCCCGGCGTCGGCGCGTTCGGCGACGGGATGGCCAACGCCGGCCCCTTCCGGGCGGCGCTGACCGACGCCGCCGCGGCCGGCCGGCCCGTCTTCGGCGTCTGTCTCGGGATGCAGATGCTCCTGACCACCAGCGAGGAGGCCGAACGCGAGGGCCAGGGCGACGTCGAGGGGCTGGGGCTGGTGCCGGGCCGGAACGTGCGTCTCCGTGGCGACCGCAAGGTGCCACACATGGGCTGGAACGATCTGACCGTCGAGCGCGCACACCCGATCGTCTCTGGGGTCGACGGCGGCCGGGCCGAGGGGGGCTCGGTCGACGGCGAGTACGCCTACTTCGTCCACTCGTACTACGCCCGGCCGGACGATCCGGCCGCGAGCGTCGCGACGGTCGAGTACGGCGAGCGCTTCGCCGCCGTGGTGGCGAACGAGGCCGGCAACGTCTTTGGCACGCAGTTTCACCCGGAGAAAAGCGGCGAGACGGGGCTGACGATCCTGCGCAACTTCGTCGACTACTGCGCCGACTGACACCCGACGCGCTTATTCCGGCCGCGGATCACGGGCCGGCCATGCAGGCGCTGACCCTCGGCCCCGCGGGCACGTACTCCCATCGCGCCGCGCGGGCGGTCGCCGACGACG
>CAZMLQ010000086.1:0-10253 GCA_964567195.1 uncultured Haloferacaceae archaeon | reverse complement strand
GAGTCGCCGTCGAGCACGAGCAGGTCGGCCGGCCGGCCGGGCTCGATCACGCCCGAGTCGAGGCCGGCGACCGACGCGCCCGCGCGCGTCGCCATCCGCAGGATCGTCCGGCCGTCGAGGTCGGTCGTGGCGCCGACGAACGACATCTCCCTGAACAGGTCGGGCGGGCCGAGCATCACGTTGTCCGTGCCAAGCGCCACCTCGGTCGCCCCGGCCAGGTCGGCGAGGGGCGGCCGGCCGACGCCGAGGACGGCGTTGGTCCGGGGACAGGCGACGACGGGCACCGACTGCTCGGCCACGCGCTCGAGGTGGTCGGGGCCGGCGTGGACCATGTGGATCAGCAGGTCCGGCTCGAGGTCGAGCGCCGGGTGGATGTCGCTCGCGTCGGGCTCGCCCGCGTGGATGGCGAAGGGTTTGCCGGACTCGCGCACCGCCCGCCGGAGGGCGGTGAAGTCGTCGTCGTTGGCCCCGCTCGCGCCGAAGCCGTCCGCCACCGACAGCACGGCCGGCTCGTCGCTTCCCAGGATCGTCGCGCGCACGTCGGCGTCGGCGGTCGCGACCGCCTCGCGCAGCGCCGTCGCGCCCGCGACCCCCGACTCCCGGAAGTCGACGAAGGCCGCGGTCCCGGCCGCGCCCATGAACCGGACGGTGCGTCGCATCGCCGTCACGAGCTCCTCGCGGCTCGCCGCCGCCAGCCGCCGGTGTTTCACGCTGTCCGGCGGCGCGACCGCCGCCTCGAGGCCGAGACCGACGGCCGCCTCCTTGGCGACCGAGTCCCCCACGTGGGTGTGGGCGTCGACCAGCGCCGGGATCACCAGGTCGTCCGACGCGACCGGCGCCGCCTCGACCGCGACGATCCGGCCGTCCTCGACCACCACCCGGCCCTCGGTGGGCTCGTACTCCGGCCCGGCGACGACGGTGCCTTCGACGTCCATACGCCCCTCTCGGTCGGTGACCGTCTTGAGTCCCGTCATCCGCCGCCGGCCGCGCCCGTCGCGTGCCGGTGGGTGGCGCCGGTGTCGCCCCCGGCCGGGCGTGGGCGCCGGCGGGGCCGACGCGGGACGCGAGGCGGACGCGGCCCGGGCGGTCGGGTGGCGCGTGGGGATCGGTTCGCGGGCTGTGCGGGACACGAGCGCCGGTCGTGACGGCCGTCGCCCGTGGCAGTCGATACCACGGACCGCACGAACAAGACGCTTGTGGCCGGCGCCGAGGTTGAAATACCGGGCCGGCGAAGTCGGTCCATGACGACCATCGAGGCGGTCCGCGCCCGCGAGATCCTCGACAACCGGCTCGAGCCGACGCTGCGCGTGGCCGTCGAGACGGCGGCGGGGACGGCCACGGCCGACGTGCCGGCCGGCCGGTCGCGCGGGGCGAACGAGGCGGTCGAGCGCCGCGACGGCGGCGACCGCTACGACGGCCGGGGGGTGCGGACGGCTGTCGCGGCCGTCGAGGGCCAGATCGCGCCACAGCTGGTCGGCCGCGAGGTCACCGCCCAGCGCGCGGTCGACGCCACGCTGGCCGAGCTCGACGGGACCGATCGCTACGAGAACCTCGGCGCCAACGCGGTGACCGGCGTCTCGCTCGCGGTCCTGCGGGCGGGGGCCCGGGCCGCCGACCTCCCGCTCTACCGCTATGTCGGTGGCGCCGACGCCCACGTCCTGCCGGTGCCGGTCTTCGACGCGATCGAGGGGGGCGAACTCGCCGGCGGCGGCCCGCCGTTCCAGGAACACCAGCTCGTCCCCGTCGGCGCCCCCTCGTTCGCCGAGGCGATCCGGCGCTGTGCCGAGGTCTACCGCGAGCTCGGCGAGCTTCTCGTCGCCGAGTTCGGCCCCGCGGCCACGAACGTCGGCGACGAGGGCGGCTACGCCCCCGCGGGCCTGGACGATCCGGCCGACGCCTTCGACCTGCTCTGGCGCGCCGTCGAGGCCCGCGGCTACGAGTCGACGTTCGGCCTCGGCACCGACGTCGCCGCCACCCACCGCTACGACCCCGAGACCGGCCGCTACGATCTCGGCGACGAGTCGCTGTCGCCGGGCGAGCTGTGCGACCGCTACGCCGACCTCGCGGCGACCTACCCGCTGGTCTCGATCGAGGACCCGCTGGTCGAGTCCGACTTCGAAGGGTTCGCCCGGCTGACCGACCGCCTCGACGCCCAGATCGTCGGCGACGACCTGTTCGTCACCGACCCCGACCGCCTGCGACGCGGGATCGACGCCGGCGCCGCCGACGCGCTCTTGTTGAAGATCAACCAGGTCGGCACCGTGACCGAGGCGATCGAGGCCGCCCGCGTCGCCGACCGGGCGGGGTACGCGGTCCAGGTCTCCGAGCGCTCGGGCCAGACGGCCGACACCTGGCTGGCCGACCTCGCGGTGGGGCTGAACGCCGGCCAGATCAAGACCGGCGTCACGCGCAGCGAGCGGACCGAGCAGTACAACCGCCTGCTGGCGATCGAGGACGACCTCGGGGACGGATCGGTCTACGGCGACGAGCGTCTCCCCAGTCGGGCGGATGGCTGACCCCGGCGCCCGGATCGAGAACGCCGGCGCCCTCGCGTCCCGGGGCGAGCGCGCGACCCGGCGCGACCTGCTCGCGGTCGCCGAGGCGGCGCTGGCGCGGGTCCACCCCGAGACGGCGGTGCCCAGGGCGCTCGCCCGCGAGGGCGCCAGCCTCGTCGCCGGCGACGCGTGCGTGGCCCTCGACGCGGTCGAGCGGGTCCGGCTCGTCGGCGCGGGCAAGGGCGCCGGGGCGGTCGTCCGCGCGCTCGATCCCCTGCTCGGCGACCGGCTCGACGGCGGCGTGGTCGCGACGAAGGCCGCCCCCGAGCCGCCCCGCCCGATCGACGCGGTCGAGACGGTCGTCGCCGGCCACCCGCTTCCCGACGCGGCGAGTCTGCGGGCCGGCCGGCGCGCTCTCGCGGTCGCGGACGACGCCGGCCCCGACGACCTCGTGCTCGCGGTCGTCACGGGCGGTGCCTCGGCCCTGCTGGCCGCGCCGGCCGGCGACCTCTCGCTCGCCGACCTGCGGGCGACCACCGACGCGCTCCTGCGGGCCGGCCTGCCGATCGCGTCGGTGAACGCCGTCCGGACCCACCTCTCGACGCTCAAGGGCGGCCGCCTCGCCGACCGGATTGCGCCCGCCCGCCTCCTGACGCTCGTGGTCGTCGACGAGCCCGCGGGCGAGCCGTGGGGGCCGACCGTCCCGGCCCGGACGAGCTACGCCGACGCGCTCGCGGTCCTCGACGGGACCGACGCGACGGTCCCGGCGGCGGTCCGCGACCACCTCGCGGCCGGCGCGGCCGGCGCCCACCCCGAGCCCGCCGCCCTCCCCGCCCGCGGCGAGACGGTGGTGCTCGCGGACGCCGCCGACGCCTGCGACGCCGCGCGCGACCGGGCGGCGGCGCTTGGCTACGAGCCGCTGGTGCTGTCGACGACCGTCGAGGGGGAGAGCCGCGAGGTGGCGAGCGCCTTCGCCGCCGTCGCGCGCGAGGCGGCCGACCACGGCCGGCCGGTCTCCCCCCCTTGTCTCCTCGTCTCGGGCGGGGAGACGACGGTGACGGTCGGCGACGGGGGCGGCACGGGCGGCCCGAACCAGGAGTTCGCGCTCGCGTCGGCGCTCGCGCTCGCGGACCGGCCGGGGCTCGCGACGCTCGCGCTCGGCACCGACGGCACCGACGGGCCGACGGACGTCGCCGGGGGGCTGGTCGACGGCTCGACGCTCGACCGCCTGGCCGCCGCGGGGATCGATCCCGAGGCCCGCCTGCGCGAGCACGACGCCACGCCCGCGCTGACCGCGGCGGGCGACGCGGTCCGGACCGGGCCGACCGGCACGAACGTGATGGACCTCCGGCTGACGGCCGTGCCGCGGCCGGACTAGCGGACCGCGTCGGCCGCGTCGACCAGCCGTTCGACCCGGTCGACGCTGACCGGGTTCGCCGTCTCGCCGTCGACCTTCAGCGCCGTGCCGACGATCGCGCCGTCGGCCACCTCGAGCGTGTCGGCGACCGTCGCCGCGGTCACGCCGCTGCCGACGAGGATCGGCACGTCGATGCCCGCCGCGGCCCGGCGCTCGCGCGCCGCCCGGACCGCGTCGAGGTCGGTCGCCTTCCCCGTCCGCCGGCCCGTGACGACGACGCCGTCGGCCAGCCCCCGCTCGACCTCGTCGGCGCCGGTCTCGGCCTCGTAGGACTCGCTCGCCAGCGGCGCCGAGTGTTTCACGTCCACGTCGGCGAGGATCGCGGGGTGGGCGTCGATCCGCTCGCGCAGGCGGGTGGTCTCGTGGGCCCGGCCCTCGAGTACGCCCTGGTCGGCGACCCGCGCGCCGACGTGGACGTTCACCCGGACGAACGTCGCGCCGGTCGCGCCGGCCACCGCGACCGCGCCAGGGGCGTCGTTGCGGAGGAGGTTCACCCCGACGGGCAGATCGACGGTCTCCCGGACCGTCCGGACCAGCGCCGTCAGGTCCGCGACGACGTGGCGGGGCACCTCGCCCGGGTGGTAGGGGGCGTCGCCGTAGTTCTCCACGATCAGGGCGTCGACGCCGCCGGCGGCCAGCCGGTCGGCGTCGCGCTCGGCCACGCGGTGGAGCGCCTCGCGGCCGCCGTCGTCGTAGCGCGGGGCGCCCGGCAGGGCGGGCAGGTGGACGACCCCGATCACCGGTCGCGTGGCGCCAAGGACTCGTTCGGTGTCGATCGCCATACCGCCGTCTGCCTCCCCGGGCACCTAACGCCGTCGTCCCGTGGATTGATGCCGGGGGCCGTCCACCCGTGCCCGTGGACCGCAGGGAACGGCTGTTCGCGCTGACGATGGGCGGGGTACACGGCGTCGATCACCTGCTCAAGCGACTCTTCCCGCCGCTGGTGCCCGTCTGGGCCGCCGCGTTCGGCTACCCGCTCTGGAAGCTCGGGCTGGTCGTCGGTGCGCTCACCTTCGGCTCGGCCGTCGGGCAGGCGCCGCTTGGCCACCTCTCGGATCGCCACGACCGCCGGTACGTGCTCCCGGCGGGGATCGTCCTGCTCGGGCTCGGCGTCGCCGGCGTCGGGCTGCTCCCCGACCTCCTCGGGGCGGGCGGGGGCGTGGCGCTGGCCGTCCCGCTCGCGGGCGTGGCGCTCGAGCCGCGCCTGCTGGCGATGCTCGCCGCGATGGCCGCCGCCGGGCTCGGCTCGGCGGCCGTCCACCCGACCGGCTACCCGCTGATCACCGCGAACGTCTCGGCCGACAGCCGCGGCCGCGCGCTCGGGCTCTGGGGGGGCGCCTCGAAGTTCGGCGACGGCATCGCGCCCGCCGCGGTCGGACTGCTCCTGCTCGTCGTCGGCTGGCGCGCCGTGCTCGTCGGCTTTGGCGCGCTCGCCGTCGTCGCCGCCGTCGCGCTCGCGGTCGTGCTTGGCGGCTTCGAGACCCGACCGGCGGACGACCGGAGCCGGGCCGCGGAGGGGAGCGACGGCGACGACACCGACGCGGACCGTCGCTACCGCGGCGCCTTCCTCGCGGTGTTCGCGTACTTCGTCGTCGCCATCGCCGCCGCCGGCGGGGTGACGGTCTTTCTCCCGGAGTTCGTCGCCGATGTCTACGGCGTCACCGTCGACGTGGCGGGCCGGACGCTCGGGACGACCTCGACGGCGAGTCTCTACTACGCCGGCCTGTTGCTGTTCGCGGGCGGGGTCCAGCTCGCGACCGGCGAGCTGGTCGACCGGTTCGACCCCCGGCTCGTCCTGCTCGCGTTCGTGGCGCTGGGGGCGGCCGCGCTGGCGGCGGTCGCCACCCTGTCGCTCGGCCCGACCGCGCTGTTGGCGGTCTTGCTCGCGCTCGGGGTCGGGCTCTGGGGCGTCAACCCCGCGCGCGACGCGCTGGTCTCGGCGGTCGTCCCGCCCGCGCTGGAGGGGCGGGCGTTCGGCTACGTCTGGACCGGCTCGCTGCTCGCCTCGGCGGCCAGCGCCGTCGCCGTGGGCTACGTCGGCGACGTGGCGGGGCTCGAGACCGCCTTCCTCCTGCTCGCGGTCGCCGTCGCCGCCTCCGGGCTGCCGATCGCGCTCCTGCTCAGCGACCGGCTCCCGACGCCGACGGGCGACCGCGGGGCCACCGGTGGGGTGTCCGCCGACGCCGACTCCGACCGAGGAGCCGACGCCGACTGAGCGTCCGCCACCCGGGCGCGCCGTGACACGCGGAACCACTATGCGTCCGTGGCCCCGTCACCGGGTGTGAACCGACGCGCCGCCCGAGCCGCCCTGCTCGCCGGGCTGGCGGTGCTCGCCATCGCCGTCGCCGCCGCCACGCTCCCCTCGCCGGTCGAGACCGGGAGCGACGGGGTCGGCGTCACCGGCGGCCCCGGCCCCGGCGGGCTGTTGCCGATCGAGCGCGGTGCCCCCCCGCCCGCGACCGACGGGCCGGGGCTCCCGGGGGTCGTCGTCGCGCTGCTGGTCGTCGCGGGCCTCGTCGGGCTGGCGATCGCGCTCGTGCGCTACCCGCGGGTGGCGCTTGGCCTCCTGGTCGGGAGCGTGCTCCTCGCCGGACTCGGGGTCCTGATCGCCCGCCTGCTGACCCTCCTGTTCTCGTCCTCGGACGGGCTCCCCCCGCCGGAGGGACCGGGGAGTCTCCTCGGCGGCGCGGCCGGAAGCCTCTCGCCGGGCTCGGGCACCGCGCCGCCGGTGCGTCCGCTGGTGCTCGCGGCCGTCCTGGCCGTGGCGGTGCTGGCCGCGCTGGTCGCCCTGCGCCGGAGCGGCCGCTCGCTCTCGACCGACGGAGGGCGGGCCGCGGCCGCCGTCGCCGCCCCCGCCGGGGCCGCCGCCGCGGTCGGCCGGGCCGCCGGTCGCGCGGCCGACCGCCTCGAGGCGGACGCGCCCGACCGGCCGGTCGAGAACGAGGTCTACCGCGCCTGGCGCGAGATGACCGCCGGGCTCGACGTGTCCCGCCCCGAGAGCACCACCCCGGGCGAGTTCGAGGCCGCGGCCGTCGCGGCCGGCGTCGACCCCGAGCACGCCCGCGAGCTGACCCGGCTGTTCGAGGACGCCCGCTACGGGGGCCACGAGCCGACCGCCGACGACGAGGCCCGCGCGGTCGAGGTGCTCCGGCGAATCGAGGCGGCCTACGCCGAGCGGTCGGCCGACGACAGCGGGGGCGACCGGTGAGCCTCCGCCGGCTCGTCGCCGCCGTCGGGGTCGCCGCGGCGGTCGCCGGGCTGCTGTCGCTCGTCGTGCCCGGCCTGCTCGACCCCGGCCTCGACCGCGCCGCGGTCGGGGTGCTCGGCGGGCTCGCGCTGCTCCAGGCCGGCCGCCTGGCCTGGCGGCGGGGCCTCGGCGGCGGCGACCGCGCCGATCCCGGCTCGCCCGAGCGCCCCCGGCCCGTCGAGCCGCCGGGCACCCGACTCGACCGCGTGCTCGCGGGCTTCGCCGAGGACGGGACGCTCTACCAGGGGCTGCGCCACCGCCGGGGGCTGGCGGCGGCGGCCGTCGCCGTCCTCTGTCGGTTCGGCGGCTACGACGAGGCGGGCGCGCGCGAGGCGATCCGCACGGGGCGCTGGACCGACGACGCGGTGGCGGCGGCCTATCTCGCCCGCGAGCCCCCCGAGCGGTCGCCGCTGGCGTGGCTGCGTCGGCTGCTCTCGCCCGCTTCGGACCACGCCCGCCGGGTCGCACGCGCGGCGACCGCGGTGGCGGCGATCGCCGGCCTCGCGCCCGACGAGCCCCCGCGCCGGCCGGGACGGGGGCTGTTCTCGGGCACGGACGACGCGGACGAGCGCGGCCCGCCCGCCCCCGCCGAGCGCGCGACCCGGCGCTGGGACGGGGTGGCGGTCGTCGCGCTGGCGGGGATCGGCGCGGGCGTGCTCGCCGAGCGGCCGGCGCTCGTGCTCGCGGGCGCGGTCGGGGTGGGCTACGCCGCCTTCGCCCGCGCCGACGCCGCGCCCACCCCGTCGCTGGCGGTCGAGCGCCGCCTCGGGACCGAGCGTCCCGAGCCCGGCGACGAGGTGTGTGTCACCGTCGCGGTCACCAACGAGGGCGAGGCGACACTCCACGACCTCCGGCTGATCGAGGGCGTCCCCGACCGCCTCGCGGTGGCCGCGGGTCCGGCGCGGACGGTGGCCACGCTGGCGTCGGGCGAGACGGCGACGGTCGAGTACCGGCTGCGCGCCCGCCACGGCGTCCACGAGTTCGGGCCGGTCGTGGCGATCGCCCGGGGACTGGCGGGGACGACCGAGCGGACGGTCCACGCCGGGCCGGAGCCCCCGACCGAACTCGTCTGCCCGCCCCGGCTCGAGCCGCTGTCCGAGTCGGTCGCGCTCCGGGCCCAGACGGCGCGTCACGCCGGCCGGAACCCCACGGCGACCGCGGGCGAGGGCGTGGAGTTTTTCGCCACCCGCGAGTACCGGCCGGGCGATCCGCCGGGCCGGATCGACTGGAACCGCCGGGCCCGGACCGGCGAGCTCGCGACCCTCGAGTTCCGCCGCGAGCGGGCCGCGACCGTGGTGATCGTCGTCGACGTCCGGCCCGGCGCTCACGTCGGCCCGGCGGCGACGGGTCCCGACGCGGTCGAGCGGTCGGTCGCCGCCGCCGGCCGGCTGTTCGCCACCCTGCTCGCGGCCGGCGACCGCGTCGGGCTCGCGGCGCTGGACTCGACCGACGCCTGGCTCGCACCGGGGACGGGCCCCGACCACCGGGTTGCGGGCCGGGAGCTTCTCGCCACCCACCGCGCGTTCGGCCGCGAGCGCGGCCCCCACCCCGCCTCCACCCGGCGCTGGACCCGGACGCTCCGCCGGCGGCTCCCGGGCGACGCGCAGGTGGTGCTCTGCTCGCCGCTGTGCGAGGGCGCGCCCGCGACCGTCGCCACCCGGCTGGAGGCGGCGGGCCACCCGGTGACGGTGCTCAGCCCCGATCCGACCGTCGGGCGCGACGCGGGCACGCTGCTCGCCCGGGTCGCCCGGCGGCTCCGGGCCGCCGACCTCCGCGACGGCGGGCTCTCGGTCGCCGACTGGGGCTGGGGGGAGTCGCTCTCGACCGCGCTCGAGCGCCACCGGAGGAGCCGATGACGGCGGGCGGGCGGGCGGCGACGGACGGTGAGGCGGCCGACGGCACGACGGCGCCGGCGACCGACGCCGACGAGACGGCCTACGAGCCGGCCGACGACTCCCCGGCCCGGCTCTCGGCCGGGATCGCGGTCGCCGCCGCCGCCGTCACCCTCGTCGCGGTCGGGACCGCGGACGCGACCGGCCTGGTCGTGGCGACGATCGGCGCGGCCCTCGTCGGGGTCGGCGCGCTCGTCGGGCGGCGCTCGGCGGTCACGCTCGGCGCGCTGGCGCTGTTCGCCGGCGTCGTCGCCGCCGGGCTGGGCGCCGGCTCGCCGACGCCGCTGCTCGTCGGCGCGGTCGGGACGGTGGTGGCGTGGGACGCCGGCCGGTACGGGATCGGGCTGGGCGAGCAGGTGGGACGCGCGCCGGCGACGGCGGCGGTCGAACTCCGCCACGCCGGCGCGACGCTCGCGGTCGGGGTCGCGACGGCGGGCGTCGCGGCGGGGATCTACGCGGTGGCGGGCGGGGGCCAGCCGCTGTCGGCGCTGGTGTTTCTGCTCGTCGCGGCGCTGGCGCTGGCCTCCGCGCTGGCCTGAGCCCGCCTCACGCCTCGACGGTCGGCACCGCCACCCGGTCGAGCACGTCGGCCACGACGGTCGCCTTCTCGGTGCCGCCGACCCGGGCGTCGGGGGTCAACACCAGCCGGTGGGCGAGCACCGCGGGCGCGACGGCGGCCACGTGGTCGGGGGTGGCGTACTCGCGGCCCTCGATGACGGCCCGGGCCCGCGCGGCCTCGAACAGCCGCTGGGTGCCCCGGGGCGAGACCCCGACCCCGACCCGGCCGTCCTCGCGGGTGGCGCGGGCCACGTCGACGACGTACTCGAGCAGGTCGTCGTCGACCCGGACCGTCTCGGGGACGGCCTGGAGCGCCCGCACCCGCTCGGGCGAGAGCACCGCCCCGGTCGAGGGGCTGCGCGCCTCGCGGCCGGCCCGCCGGCGGAGCATCGACACCTCGCCCGCGGCGTCGGGGTAGCCGATGCTGGTCTTGACCGCGAACCGGTCGATCTGGGCCTCCGGCAGCGGGAAGGTGCCCTCCTGCTCGATCGGGTTCTGCGTCGCGATCACGAAGAAGGGCTCGGGCAGCGAGCGGGTCTCGCCGTCGGCGGTCACCTGGCGCTCCTCCATCGCCTCCAGCAGCGCGCTCTGGGTCTTGGGCGGCGCGCGGTTGATCTCGTCGGCGAGCACGACGTTCGCGAACA
>CAZMLQ010000085.1:0-10408 GCA_964567195.1 uncultured Haloferacaceae archaeon | reverse complement strand
GCCGGCCACGTCAACCCGACCACCGGTGGCGGCATCGCGGGCGCGGCCTTCGCCGGCTACTACGCGGGCGAGCAGGCCGTCGACGCGGTCTCGGACGGCGACGTGAGCGAGGCCGCGCTCTGGCGGTACAACCGCCGGTGTATGGAGAAGTTCGGCGCGCGCTACGCCGGGCTCGACGTCTACAACGTGCTCTCGACCGCCGTCGACGTCGACGACCTGATGGGGCTGCTCGCCGCTCTGCCCGGCGAGAAGCTGGCCGAGGCGCTCTACGAGGGCTCGACCTCGTTCTCGCCCGTCCTGATCGCGCGGATCGTCCGGGGGAGCCTCGGCCACTGGCGCCAGATCCTCGAGTTCGTCCGGGTGAAGCGTCTCGCCGAGCGCCTGCTCGACCAGTACGGCCGTTACCCCGCCCGCCCCGGCGGGCTGGCGGCCTGGCAGCGCGTCCGCGACGACCTGATGGAGTCGGTCTACGAGACGACCGGCGCCGACCCGAAGTACTGACCTAGTCGGCGCCGCTCTCGCTCTCGGCCGCGGTCGAGCCCGCGGCCCCGTCGTCGGGTCCGAGCGCCCGGATGGTCCGCGCCAGCACCTCGACGCCGATCGCCAGCGAGTCCTCGTCCACGTCGAACCGGGGGGTGTGGTGGCCGCCGGGGTGGTCGGTGCCGACCCCGACGTATGCCGCGGTGCCGCCGCGCTCTTGCACCCGCCGCATCAGGTAGGTTGCGTCCTCGCTCCCGCCGAGGTCGTCCCGGTCCAGGAGGCTCGTCACGCCCGCGGTGGCGCCGGCCGCGTCGGCCACCACGGCGGCGAGGTCGGCGTCGCTCTCCGCGCTCGGGGCGTGTGAGCCCCGCTCGATCTCGGCCTCGCAGCCGTGGGTGCGGGCCGCGCTCCGGACGATCCGGCGGGCGTGGTCCCACATGTACTCCATCAGCTCGGTCGTCTCGCCCCTGACCTCGGCCTCGAGGTCGGCGCGGTCGGGGACGACGTTGCTCGCGGTGCCGCCCTCGATCCGGCCGACGTTGATCCGGGTCGCGCCGTCCTCGTGGCGAGGGGTGGCGTGGAGCTGGGTCGTCGCCGTCGCGGCCGCGCCGAGGGCGTGTCGCCCCTGGGCCGGATGGCCGCCGGCGTGGGCGGACTCGCCGCGGAAGGTGACGTCGAAGCCAGTCACCGCGAGAAAGCCCTCGACGCCCGCGACGATCTCGCCGGTCGGATGATCGAGTCCGACGTGGACCGCGAGCAGGTGGTCGACGTCGTCGAGGTGGCCGCTCCGGACCATCGCGTCGCCGCCCGCACCCAGCTCCTCGGCGGGCTGGAAACAGAGCTTCAGCGTGCCCGAGAACCCACCGGCGAGCACGGCGTCGAGCACCCCAACCCCGATCGCCGCGTGTGCGTCGTGGCCACAGGCGTGCATGTAGCCCTCGTTCTCGGAGCGATAGCCCCCGGCGGCGGGGCGGTGGTCGTCGGCCGTCGACTCGGTGATCGGCAGCCCGTCGATGTCGACCCGGAGCGCGACGGTCGGGCCGGGGCCTCGCTCGGCGACGGCGATCAGCCCGGTCCGGCCGTCGGTCAGCGACCCGACGACGTCCTCGCGGGCGCCGGCCGCGAGCGCGCGCTCGCGCCAGCTCTCGTAGGCCGCCTCGTCCGGGGTCTCGGCCCGGTCGGCGGCCACGACCTCGGGGCCGACGTGGAGCTCGACGGGCCGGGTCTCGAGGGCCTCGACCAGCCGGGCGGTGGTGTAGAACTCCCGCCAGCCCGGCTCCGGGTGGCGGTGGAGGTCGCGCCGGAGCGCGGACAGGGCCTCGGGATCGATCGCGAGATCCGACATGGCTCCCCGCTCGCGCCCCCGCTACAAGTGTGTGACGCGTCAGGAGGAGCCGACGGGGCGGCGACGCTCGACCTCGATCTCGACACGGACGGCCGAGGGAAAGGACATGTGGCCGACCTCGCGGGCGACGTGGTCGCTGCCGTGAATCGACAGCCGGCGGGTGTAGACGGTGTAGTTCCAGGGGTCGAAGGCGGTGTCGTCGGCCGCCAGCGTGGCGTGCTGGGGGACGCGGTACTCCTCCGGCGGGTCGGCGTGGGGGCCCTTGCACTCGCCGCCCTTGCGACGGACGTGGCCACGCACCCGCTCGACGACCTCGTCGAGGGTGGCTCGATCCCCACTGCGCAGGCGGAGCCTCGTGACGTGTGTCATTACCCACCTCCACCGGCCCGACGGGCAAAAACGCACCGAGAGGGGGCCGTCGGCGGCCGCCCCGCCGACATTCTCATAACGCGGGGTCGCCTACCGGTCGCCAATGACGGTCGAGGCGACCAGCGCCGGAGCGATCCTCTTCCGCGACACCCGCGGCGAACGGGAGTACCTGCTCCTGAAGAGCCGACCGGGGGACTGGGAGTTCCCCAAAGGCGGGGTCGAAGGCGAGGAGGAGCTCCAGCAGACGGCCATCCGCGAGGTCGGCGAGGAGGCCGGAATCGACGACTTCCGGCTGATCGACGGCTTCCGTGAGGAGTACGACTACGTCTTCGAGGCGGGCGGCGACACGATCCACAAGACGGTCCACCTGTTCATCGCCCGCTCGTTCGAGGCGTCGGCGGAGCTCTCGCGCGAGCACCGCGACCTGCAGTGGCGCGACTACGAGCAGGCGATCAACACCATCACCCAGGACGGCCCGCGCGAGATCCTCCGCCGGGCCCACGAGTATCTCGACGAGCTCGAGTCCGTCGAGGAGGAGGGCCGGCGATACCTGATCTGATCGCCGTCCCGACGGGCGCGTGAGCGACGCCAACCCCGGCCGTCCGCTGGCCGACCTGCCCGAGTTCGTCTTCGAGCTGCTGGTCTGTCGGTGGGCCGAACTGGACTGGCCGCCGGGCGACGGCGACGGGGAGACCGTCCCGGTGGTCGGCCGGCAGGTCGGCACGGCAGAGCGCCGGTGGGACACCGTGATCGTCGAGACGACGCCGGCGGCGCTGGCGGCCCGCGACGCGTTCGGGCCGGCGGAGCTCGACGCCGACCTGCTCCGGGTCGTCCGGGACGCCCCCGCGGAGTGGGCGTGGTACCGCGACGCGTTGCCCGAGCCCGACTTCCCGTGGCGGTACGTCCGCGAGGCGGTCGGGCGGGCCGCCGACCGGGGGGTGATAGAGCGCCGGCGGAGGGGCAACCGGGTCGAGATCCGCCGGATCGACCCCTACCCCGACTGGGTCGACCGCCTGATCGCCGTCGAGAACAAGCCCGACCTCGACGCGAGCGCGGCCCGGCGGCTGGCCGACCAGCTCCGCCACGACGTCGACCGGGGCCTGGCCGACGAGGCGTGGCTGGCGACCGCCGCCACCGGCGACCGGATCGAGCCGGGGCTGCTCGTCGACGCGCCCGTCGAGGCGGGCGTGCTCGTCGTCGACGCCGCCGACCGCGGCCGGCTCGACGCCACCGTGGCGTGGGAGCCGGCGGCACTCGACCCCGCGGCCGACGACCGGGCCCGGCGGCTGGCGCTCGCCGAGCGGGTGTACGGCCGGGGCTTTCGCGACTACGCCGACCGGATGCGCCCGGACTGCCGTCGGTTCGGGCTCCGCCGGCGCGGGGACGCGCTCGTCCCCTGGTGTGAGGCGTTCGGGCGCCACCAGACCGGGGCGGAGTGTGCCGGCGACTGCGAGGCGTTCGAGCCAGAGCCGCCGGGCTGGCGCACCCACGGCCCGCCGATCGAGGGCGGTCCCGGCGCGGCCCTCGGGCGGCTGCTCGAGCGCCGGCGCGACCGCACGCGGGGACGGGACGGGGCCGCCGGCGACGGGGAGGCGTAGGCCCCCGGTCCCGGCGCCTACGCGTTCGGACCGACCGGCGGCTCGTCGGCCCCGACGGTGCCGAGGGGCTCGGGCCGGTCCTCGTCCCCGTCGCCGTCATCGTCGTCGGCCGCCGACCGGTCGGGGTCGTCGATCACCTCGATCGTCGCGTCGGCCGCGTCGGCCGTGCGCCGGAAGGTGGGGACCGTCCGGTACTCGACCTCGACGATACCCGTGCGCCGGAGCGCCCGGAGCGCCGCCCGGACGGCGTCGACGTCGGGGTCGGGCTCGAAGCCCGTCTCCCGGACGGCGTGGAGGACGCGTACGACCGAGGCCGAGCGCTCCTCGGGGCCGGGGACGACCGCGGCGACCCGTGCCTCGAGGGGCGACACCCGGACGACGGTGGGGGCCTCGCCCTCGTCGCCCTCGACGCCGGGCGCGGCGTCGACGAGCGTGGCCGCCTCGGGCGTCGCACGGACGTAGCTGTCGTCGTCGCGGTAGTAGTAGTCCGCCAGGTGGTCCTCGAGGTAGGCGTGGACCTCGCTGCCGCTCTTCATCCCCCAGCGCTCGCCGAGTTCGCCGTTGCTGGTCGGCTGGAGGCGAACCACGTCGGCGAGACGCTCGCGCTCCTCGTCGGTGAGCGTCATCGGGCGTCGGTCGCGGGGCGGGCATTTGCCCCTTCCGGTCGGCGCCAGGGGGAACGGGTAAGCCGGTCGACACCGATCCCCGACCATGTCCGACGAACCGGTGGGACTCGCGATCGAGGACGGCGTGGCCACGCTGACGGTCGACCGGCCGGACCGGCTGAACGCGCTCGACGAGGCGACCCTGGAGGCGCTGGCGGCGGCGCTGGAGGAGGCCGAGGCCGCCGGCGCCCGCGCGCTGGTGCTCACCGGCGCGGGCGACCGGGCGTTCGTCGCCGGCGCCGACATCGAGCGCATGCGGGAGTTCTCGCCGCCCGAGGCGCTCGCGTACGCCGAGCTCGGCCACGAGGTCTGTCGCGCGGTCGAGAGCTTCCCCGCGCCCGCCCTCGCGGCGGTCAACGGCTACGCGTTCGGCGGGGGCTGTGAGCTCGCGCTCGCCTGTGACCTGCGGATCGCGAGCGAGCGGGCCACGCTGGGCCAGACCGAGATCGACCTCGGGATCGTCCCCGGCTGGGGCGGCACCCAGCGCCTGCCGCGGCTGGTCGGCGACGAGATCGCCCGGCGGATGATCTTCTTCGGCGAGCGCGTCGACGCGACCGACGCCCACGAGCACGGGCTCGTCGGCGAGGTGGTCGCCCACGACGAGCTCGACGGTCACGTCGCCGAGCTGGCGGCCGAACTCGCCGCCAAGCCCCGCCACGCCCTCCGGGCGGCCAAGGAGGCGCTCGACATGTACCACCAGGCCGACGCCCACGACGCGCTGGCGTTCGAGCGCCGGGCCTGGAGCGGGCTGTTCGGCACCCACGACCAGCGCGAGGGGATGGCCGCGTTCCTCGAGGACCGCGAGCCGGTGTTCGAGTGAGCTAGTCGCCAGCCCCGGGGGCGGGCTCGGTCTCCGTCCCGGGCGCGGTGGTGTCGATGGCGGGCGAGATCTGGGTCCAGGTCAGCGCCAGCGCGGCGACCGCCAGCCCCGCGCCGAAGACGAACGGGACCGCGACGCCGTACCGGACGAGAAAGCCGGCCGCGGTCGGCCCGAGCGCGACGCCCAGCCCGAACGCCATCGTCAGCACGGAGAGCTTGGTGCCCGAGTTGCCACCGCGGGCCAGATCGCCGGCCAGCGCCAGCGCGGGCGCGAACACCAGCGCGACGGCGACGCCCTGGAGCAGCCGGGCCCCGATCATCAGCACGGGCGCGCCCGCGACGCCGGGCAAGAGCAGGTAGCCCTGGGCCAGGAGCGCGGGGATCAGGACCGCGAACCCGACGATCAGGAACGGGCGGCGGCCGTAGCGGTCGCTCGCCTGCCCGACCGGCACCTGGAAGAGCACGTTCGCGATGACGACCGCGGCGAACTGGACGCTGAACAGGAACGGCCCCTGGCCGAGCGCCGTGTTGATCGTGTCCTGGAGCGCGGCGTAGAGCGCGATACCGGTCGCCATCAGGAAGGTGCCCACCCCGAGCACGAAGACGGGATCGAGCAGGGCGTCGCCCTCGCGGTCGCGGACGGCGATCCGGAGGTCCTCGGCCGCGGCCGCCTCGTCGCGCTCGGGGTCGCGGATGAACAGCGTCACCAGCACGAAGCTGACGAGCGCACCCAGCACCGCCACGGAGAAGGCGGCGTCGAACCCCGAGACCGCCCCGGCGGGGGTGGCGTAGGGGCCGCCGCCGATCACCAGCCCGGCGACGATGGGCCCGAAGCCAAAGCCCGCCAGCCGGAAGGTGTTGAACACGCCGAAGTTGCCCCCGCGCTCGTCGTCGGCGGTCGAGTACTCGTTGACCAGCGCGATCGTACAGGGGATGGTGAACGCGGCGCCGATCCCCTGGAACGCCCGGACGACGACCACCGACTCGTAGGCGGTGACGAACGGATAGGCGGCGCTGGCGACGGCGAAGATGGCGAGGCCGACGAGCACGAACAGCCGGCGCCGGCCCGTGCGGTCGGAGAGGCGGCCGGTGAACGGCTGGCCCAGGCTGTTCAACAGCCCGAACAGCGAGAGGACGATCCCGACGAGCAGCGGCACCGTCACCTCGCCGAGCAGCGGCACGCGCCCGCCGACCAGCCCCGTCACGTCGACCTGTCCGCTGGCGATGTAGCCGGGGAGAACGATGATCAGAAAGGAGTTGCCGAGCGCGTCCGCCATCCGGGCGAGCGCCAACACCAGCACTCGCCGGTCCGTCCCTAGAACGCCCATTCAGCCCGACGTAGCGCCGGGGGCCGTATCACCGTTGCGCTCCCGGGCTCCGTGGGGGTCGACGCCACGGGAGCTAAGTGTCACGCCGGCCTACGTGGGCGCATGGACACCGTGAAGCTGGGGCGGGTCGAGGAGCGCTTCGCCGACCTGGACTACCCCGTGACGCGCGACGACGCCGCGGCCGCGTTCGCCGACGTACGGGTGCTGATGGCCGACGGGGAGGCGAACCTCGGCCGGCTTGTCTCGGAGGTCGGCAGCGACACCTTCCACGGACCCGACGAGCTGTTCGCCGAGCTCCAGAACGTCCTGCCGATCGAGGCCGTGGGCGAGCCCGGCCAGTCCGAGGGCGACGCATAATCCGACCCACGCACATAAGTGCGGCGAGCGTCTGGGCCCACCACACCACCATGGAGTTCTGTGACGAGTGCGGGGCGATGATGAAAGCCGAGGGCGACATCTGGCGGTGCTCGGCGGGCCACGAGAAGCCCCGAACCGACGGCGACGGGGCCTGGACCCGCGAGGAACAGGCCGACGACGAGGGGCCGGTCGATCTCTCGGAGGTCGACCCGGCCGACATGAACCCCACGACCAGCGTCGTCTGTCCCTCCTGTGGGCACGACCGCGCCCACTACACGATGAAACAGATCCGCTCGGCCGACGAGTCCGAGACCCGGTTTTTCGTCTGCACCGAGTGCGAGCACCGCTGGCGCGAGGACGACCACTGACGCCGCGACCGTGCCCGCCACCCCGTGCCGGTCGATCCACCCCGTCCGGCGATGACCGACGCCGGGCCCGGCCCCGAACCCCCATCGGTCCCGCGGGCGCGTCTCGACGGCTGGGAGCACCGCGAGACGACGGGCGAGACCGTCCTCGACCTTGGCGCGGCCGCGGTACGGACCGCCACGGCCGTCTACGAGGACGCGAGCCTGCGCGACCGGCTCCGCGAGGCGGCGGGGCTCGACCGCACGTGGCGCTTTTTCTTCGTCTCCCGGGTGGCGGTGCCGGGAGTGGCCCCCCCGGCGGCGATCCGGCCGCTGGTGACGAGCAACGCCCGGCGGGCGTTCGCCGACCGCCTGCGTGACCGCGGGTTCGACCGGGTGGGGACGGCCGGCCGGCGCGAGCTCCGGATCGACGGCCGGCCGGCGCGAGCGACACGCTACGAGGCGACCTGTGTCGTGGACGGCGTCGAACTCGACGTCGAGGGCTGGCTCGTCGTCTGGCCGGACGGCGACGGCGGCTTCCTCCTCGCCGGCGGGGCCTACCCGCGGGCGGTGCGGACGGCGCCCGAGGGCGTCGCCCGGGCGGTCGAGGCCGGTCTCGACCCGGCGGCGTTCAGAGCGGAGCTGTTCGAACTCGTTCGCGCGACGCGCTAGCCCCGGAGCTCGCGGAGCAGCGCCCTGAGCAGACCGACCAGCGACGGCCGGGCGGGCGCGACGCCGAGCAGGTCGGCCACCGGACCGGCGGACCGACCGGGCTCGATCCGGGCGATGCTGACCCCCCGGACGCGGACGTCGACCGTCACGTCGGCACCGGCGGCGAGGTCGGCACCGGCGGCCGCGGGGAGCGAGAGCCCCTCGAGCATGTCGGCCCCGCGGCCGAGCTCGCGCAGCGCGCGCAGCCCCGGCACCTCGACGACGACGAGGTCGCCGTAGCCCGCCACGTCGACCGCCTCGCCGTCGACGGTCAGCGTGAGGTCGGCCTCGACCTGGAGCGGACGGCCCCCGTCCGGTCGGTCGCGTCCGGCCACCGAGTCACTCCTCGTCGGACTCGCGGGTCCGGATGCGGAGGGTGCCGTCGAGGCGCCAGTGGGCGTGCTCGGCGTCCGGGCCGACCTTGCTCGGCACCTCGACCGCCATCTCCTCGAACTCGTAGGTGATCTCGGCGCCGCGACCGGTCAGTCGCTCGTAGAGTCCGATCGCCAGCTCGGGCCAGGTTCGTGTCTCGTCGATGGCTTCCTCTGTCGACATCGTCGTGTCGCGGGACGAACCCCGGACTCATAGTCTTTGCCGACCGCCCGCCGGCTCAGGGCCGGCGGGCGACGGTGAGATAGCCCGTGTGGCCCACGGCGGCGGTGTCGGGGCGCGAGCCGCGGTCGTCGAAGCGCATCCGGCGCTGGATCGTCTCGTAGGTCTCGATCCCGGCCAGGTCGGCCTCGCGGGCCGCGGTCACGGCCGCGCGCGAGCCCTCGACGAACGGCGCGTAGACGGCGAGAAAGCCGCCGCGATCGAGCAGGGCCGGGCTCCGGGCGACCAGCGCCGGCGCGTCGCCCGTGTCGAGGGTCACGAGGTCGAAGCCCTCGTCCGCGCCGGCGGCGGCCTCGGCCAGCCGGTCGAGCGCGTCGCACGCGTCGCCGGTCCGCACCTCGACCCGGTCGGTCACGCCCGCGAGCGCCATGTTCGCCCGCGCGGTCTCGGCGGCCTCCGGGTCGCGCTCGTAGGTGGTGACGGAGACGCCCAGCCGGCCGAGCGAGGCGGCGAGCACGCCCGTCCCGGTGCCCACGTCGAGCGCGCGGTCGCCCGCCGCCGGACCGGTGTGACCGATCACGAGCCCCACGTCCCGGGGGAGCATCGGCGCGCCCGAGCGCTCGAAGTGCTCGAGCAGGTCCGGCCCGCGCAGCCGGCGGACCGCGAAGCTGGCGCCGAGGTGGGTCTCGAGCACGTCGCCCGGCGACGCGTCCGCGGGCACCTCGAGCACGCCGAGGTCGGTCTGGAGCTCGTCGCCCGGACCGCGCAGATACTCGCGATCGCTGTCGGCGTGGACGAGGCGGTACACCTACTCCAGCCGGGAGACCGCGGCCGCGAGGTCGCCGTCGGTCGCCTCCAGGGCCGCGCGGGCGTCGGCCTCGGAGGCCCCCGTCCGGGTGGCGACGATCTCGACGTCGGCGGCCGGGATCGCGTCCGCCCCCGTGGCGTCGGCGTCGGCGTCCCCCTCGGCGGGCTCGTCGCCGACCCCGCGCTCGCGCAGGTCGTAGTCGCCGACGACCTGAAAGGTCTCCTGGCCCTGTGCGTCCATGCGCTGGACGGTGGGCGCGTCGAAGACGTACTCCTCGTCGGCGGTCCGGATCACCACCTCCTCGGCCTCGACGTCGGTGACGTCGATGCCCATCTGTTTCATCATCTGTTGCATCTTCCGGGGGTTCATACCGCCGCCGCCGAACATACTCCGTCGGTCGGCGCGCGCGAGCAAAAGCGTGGCGACCGCGTGGCCGCCGCCACGGAACGCGCGTGGCCGCCGCCACGGAACGCGCGTGGCCGCCGCCACGGGGTGAGCGCAGACGGGTAGCTTCATGACGGGGGCGCCACAGATCCGGCCGTGTACGTCGCCGACCAGACCTGGCCGGAGCTGGGCGAGTACGTCGCCGAGGAGTCGCTCGCGGTGGTGCCACTCGGCTCGACCGAGCAACACGGCCCACACCTGCCGCTGGCGACCGACCACCTGATCGCGGAGTCGCTGGCGCGGGCGGCGGCCGAGCGGACCGGCCACCTCGTCACGCCGACGGTCACCGTCGGCGTCAGCCCCCACCACCGGCAGTTCCACGGCACCATGTGGGTCGATCCGCCGGCCTTTCGCGCGTACGTCGAGTCGCTCACCCGCAACCTCACCTACCACGGGATCGACCGCGTCGTCTACGTCAACGCCCACGGCGGCAACGTCGAACACCTCCGGGAGGTCGGCCGTCGGCTCCGCGACGAGGGGGTGGCCTACTGCGTCGAGTGGATGTGGGACGAGTCGATCCCGGAGCTCGTCGACGAGCTGTTCGAGCACAACGGCCCCCACGGCGGGCCCAAGGAGACGGCGATGATC
>CAZMLQ010000084.1:2132-10425 GCA_964567195.1 uncultured Haloferacaceae archaeon | reverse complement strand
CGAAAGTGGCGGACCGTCCGCGTGACCGTGCTCGGCGGCGAGGCCGCCGCGGCCGGCCGCGCCCTCACCGACGGGGGCCGGCCGACCGACGGCGGGCTCCGGTGTTTCGTGACGCCGACGGGCCACGGCGCGACGGTGCGCGACCGGCTGGCGCGGACCGATCCCGCCTTCGACTGGGCGGTCGTCGAGGCCGAGAGCCCCACCGACTACGAGGTTCTCGGGGTCTGACCGTCGAACGGACCGGTTAAGACGACCGCGCCCGAAGGCCGGCCGTGTTCGCCGGCCACGCGCTGCTCGCGTTCGCCGCGACGGCCGCCACCGTCCGGTCGCTCGGTCGGTCCCGCGAGCGCGCGCTCGCGCTCGGCGTCGCCGCCGCCGGGTTCGCCGCCGTGCCGGACGTCGACGTGGTCTACGCGCTGGTCGGCCTCGCGGGCGCGCTCGGCGACGGTGCGGGCGCGCTCGCCGCGGCCGGCGCGTTCTGGGCGACGAGCAGCCTCGTCCACCGGGCCGTCACCCACTCGCTGGTGGTCGCGCCCGTCGCCGCCCTCGCCGCCGCCGCGTGGGCAAGCGCCCTCGACCGCCCCGGGACGACGCCGCTCCGGCGGCCGGGCGCGCTCGCGGGGGCCGGGCTCCTCGCCGGGCTGGCGGTCGTGGGGCTGGCCCGCGCCGGCCCGCTCGCGGCGCTCGTCACCGCCGGCTTCGCGCTCGCGCTGGTCGGGGTCGCGAGCCTCGCGGTCCGGATCGGCGGGCTCGGCCCCCGGGCGGTGCTGGCGACGGCGCTCGTCGGCCTCTGCTCGCACCCGTTCGGCGATCTGGTCACCGGCTCGCCGCCCGCGATGCTCTACCCGTTCGAGGCCGCGCTCGTGACCGAGCGGGTGACGCTCCACCCGGACCCGACCGTCCACCTGCTGGCGGCGTTCGGGCTCGAGCTCGCGACGGTCTGGCTGGCCGCGGCCGTCCTGGCCGGACTCGACGGCCGGCGACTTCTGCCCGCCCCCCGGGCGTCGCTCGGCGCGGGCTACGCGGGCGCGCTCCCGCTGGTGCCGGCGCCGACGCTCGAGCTCTCGTACCCGTTCGTGTTCAGCGTCCTCGCGGTCGGGACGGTGGCGCTCGTCCCCCTCGGCGTCGGGGCGACCGGGCGCGGGACGGGGTCGCTCCCCGCCTCGCTCGCGCTCTCCCCGCCGCGGATCCGGCGGGCGCTCCCGACGGCGCTGTGGGCGGTCACCGCGGCGTGGGCGGCCTACGCCGTCGCCTACCTCGCGCTCGCGCCGGGCTGATCCGGCGGCCGCGCGCGGCGAAAGGTTTTCTCGCCGGCCCTCCGACCGCGTCGCATGGAGTCGGGGCTGCGCGACGTGGTCGAACGGCGGCGGCCGAACGCCGTGGTGGGCTGGTGTCTGGTCGCCGCGCTCGTCCTCACGGCGGCCGCGGACGCGCTCGACGGCGACCTGCTGTGGGCGGGGTTCACCGTCGCCGTCGTGGCCGTCGCGGTCGTGCCGGCGGTCGCCGCCCGGCGGGCCGAGGCGATGCTCCCGTGGGAGGTGCTGGCGCTGGCAGCCCTGCCCGTGGTCGCGCGGGCGGTCGTCGCCGGCGAGCGGATCGGCGGCCGGACGATGACCGGACGCCTCTCGACCTACCTCGCGGTGGCGGCCGTCGCGCTGATCGTCGCCGTCGAACTCGACGTGTTCACCCCCGTCCGGATGACCCGGTCGTTCGCCGTCGCGTTCGTCGCCGTCACGACCACCGCGACCGCGGGGCTGTGGGCCGTGCTCCGGTGGGGCCTCGACGTGACGCTCGGCACCACCTTCCTGCTCGACGGCCGGCCCGAGGCGGCCGTCGAGCGGGCGCTCATGCTCGATTTCGTCGCCGCCACCGTCGTCGGCGCCGGCGCGGGCGGCCTGTTCGTGCTCTACTTCCGGCGCCGCGACGCCCGCCACCGCCGGGGCGGGGTGGTGACGGCCGACGCGGGCGCCACGCCCGAGGCCGGGACCGACGACGGCCCCCGGGAGGGCGACGGGACGTGATCGACGGCCCGCTCCTCGGCGAACGCCGCCAGCGCCGGCTGGCCCGGCTGTTGCAGGTCGCGCTGGTCGGACTGCTGTTCGTCGGTCTCGAGCGCGCGAGCGCGGGCGTGATCGTCAACGCGGGCGTGGCGCTGGCGATCACCTGGCTGCCGGCGGCCCTGGAGCGCGACCACGGCGTCACCCTCTCGCCGGGGCTGGTGCTGTGGCTGACCAGCGCCGTCTTCCTCCACGCGCTCGGCACGGCCGGTCTGCCGGGGGCCGAACGGAACATCTACGTCACGATCTGGTGGTGGGACCACCTGACCCACGCGCTCTCGTCGTCGGTGGTGGCGGCCGCGGGCTACACCACCGTGGTCGCGGCCGACCGTCACATCGACGGCGTCGACCTGCCCCCGCGGTTCGTCGCCGTTTTTGTCCTGCTGTTCGTCCTCGCGTTCGGCGTCGTCTGGGAGGTGATCGAGTTCGGCCTCGGCGAGGCGGCGGGGCTGACCGGCGGCCGACCGGTCCTGATCCAGTACGGCCTCGGGGATACGATGCTCGATCTGGTCTTCAATCTGGTCGGCGGGCTGGTCGTGGCACTCTGGGGTGGGGCCTACCTCGGCGACCTCGTCGGCGCGGTCGGCGCCCGCCTCGAGTCGCGGTGAGGTGGCGGGCGACCGGAGCTTTACATCGGCCGACCGTCAGCCCCAGACGTGGTCTACAAGAAGATCACCCTGATCGGTCGGAGCACCGAGGGGTTCGACGAGGCGGCCGACGACGCCGTCGATCGAGCCAACGAGACCCTCGACAACGTCCACTGGATCGAGGTGCAGGAACTCGGCGTCGAGATCGCGAGCGTCGACGGCCGGGAGTACCAGGCCGAGGTCGAGGTGGCGTTCGAACTCGAGCCGCCGGAGATGGGAGGATAGATACCGTTCGGGGCCCGACGGGCGGTCGGATGGCCCGGCTCGTCCACCACTCGGACCTCGAGGGCGTCTACGACACGCCGGCGCGAGCCGCCCGCCTCGCCGGCCGCGTCGGGGCGCTCGACGGCCCCGACGCGCTGGTCTGTGGCACCGGCGACGACCTCGCCCCCGGCGTGCTCGCCCTCCTCGAGCGCGGCGCACAGGCCCTGCCGCTGTTCGAGGCCGCCGGCACCGCCTTCGAGACGTTCGGCAACCACGACTTCGACTTCGGGACCGAGCGCGCGCTCGAGCTCGCGGCCGCCTCGACGCCGACGTGGCTGACCGTCAACGTCTCGCGCGCCGGCGGCGGCGACCTCGGGGCCGACGGGGTCCGCGCAACCGCGCTCCGCGAGGTCGCGGGCACCCGTGTCGGCCTGTTCGGCGTCACCACCCCGCTGACGGCCGAGACGGGCGACCGGGTGGCCGACCTCGCGTTCGCCGACCCCGTCGCGGCCGGCGCGGCCGCCGCCGACACCCTGCGCGACCGGGGCGCAGACCGCGTGGTGGCGCTCTCACACCTCGGCCGGGGCGACGCGGAGCTGGCCCGCGGGGCCGACGTCGACGTCGTCCTCGGCGGCCACCGCCACGCCGCCCGGATCGACCGGATCGACGGATGTCTGCTCACCCGGCCGGGCGCGGGCGGGTGGGCGGTCGTCGAGGTCGACCTCGACGACCCGACGGCGACCCGCCACCCGGTCGAGGGCGCGCCCGCGGCCGAGGCCGTGGCCGAGACGCTCCGCGGGCGGACGGCGACCGCGGGCCTCGACGGGACGATCGCCCGGATCGAGACGCCGGTGGGCCGCGACGACGCGGCCACCTTCGGCGGCGAGTGCCGGGTCGGTAACTTCGTCGCCGACGCCTACCGGGCGGCCGTCGACGCCGACGTGGGGCTCGCCAACGCCGGCGGGATCCGCGACGGGCCGGCGCTCTCGGGGGCGGTCAGCCGGGCCGACGTGCTCGGGCTCGTCCCCTTCGAGGAGCCGCTGGTCGTGGCCGAGGTCTCGGGTGCGCGCCTGCGGACGGCGCTCTCGGAGGCTGCGGGCCGCGATCCGGCCGCCGAGCCGGACCGCTGGCACGCCCACCTGAGCGGGGCGTCGGTCCGGGCCGACCCCACGACGGGCACGGTGGCGGCGCTCCGGGTCGGGGGCGAGCCGGTCGATGACGACGCCCGCTACGAGGTGGCGCTCACGGACTACCTGCTCGGCACCGACGTGGAGTTCCCCGCGCTCGGCGACCGCCACCGGACCCGCGAGGGGCCGGTCCAACACGAGGCGCTGCTCGCCCACGCCGCGGCCGGCGGGCTGGACGTGGGGATCGAGGGCCGCGTCCGGCTCTCACCGTCCGCCGGCGTGGCGACGGAGGGATCGCGGTGACGGTCGTCGTCCCCGTCCGGTTCCCGCTGAGCGAGCACTCCCGGGCGACGCTCGCGGCGGCCGTCGAGGTGGCCCGCGAGCGCGAGACCGATCTGACCGTCCTCCACGTCGATCTCTACCAGGAGAGCCGGGGGGTGAGCCGCGCACAGCTGAAACGGGCGGTCGAGGGGGAGTTCGGTCCGGTCGACCGGGCGCGCTACGTGGTGCGACGGGGCTTTCTCGTCGAGGAGACCATCCTCGACGAGGTGGCCGCGGAGGACGCCGACGTGGTCGTGATCGGGCGCAAGCAGGCCGGGCGCTGGCGTCGGATGCTCCGGCGCGTCCTCGACGAGCCGGACGTGGAGGGCTACCTGCGCGAGAAGCTGGACTGCGAGGTCGTCACGGTCGGCCGGTAGTCACCGTTCGCGGCCGTCGCCCTCGGGGCCGGCGCCGGGGCCAGCCCCCGGCCCGGGCGACGAGGGCGCGTCGCCACGGCCGCGGACGCCCCGGCCCGGGCGGCCGTCGACCGCGACCGGGGCGGGATCGCCCTCGGCGTCGAAGACGAGCTGTTGGTGTGGGTAGGCGATCTCGATCTCTGCGTCCGACTCCTCGAGCAGCGTCCAGAGCCGGCGCTGGACCTTCGAGCGGACGGTCAACAGCTTGTACGGTCGCTTGGCCCAGTAGCGCAGCGTAATCGACACCCCGCTGTCGGCGTACTCGTCGACGTAGGCGGTCGGCGAGGCGGGGTAGCGCGCCGCGCCGATCCGGATGTCGGGGCCTCCTTCGACCACCTCCTCGCAGTCGCGCGCGGCGCGCTCGAGCAGGTCTCGCGCCGCGTCCAGATCGCCCTCGTAGGTGACCAGCAGTCCGAGCGAGAGCCGGACGCGCTCGTCCTCGGCGGAGTAGTTGACGACCTGTTGCTCGCGGATCCGGGAGTTGGGGATGACGAGGAACGTGTTGTCGAGCGTGAACACCTTGGTGTAGCGAAGCGTCATGTCGTCGACGAAGCCGCGGGTGCCGTCCTCGAGCTCGATCATGTCGCCGATCTCGTAGGGCTGGTCGGCGAGCACGAACAGCCCGTTGATGATCGAGCCCACGATGGGGGCGAGCACGATGCCCAGCACGGCCGAGAAGACCGTCACCGAGAGCAGGATGTCGGAGATCCGGAAGCCGAGCACGCCGGCGGCGGTCGCCGTCCCGCCGAGGATCACCGCCAGCCGCGCCATCCGGAGGACCGTGCTGGCGACGCTCTCGCGCTCGAACCGCCGGGCGACCGGGCGGGCGAGCAGACGCACGACCAGCGTCGAGAGGTAGAGCCCGGCCGCGAACACCGCGACGGCGACGACGGCCCGAACGACCGGCCCGGTGAGCCACGGTTGGATCGTCCCCCCGCCCGGGCCGGGGATCGGCCCCGTCTCCGACGCGGTCGTCGTCGCCGCGGCGACGGCCCGTCCGACGGAGCGCACACCGGGCCGTCGCCGCCGGGGCTCCTAAGTCCTCCGGGCCGGCTCGTCCTCGTCCGACCGCACCACTTTAGCGGCCGCCCGCCGGAGCGCCGGACGTGTCCGACGACCTGCGCGTCACCCTGGAACGGGTCGGCGAACGGTTCAACCTCGGGGAGTACGAGATCGAGGCCTACCTGACGGTGCTCGAACACGGGGAGCTGACCGCGAGCGGGATCTCGGGGCGGACCGACATCCCCCAGCCGCGGGTGTACGACACGGTGCGGAGCCTCGCGGACCGCGGGCTGGTCGACCTGCGCGAGTCCCGGCCGATGACGGTCGTGGCGGTCGACCCCGGCGAGGCGTTCGGCGACGTCACCGACTCGCTCGCGGAGCTGGTCGCGAACCTCGAGGCGCGCTACACGGCGCCCGAGCGGGGGACAGAGGCCGTGGCGCTGGTGCGCTCGCGCTCGACGATCCTGCGCCACCTCGGGGAGGCGATCGGGACGGCCGAGTACGAGCTCGCACTCTCGCTGACGCCGGATCTGCTCCGGCGGTTCCGACCGGCGCTGACCGACGCGGTCGCGGCGGGGGTGAGCGTCGAACTCCTCGTGACGCCGGCGGCGCGCGCGCCCGATCCCGACGAGTTCGACTACGACGCCGTGTCGACCGAGGCCCGCGCCCGACGCGGGATCACGACGCCGGTGCTCGCGGTCGCCGACGGCGAGTACTCGGTCTACGCCACCCAGGACGCCCTCCGCGAGGACGACGACCGCTACGGCGTGATCTTCAACCGCTCGGCGCTTGGCTTTCTGGTCGCGGGCTTTTTCGGGACCGTGCTCTGGACGACCGCGAGCACGCTCACCGAGGGGAGCGACGCCGGCGACGACCCCTTCCCGCGGGCCTACGCCTCGATCCGACGGGCGACCAAGGACGTGCGCGATCACGAGGACGGGCCGCTCTACGCCCGGATCGAGGGCCGCGAGGTCGCGACCGGGAGCCGGACGGTCGTGGCCGGCCGGATCGACGACGTCTCGCTCGACCCCTCGGGCGAGGTGGCGGCGCTGGTCGTCGAGACCGACGACGGGCCGGTCAGCGTCGGCGGCCTCGTCGCCACCTACGAGGACGTCGAGGCCCACGAGATCCTGATCGGGACCGACGGTCCGCCCGAGCGCAACGACTAAACCGGCCGGACCCGCAGGTGGGTGGACGCATGGACGGCCCCACCCGACGCTATCTCGAGGGCCGGTTCCGCGACCACTACCGCGCCAGCCCGGTCCCCACGCCGCCCGCGGCCCGCGACCGCGAGTGGGGCCACATCCCATTCACCGAGGGCGGGACCACGATGGTCCGACACCGGTCGCTGGTCGAGATCGGGAGTCTCGGGGAGTTTCTCGCCCGCGTCGGCCCCCGCCACGTCTACTTCTCCGCCGCCACCTACGACGATCCGGGCGCCCGCCCGATGGAGGAGAAAGGCTGGCGCGGCGCCGATCTCGTCTTCGACCTCGACGCCGACCACCTCCCCGGGGTCGACCCCGAGTCGACCCCCTACGCGGAGATGCTGGCCGCCTGCAAGGAGGCCCTCGGGCGGCTGCTCGACCTCCTGACCGAGGACTTCGGCGTCGCCGACCCGACGGTCGTCTTCTCGGGCGGCCGGGGCTATCACGTCCACGTCCGGGCGCCGTCGGTCCGCGACCTCGACAGCGCCGCCCGGCGGGAGGTGGTCGACTACGTCCGGGGGGCCGATCTCGACCGCGAGACGCTGGTCACCACCCGGGCGGTCGACGGGACGCCCCGGCGGTCGCTCCGGACCGAGGGTGGCTGGGGCCGGCGCGTCCACCGCCGGCTGGTCGCGTTCGCCGAGGAGGCCGCGAGCGATCCCGAGGCGGCACGCGAGCGTCTGACCGACCTCGACGGGATCGGCGAGCGCCGCGCCGAGACCGTGCTGGGGGCGTTCGAGTCGACCCCGGACGCGATCCGGGCGGGCAACTTGGAGGCCGGGGGGCCGGGGCTGCGGACGCTCGTCGACGCGCTGATCGAGGAGACCGTCGCGAGCGAGCGAGCGCCGATCGACGAGCCGGTGACGACAGACACCAACCGGCTGATCCGCCTGCCGGGCAGTCTCCACGGCGGCACCGGGCTGGCCGTGTGCCGTCTCGACCCCGGCGCGCTCGACGGGTTCGATCCGCTGGTCGACGCGGTGCCCGAGCGCTTTCTCGGCCAGCGCGTCCGGATCGCGGTGACCGAGCCGGGCGCGGAGCCGGTGACCGTCGCGGGCGAAGCGTTTACGCCGACGGCGGGCGAGCACACCGTCGGTGAGCCCGTGGCCGTGTTCCTGATGGCTCGTGGCCGGGCGCGCAAGCTGCCCGAACCGGACGCGCCCGGCGACGACGGCGAGCCCGCGGCCGCGGGCGACCGGAGGGGGAACTGAGCGTGGATCTGGACGAGCTCCGGGACGCGCTGCTCGCCGAGCGCCGCCAGGACAGCCTGCAGGCGCTGCGCGAGAGCTTCTACGCCGAGGCCGACGAGTACGT
>CAZMLQ010000084.1:0-2032 GCA_964567195.1 uncultured Haloferacaceae archaeon | reverse complement strand
CGGCCGACCGACGGCGGGTGTACGTCACCCGCGACGTGGGCGAGATCCTGGGCGTCGACGACCGGACCTACCGGCTGGCGGCCGAGGACGTGGTCGACCTGCCGGCCGAGAACGCGGCGGCGCTGCTGGCGCGCGACGCCGCCGAGCCGCTCTCCTGAGGCCGGGGCGGGTCAGCCGGCGGGACGCCCGACCGAGCAAAGCGCCGCGTGCACCTCGCGCCGGCGGACGAGGAGGAAGCCGACGAGCACGAGCGCGAAGCCCGCGAGCGCGCTCGGGCCGATCTGCTCGCCCAACAGCGCCCAGCCGACGACCGTGGCGACGACGGGGACGACGTAGGAGACGAGGTTGATCTGGAACGAGCCGAGCCGCGCGAGCAGGTCGAAGTAGACGACGTAGCCGGCGGCGCTGGAGACGACGGCGAGAAAGACGAGCGCCGCGAGCGCGTCGGGGGGTGCGCCGACGACGGGCGACTGGCCGAGCGCGAGCGCGGTGCCGACGAGCACCGCCGCGCCGACGACGGTGGCCCACGCGGTGACGGTGGCGACCGAGGCCTGGGCGTCGGCCCGCTCGACCAGCACGCTGCCCAGCGAGACCGAGAGCACGGCGACGGCGACCAGCGCCACCCCCCGTCCCCCCGGGCCGGCCGCGAGCGCGCCGGGATCGGGGTCGGCGACCAGCGCCACGCCGACCAGCCCCAGCCCGACGCCGACGTAGCCGAGCCCCGAGAGCGAGCGGGTGCCGATCAGGACCGCCGCCAGCGCGGCGGTGGCGACCGGGTTGAGGCTGTAGACGATGGCGGCCACGCCGCCGGTCGTCAGCTGCTGGCCGTAAAAGAGGAAGACGGAGTTGGCGGCGACGAGCAAGAGTCCGCCGGCGACGACGGCGACGACGTCGTCTCTGGTCCGGGGACGCGGGTCGTCCGCGACCAGCCAGGCGTAGCCCAGCAGGAGGACGGCCGCGAGGACGTACCGCGCCGCGGCGAACCCGATCGGCTCGAAGGCGGTCAGGCCGACCTCGATGGCCGGAAAGGAGCCCCCCCAGGCGACCGAGAGACAGAGAAAGAGCGTGGCGTTCCGGACGCGCGACACGCGCTCCGGTCGGGAGGCCCCACACAAGAGCCTACCCGTTCGGCGCTCGACACCGACCGCGGCGCCGGCGTGGTCGTCGGCCGGGGCCGGCGCGTCGAACCGGAGCCGAGGCCGGGGGCGCTACTGGAACGTCCGGCCGAGTTCGCCCGCCTCCTCGCGCTCGACCTCGCTCCGGCGGAAGCGCTCCTCGATCCGGTCGTAGCGCTCGCGGGTCTCGTCGGTGACGCTCGGGGCGACCTCGTCGAGTGCGGCCTCGAAGTGGGCCATCGTGATCCGGACGTTGCCGACGGACTCGCCGATCTCGTCGCGTGCGACCGAGGTGATCAGCTCGCGCGAGGCGTTCATGGCGGCCTCGCGCGTGACCGCCTCGAGGTCGGCGCCGACGTAGCCCTCGGTCCGGCGGGCGAGACGCCCGAGGTCGACGTCGTCGGCCAGGGGCTTCTCGCGGGTGTGGACGTCGAGGATCTTCCGGCGGGCGTCCTCGTCGGGCACGGGCACGTGGACGTGGCGGTCGAGCCGGCCGGGCCGGAGCAACGCGGCGTCGATCAGGTCCGGCCGGTTCGTGGTCGCGATCACGACCACGTCCTCCAGCTCCTCGAGCCCGTCGAGCTCGGTCAGCAGCTGTGAGACCACCCGCTCGGAGACCCCCGAGTCACCGCTGTTGCGCCCGCGCTCGGTCGCGATGGCGTCGATCTCGTCGAAGAAGATCACCGTCGGGGCGTTCTCGCGGGCCTTCGAGAACACCTCGCGGACGCCCTTCTCGGACTCGCCGACGAACTTGTTGAGCAGCTCGGGCCCTTTCACGGAGATGAAGTTGGACTCGGCCTCGTTGGCGACGGCCTTGGCGAGCAGGGTCTTGCCCGTGCCGGGCGGGCCAAACAGCAGGACGCCCTTGGCCGACTCCATGTCCATCTGGGCGAACACCTCGGGGTACTCGAGGGGCC
>CAZMLQ010000083.1:0-10691 GCA_964567195.1 uncultured Haloferacaceae archaeon | reverse complement strand
CGCGGCCGTATCGCAGCCGGAAGCCGCCGGGCTCGCTCGGGTGACCGAACACCGGCCGCCCGGCGATCAGATCCCGCAGGTACTTCGCCGCGGGCTCGGGCCGCGGGGGGCCACCGTCGCCCGCGTCCGCGTCGTCGACCGCGTCCCCGTCGTCGTCGGCCGCGTCCCCGTCGGCGGGCTCGCCGTTGCCGACCGTCCCGTCGATGAGGTCGCCCAGCCACGGCCAGTCCACCTCGTCGAGGTCGCGGGTGTAGCGCCGGATCTTGGGGGCCTTGAGCGCGATCCCCTCGGCGAGGACGAGACACATCCCGCCACGGGGGTTGTTGGTGTCGACCCGATCGAGGTCGCGGTAGCCCGAGACCTCATCGTCGCCGGTGGCCTCGCCGTCGAGCATGATCGGCATGTGTTGGGCGACGTGGCGGGTCTCGGCGTCTTTCGGCGAGTACTGGAGCCCGGTGTCCTCGTCGTAGAGGGTGACCTCCTCGACGTAGCGCTCGACCTCGGCCTCGCGGGCGCGGTACTCGTCGACGCCCAACAGCGCGCGGGCGTAGTCCGCGACCAGCACCGACAGCGCCTGGGCGGTGCCGCCGGCCGAGCGGATCGGGCCGGCGTAGTAGACGTTGACGAACTCGGAGCCGTCGTCGTTCTCGAGGAGTTCGACCCGGTCGATCCCCTCGATGGGGGCGGCGACGACCCCCTCGGTCAGCAGCGCGACCGCGGTGCGGACCGCCCCCTCGATCCGGCCGGCGTCGGTCTCGTAGTCGCCGACGCGGCCCTCGGCGAAGTCACGCGCCAGCTCGAGCGCGGCCGCCTCGCGCGAGAACTCGGCCTCGAGCTCGCGCACCCGCTCGGCCACGCCGTCGATGCCGAGCACCTTCTCGACGCGGTCGGCCATGTCGCGGGCGACCGGAATCTCCACCTCGGTCCGGGGGTCTGTCCCCCGCTCGCGGGCCCGGCGGGCGACCGCGAGCGCCTCGTCGAGGTCGGCCTCGATCCCCTCGAAGTAGCGCTCGTCGTCGGGGCTCACTGGAGGCGGTGGAGCCCGGTCCGCTCGTCCGGGCGGCGCTCGATCGGCTCGGCGAACGCCCGCAGCGAGAGCCGGCCGGACACGGCGGTCGCCCCGGCCAGCCGACCGGCGAGGGCCTGTCCGCTCGGCCGGGCGAGGACCGCGCCCACGTCGGCGATCCGCGCGCCCGTCTCGTCGATCGAGACGGTGCCGAGACAGGCCGGCATCGAGAGTCCCTCGTCGAACCGGACCGACCGGAACTCCCGGTCGGTCCGGTCGTAGGTCCAGAGGTCGGCGTCCGAGACGGTCCCCTGACCCTGGAAGGCCGCGCCGTCGATCCCCCGCCGGTCGGCGAACGCCTCGATCTCCGCCCGCCAGTCGGCGCCGTGCTCGGGGCGGAGGAGGTACTCGTCCGTGACCGAGAGCTCCCGGGCGTACACGCCACGCACACGGCCGGCGGGGGGCAAAAAGCTGCTGGGGCGCCTCGTTCTCGCTTCTGATAACCCACGGCGAGGAACTAAGAGACGGCTGGCTGGAGGACGACGAGAGCGATGCTCGATCAGGTCAGAGGGCGGTACGGGCTGAAGCTGGCGCTTGGCTACGGGGCGACCGGCGGGCTGTTGATCGCGGTGGGGCTCGTGACCCGTGACGCCCTCGCGACGGTGCTCGCCGGGCTCACCGGACTGCTCGTGCTCGGCTCGGTCTCGGGGATCACGACGCTCGCGGCGGTCGCACAGCTCGAAGAGCAGGCGACCCGGGTCGACGACGGCGAGACCGACGTCGAGATCACGTCGATCAGGTCGGACGAGCTCGGGCGGCTGGCGGCGGCCGTCGACGGGATGCGGTCGGCGCTGGGCGCACGCGTCGAGCGGGCCGACGAGGCGCGAACCGAGGCCGAGCGCGCCCGCGAGGAGGCCGAACGCGCCCGCGAGGAGGCGGCGGAGATGGCCCGCGAGTACGAGCGGGTGGCCGACCGGTACGCGGCGACGATGGCGGCGGCCGCCGAGGGCGACCTGCGCCGGCGGGTCGACGTGGCGACGGAGTACGACGCGCTCGCGACCATCGGCGAGCGGTTCAACGAGACGATGGCGGCGCTGGAGTCGACACTCGCCGACGTGCGGGGCTTCGCCACCGACGTCCGGACCGGCTCGGACGAGGTGCGGGCGGCGGCCGACGAGATCGAGACGGCCGTCGACGCGGTCGCGGCCTCGACCGAGCGGACGGACCGGGCCGCACGCGACCAGCGCGGCCGGCTCGAGGAGGCGACCGACGAGATGGGCGATCTCTCGGCGACCGCCGAGGAGGTGGCCGCCACCACCGACGATCTGGCCGAGCGGACGGCCGACGCGGCGGCCGACAGCGACGCCGCCCGCGAGGCCGCGGCCGAGACGAGCGAGCGGATGGACTCGATCCGGGCGGGGGTCGACGACACCGTCGACAGCATCGAGTCGCTGACCGACAGCACCGAGGAGATCACCGAGGTGGTCGAGATCATCCGCGACACGGCCGAACAGACCGACACCCTGGCGCTGAACGCCTCGATCGAGGCCGCCCGCGCCGGCGGCGAGGCGGGCGGCTCCGGCGACGGCTTCGCCGTCGTCGCGGACGAGGTGAAGTCGCTCGCCGAGGAGACACAGCGGCGAGCCGACAGCATCGGCGAGATCCTCGAGCGGGTGCGGGCCGAGGCCGACGAGGCGGCGGCCGCGGCCCGAACGACCAGCGACAGCGTGGCCGCGGGGGCGGGGGCGGTCGACGAGGCGACCGACCGGATCGAGTCGATCGCGGACGCGGTCGAGGAGATCGACCGCGGGGTCGCCGAGATCAGCGACGCGACCGCCGACCAGGCGGTCGCCGCGCGGACCGCGGCCGACACGATCGAGACCGCGGCCGAGACCGGCCGGGAGACGGCCGACGAGGCCGAGGCCGTCGCCGAGGCGGTGACGAGCCAGCGCGAGGCGGTCGCGGGCGTCACGGACAGGCTCGACCGCTTCGAGGGCAGCGCCGACGAGCTCATCGACTCGCTCGCGGCCTTCGACGTCGACGCGGCGGTCGGGGCGGGGACGCGGGCGGACGAGACGGGGACGGCCGCCGCGGGGCCGACCGAGACCGGGCGCGATCCGGGGCTCGCGGACGGCGGGCGACCCGACGCCGCCGGCGGGACCGACGGGGGTGAGCGGCGGTGACCGACGCGGCGACGCTCACCTACGTGCTCGGCGCGGTCGCGATGTTCGGCGGCGTCCTGATCGTCGAGCGGCTCCGCCGCGCCGCGGGGGCCGGGGCCGGCCGGATCGGGACGGGCGCGCTGTTCGTCGTCCCGGGCGTCGCCACGGTCGCGTACGCGCTGATGGCCGCCGGCGTCGGCACCGTCGATCTGGCCGGTGGCCCGCTCGTGCTCCCGCGTTACGTCGACTGGCTGTTGACCACGCCCGTCCTCGTCGGCTACGTCGCCTACGTCGCCGGCGCGAGCCGGGGGACGATCGCCGGGGTCGTCGTGGCCGACGCCGCGATGATCGTCGTCGGGGCCGTCGCGGCCGCGCTCCCGGCGCCTGGCAAGTACGTCGCCTTCGCCGTCTCGGCCGGCTGTCATCTGGTGTTGCTGGTCGTGCTCTACCGGACGCTCCCGGCGGTCGCCGCCGGGCACGCGGCCGGCCGGCGGCGGCTGTTCGCGGTGTTGAAAAACCACGTCGGGCTGCTCTGGGTGGCCTACCCCGTCGTCTGGCTGGCCAGCCCCGTCGGCCTCGACCTCGTCGGGGCGGTCGGGATCGCGATGATCGTCACCTACCTCGACGTGATCGCGAAGGTCCCGTTCGTCTACTTCGTCTACGCCCACCGACGGGCGCTGCTCGACGGGACGGGCGCGGCGGGTCCGAGCGAGAGCGGCGCCGGCGCCGGAACGGGGGCCGGCGCCGACTGACCGGACGGCCGCTCCCGGGGCCGACGGGAGAGGGACTCGCCCGCCGGAGCGCCGGACGGCCTACCGCCACTCCTCGAGCGGCGCCGCGACCGCGTCGGGCACCGAGAGCCAGGCGTCGTCGCGGCCCACGTCGGCGATGACGAACTCCGCGGTCGGTCCGTCGGCGTCCACCGCGGCCATCACGTCGGGCGCACCCACATCGTGACCGGGTCGTGTCTCGCCCATAGTGGTACGTCTTGACAAACCATATTAAAGCCGTCGAAGACGTGCGCCGCCACCACCCCGACGGCCGGAGACGGCCGCGAGGCGGGGGCGAGACGGCCGCGAGTCCGGGCGTCGACGTGTCGCAGGGTACAAGAGGCGGCCCGGCGAACGGTGCGGATATGCGAGTAGCCGACGCGATGACCCCGCGCTCGGAGGTGGTCACCGTCGAACTCCCGGGCATGCGGGACGACGTGTTGACCTACCTCCAAGAGCGGGGCTTCTCCTCGGTCCCGGTGGTCAAACCGACCGCCGAGGGCGAGACCTACCGCGGGCTGGTCTCCCGGGAGGACCTCATCGAACAGCCCGACGAGGACCAGCTCGCGCTGTTGATGCGCGAGGTCCCGACCACGACCGCCGAGACGGACGTGGTCGAGGTGGCGGCGCTGATGCGCGAGACCGGGGCCAGACGGGTGCCGATCGTCGACGGCCGGCTCGAGGGCATCGTCACCGTCACCGACGTGATCCGGGCGATCGCCGAGGGGCTCGTCGACGGCGACCGGCCGGTCGGCGAGCTGGCGACCGAGGCGGTCAACACGACGTGGGTCGAGACCCCGCTCCCGGTCGCGGCGCGCGAGCTCGGCTACGCGACCGTCCCCTACGCCGTCGCGCTCGACGACGAGGGCGAGATGGCGGGGATCCTCACCGAGGAGGACATCATCGCCGTCGCCCGGGTCGTCGAGGGCGAGGACGACACCGGCGAGTCGATGGCCGGCCAGGACGACGAGTGGATGTGGGAGGGGATCAAGGCGGTGGGCAACCGCTATCTCCCGACCCGGAACGTCGAGCTGCCGGCCGACGTCGTCGCCGAGTGTATGACCGCCGACGTGCGCACCGTCTCGCGGCGCAAGACCGCCCGCGAGGCCGCGCGGACGATGCTCGACGCCGATGTCGAACAGCTCCCGCTGGTCAGCGGGGGCGAGCTCGTCGGCGTGGTCAGAGATGTCGATCTGCTCGCGGCGCTATGAGCGGCGACGAGCGAAGCGGCCCCGACGCCCGGACGCTCGCCGAGCTCGCGCGCCGGCGGGGCTTTTTCTTCGGCGCCGCGGAGTCCTACGGCGGCGTCGCCGGCTTCGCCACCTACGGCCCCGAGGGCGCGGCGCTGAAGCGCAACGTCGAGGACGTCTGGCGCGATCGTTTCGCCATCGGTCTGGGCTGTCAGGAGGTCGAGACCCCGACCGTGATGCCCGAGGCGGTGTTCGAGGCCTCGGGCCATCTCGACGGCTTCGACGACATGCTCGTCGAGTGTGGCGGCTGTGGGAGCGCCCACCGCGCCGACCACCTCGTCGAGGACGCCACCGACGTCGAGGACGCCGAGTCGATGGACGCCGCGGCGGTCGCGGAGCTGATCGCCGAGCGCGAGCTGGGCTGTCCGACCTGTGGCGCGGCGCTGGCCGGGCTCGAGGTCGAGTCGTTCAACCTCATGTTCGAGACGACGGTCGGGCCGGGGAGCGGCCGGACGGGCTACCTCCGCCCCGAGACCGCCCAGGGCATCTTCGTCGAGTTCCCCCGGCTCAAGGAGTACGCCCGCAACCAGCTCCCGTTCGGCGTCACCCAGATCGGCCGGGCCTACCGCAACGAGATCTCGCCGCGCCGGGGGATCGTCCGCACCCGCGAGTTCACCCAGGCCGAGCTTGAGCAGTTCGTCGATCCCGAGCGCGACGAGCCCCCGCTCGAGACCGTGGCCGACGTCTCGGTCCGGCTCTACCCCGCCGCCGAGCAGGCCGACCCCGACGGCGGCTACGTCCGGACGACCGTCGGCGAGGCGGTCGCGGACGGGACGATCGCCTCGGCGTGGGTGGGCTATTTCCTCGGGCTCGCCCGCGAGTGGTACGACCGGATCGGGGTCGACCCCGACCGCTTTCGCTTCCGCCAGCACCGCGCCGGCGAGCGCGCCCACTACGCCAGCGACTGCTGGGACGCCGAGAGCGAGGTCGGCGGCGGCGCGAGCGCCGCGACCCTGGCCACGGACCCGACCGCGGGCGACTGGATCGAGATCGCTGGCTTCGCCGACCGGGGCGCCTACGACCTCTCGCGCCACGCCGAGCACGCCGACGACGAGTTCACCGTCTTCCGCCAGTACGACCAGCCCCGGACCGTCGAGCGCCCGACGGTCGATCCCGACATGTCGACGCTGGGCCCCGAGTTCGGCGGCCGGGCGACCGACGTGGCCGACGCGCTCGCCGAGCTGGCGGCGCGCGAGCCAGACGCCTTCGACGGCGACGAGGTGACCGTCACGGTCGCGGGCGACCCGGTGACGGTGTCGACAGACGTGGCCGGCTTCGCCGTCGAGACGCTGACCGAGACCGGCGAGCACGTCCGGCCCCACGTGATCGAGCCCTCCTTCGGCGTCGACCGCACGGTCCACACCCTGCTCGCACACGCCCACCGCACCGACGAGATCGACGGCGAGGAGCGGACCTACCTCGCGCTCGCGCCCGGGGTCGCCCCGACCGACGTGGGGGTCTTCCCGCTGCTCGACGAGCCCGCGCTCGTCGAGACGGCCGAGCGCGTCGCCGACGCGCTCCGGGCGGCGGGGCTCGCGGTCACCTACGACGACTCGGGCAACATCGGCCGGCGCTACCGCCGCCAGGACGAGGTCGGCACCCCCTTTTGCGTCACGGTCGACCACGAGGGCGTCGAGGGCGAGGGTTCCGCCACCGCCACCCTGCGCGAGCGAGACACCACGGCCCAGGTCCGCCTGCCGGTCGCCGACCTCGCCGGCGCGGTCGCGTCGGTCCGGAGCGGCGACCGGACGTTCGCCGACCTCCGGGCCGCCCACGAGGTGGTGGCGACGGGGACCGGAGGTGACCCCGACGCCGCCGACGACGGGGCGTGAGCGAACTCGGCCGCCGGCTGGTCCACGCCAGCGGCGCCGTCCTCCCGCTGGCGTACGCCGGGGGCGTCCTCGGCTGGCCGGCCGTCCGGGGGCTGCTCCTGGTCGGCGCGGCGGTCGCGCTCTGTCTCGAGGCGGTCCGACTGCGGGTCGGGCTGGACTGGGCCGTCTTCGACCGCCTCACCCGCGAGTACGAGCAGGACAACCCCGCGGGCTACGCGCTCTATTTCCTCTCCTCGGCGGCCGTCGCGGTCGCGTTCGCGCCGCCGATCGCCGCCGCGGGGATCCTGATGCTCGCGATCGGCGATCCGATCAGCGGCGTGCTCGCCGGCCGGAACGTCGGCGCCGGCGAGGGGAAGGCCCCGGCGGTGCTGGCGGCCACGTTCGGGGTCTGTTTCGGGCTGGCGCTGCCGCTCACCCTCCGGCTGGCCCCGCCCGCGCTCGCGGCCGGGGCCGCCGCCGCCGGCGCGCTCGGCGCGACCCTCGCCGACGGGCTGACGCCCGTGGTCGCGGGCTACGTGATCGACGACAACCTCTCCATCCCGCCGACCGCCTGTCTCGCGATCGGCGGGGTGCTCTGGCTGGCACCGGGCTGAACGTTCATTAGCCGGGGCGACGGAGCCCGAACGTGACGGTCTACGAGAGCGACCTCCCCGGCGTCGGCCGGAAACACGAGATCGAACTCGGCGACGGCGAGCGTCTGATCGTCGTCACCCACAACACCGGCCGGCGGGAGGTGTTCCGCCGGGACGGTCCGGACACCGACTCCGAGAAGCTGTTCGACCTCGACGACCGGCTGGCCAGGCAGATCGGGACGATCCTCGAGGGGGCGTACTTCCAGCCGGTCCGGACCGACCTCGTCGAGACGGCGATCGGCGGGGACAGCGTCATCGAGTGGGTCCGGGTCGGTCCCGACTCCCGGCTGGCCGGCCGGACCCTCGGCGAGGCCGACGTGCGACGCCGGACCGGGGCGTCGGTGATCGCCGTCCAGCGCGGCGACGAGACGGTCACCAACCCCGGTGCCGGGACCCGCCTCGAGGCCGGCGACACCGTCGTCGCGGTCGGGGCCCGCGGGGACTGTCGCGACTTCCGGTCGTACGCGACGGGGGACGAGGGCGACGGCGACGACGCCTGATGGCGGCGGATCTCCTCGCCGTCGGGGGGCTGTTCGCCGTCCTCGCGGTCGCGGGCGCCGTTGCCCTCCGGGTCGGGCTCTCGGCCATCCCGCTGTACGTCCTCGGCGGGATGGTCGCCGGCCCCGGCGTGGCCGGCCGGCTCGGCCTGCCCGCGGTCCCCGACGGCGAGGTGTTGACGCTCCTGGCCGAGCTCGGGATCGTCCTCCTCCTGTTCTTTCTGGGGCTGGAGTTCAGCATCGATCGCCTGCTCGCCCAGCGCGACCGGATCGGGCGGGCCGGACTGATCGACCTCGGCGTGAACTTCCCGCTGGGCGTCGGGCTCGGCCTCGCGATCGGGTGGGGACCGCTCGGCGCACTCCTGCTCGGCGGGGTGGTCTACGTCTCCTCGTCGGCGGTGATCACCAAGTCGCTGATCGACCTGGGCTGGATCGCGGACCCCGAGAGCGAGCCCGTGCTGGGCGTGCTCGTCTTCGAGGACGTCGTGGTCGCCGTCTACCTCGCGGTGGTGGCGGCGCTGGTGCTCGGGGGCGCCGACGCGGCGGCCGTCGCCGGCCGGGTCGGGGTCGCGCTCGTCGCGCTGGGCGTGCTCGCGGTCGGCGCGCGCTACGGCGGCGGGGCGGTCGGGCACATTCTCGACGTCGAGGCCGACGAGGCGCTCGTGCTCCGGGCGCTGGCGCTGGCGGTCGCCGTCGCGGGCGCGGCGCTGGCGGTCGGGGTCAGCGAGGCCGTGGCGGCGTTTTTCGTCGGGACGGCGGTGAGCGTCACCGACCACGTCGAGCGGGTCGAGCGGCTCGTCGGGCCCGTCCGGGACATCTTCGCCGCCGTCTTCTTCCTCTGGATCGGCGTCGGCACCGACCCGCTGGTGGTGCTCTCGGTCGCCGGTCCGGTGCTCGCGGCCGTCGTCCTCACCGTGCCCGCGAAGGTGGCGAGTGGCTTTCTCGCCGGCCGGACCTACGGGCTCTCGGACCGCCGGGCCGTCCGGGCCGGCCTCGGACTCGTCCCCCGCGGGGAGTTCTCGCTCGTCGTCGCCGCGGCGGCGACCGCCGGGACCGGCCGGGTGCTGACCGAGCTCGTCCCGGCCGTCGCCGTCGGCTACGTGCTCTGTACCAGCCTCCTCGGCACGGTCCTGATGGACCGCTCGGCGCTGGTCGAGGGACCGCTGGTCCGGCTGCTCGGGCGCGGAGACACAACGCTTTAGTGTCGGGGTCGCGCCCGGTCGGACGATGACGGGGACTCGCCCGACGCCCGCCCCCACCCGAGCCCCGCGACCGCGACCGGGCCGATAGGCCCGACTCCACCCCCTCCTCCTCCCGGCGAACCCTCGCTCGTGCCGTGGCTACCGTCCACGCCGCCATTTTCTTGACCATTCTTATTCGGTGAATTTAATACGGAGAGGCCGCCAGAGACGCGTATGACACGCGTGGCACTCGCGTTCTCCGGCGGCCTCGACACCACCGTCTGCGTCCCGCTGCTGGAGGAGGAGTACGGCTACGACGAGGTGGTCGGGGTGACCGTCGACGTGGGCCAGCCGGCGGCGGAGTTCGCCGAGGCCGAGGAGACCGCGGCGGCGCTGGGGATGGAACACCACGTCGTCGACGCCCGCGAGGAGTTCGCCGAGCTCTGTCTGGACGCGGTGCGGGCAAACGCCGACTACCAGGGCTACCCGCTGGGGACGGCGCTCGCCCGGCCGGTGATCGCGTCGGCCATCGCCGAGGTGGCGGCCGAGCAGGACTGTACCGCGCTGGCCCACGGCTGTACGGGCAAGGGCAACGACCAGCTCCGGTTCGAGGCGGTCTGGCGTGCCACCGAGATGGAGGTCGTCGCGCCGGTGCGCGAGCTCGGGCTCACCCGCGAGTGGGAGATGGAGTACGCCGCCGAGCGCGACCTGCCCGTCGAGGGGGGCAACGAGGGGGTCTGGAGCATCGACACCAACCTCTGGTCGCGCTCGGTCGAGGGCGGCGACCTAGAGCGCCCGGGCCACGTGCCGGGCGAGGAGATCTACGAGTGGACGAGCCCCCCGACCGGCGAGACCGAGACCGTCGAGCTCGAGTTCGAGGACGGCTACCCGGTTGCGCTCGACGGCGAGGCGATGGAGCCGGTCGCGCTGATCGAGCGGCTCAACGAGGTGGCGGGCGCCCACGGCGTCGGCCGGACCGACATGATGGAAGACCGGATGCTCGGGCTGAAGGTGCGCGAGAACTACGAGCATCCGGCGGCGACGACGCTGGTCGCGGCCCACGAGGCGCTGGAGGGGCTGACCCTGACCAAGGAGGAGCGCACGTTCAAGGCCCGCGTCGACGACGAGTGGGGACAGAAGGCCTACGAGGGGCTCGTCGACGCGCCGCTGGTCGAGGCCCTTGAGGGGTTCGTCGCCGCGACCCAGGAGCGCGTGACCGGGACCGTCACGGTGCGGTTCGAGGGCGGACAGGCCCGCGCGGTCGGGCGCGAGTCGCCCTACGCCGTCTACGAGGAGGCGTTCGCCTCGTTCAACACCGAGGACGTGGGCGAGATCACCCAGGCCGACGCCACCGGCGTCGC
>CAZMLQ010000082.1:0-10768 GCA_964567195.1 uncultured Haloferacaceae archaeon | reverse complement strand
GGCGGCGGTCGAGACCGGCCGGTCCGACGAGTCGACCGTCGCCGCCGAGGCCGCGGCCGCGCTCGACGCCGTGCTCGAGCGGGCCGTCGACGCGGGTGTCGAGACCCGGACCTCGACGGCCTACGGCTTCTCGCGCCGGCACAAGAGCCGCCACCCCGGGAGCGTGGTGCTCGACACCGCCGACCAGGTGGCGGCCGACTTCCTCGTCGTCCCCCGGTCGCGGCCGGCCGACGACGGCGGGACCGGGGCCGGCGCCAGCGCCGGGGCGCTCGAGCGCGTCGCGACCTACGTGCTCCACTACGCCAGCCAGCCCGTCCTCTCGGTCTAGTCGGCCCTCAGGCGGATCGCCATCTCGAGCTCGAAGCTCTCGCCGTTCCGGGTCTCGAAGCCCAGCTTCCGGTAGAGCCCCACCGCCGCCCCGTTCCAGCGCTCGACGGTCAGCCAGATCCGCTCGATCCCCTCCTGGGCCGCCAGCCCCAGCAGGGTCCGGATCAGCGCCGTCCCGATCCCCGCCTCGCGGTGGTCCTGGTGGACGAAAATCGCCAGCTCGGCCGCGCCGTCGTCGGGCACCAGCGTCGCGTGGCCGACCGGCTCGTCCCCGACCAGCGCGACCACGTTCGTGCAGTCGGGTCCGAGCACCGTCCCGAGCCAGTCGCGCACGCGGTCCTCTCCGGTCGGGGGCAGCCCCTGTGCCCGGTCGGCCGGGTCGAACGCGACGTACATCTCGGTCAGGGCCTCGCGCGTGGCCTCGCGGTCGATCTCGTCGGGTCCCGGCCCGACCGCGCGCAGCGAGACCGCCCGCCCCCGGCCGTCGGTGATCGTCCGTGGCGGCCCCGGGAACGGGCCGACGGGCTCGTCGGGGTAGCCGTCCTCGTCCATCACCGGACCAGCGTGACCGTGACGTGGGAGTTCAGCAGGACGAACTCCGCGATGGAGCCGACCTGGAGCTTCCCCATCGGGCTGGTCTGGCCGCCGCCGAGGACGATCTGGTCGAAGCCCTCGTCCTCGGCGATCTCGACCAGCCGGCTGCCCGGGTGGCCCGCCACCCGCCTGACCGTCGCGTCGAGCGTCGCCTCGGCCAGGCGCTCGCGCACCAGCCCGTCGATCTCGTCCGGGCTCCGGTCCGACGCCGGGTTGTCGACGATCGCGACCGTCAGCTCGTCGCCGGCCTCGACGGCCCGCGCCACCGTCGCGTCCAGCGCCCGGAGCGCGTCGTCGCTCCCGCCGATCCCCAGCAGCACCCGCATGGGCTCACCTCCGACGCCCGGCGGGCAAGAGCCTGCCGGCCCGTCGCCGTCGGTCGGGCGTCAGACGCCGGGGGAAGGCTCTTGCCCGCGCCGCGGGAATCGTGGCCCATGTCGGAGCGCGCGCCCGGCGAGGACCCCGCCACCGGGACCGGAACGGACGTCGACACCGACACCGACACCGACGCCGCCCCACCGGACGTGCGCCGGTACGAGCGGTTCACCAAGATCGACGGCGCGGCCTACGACCGCGTCAACGAGTTCCTCCGGGACCGGACCTACGTCACCGCCCGCGAGTGGGCGATCGCCCGCCTCTGTGCCGACTTCCGGACCGAGACGGGCGTCGAGATGACCAAGATCGGCGAGAACCTCCCCGAACTCGTCCCGTTCATGACCGACACCTACACGCCACAGGCGGTCAACCAGGCGCGGGCCTCGTTCGAGGAGAAGGTCCACACCGCCGGCGCGACCTTCCTCTACGGCGCGATGTCTGGATTTTTCACCGCCGAGGAGCTGGACGAGCTGATGTACGAGTCGACCGAGGTGGCGAAGTTCCTCCTCGAGGTCGAGGGCGTCGACCTCGACGTGGCCGACGAGCTCGAGGCCGAGGACCGCGTCTCCGAGGCGATGCGCGAGGTGCGCGAGGCGAGCCGGGACCTCCGGGCGGCGGAGGACGACGCGGCCGACGCCGAGGCCGACTGAGCCTACGTCCGCACGTTGTGTCCGGCGGGCGTCCCGAACGGCGTCGTCGACGTCCCGACGCCGAGTTCGCCGCGCGGGTCGTAGGCCGCCCGTCCGCGGACGGTCGTCCACGCCGGCCGGACGAGCGGCCGGCCCTCGAACGGCGTCCAGCCACACCTGGCGTGAAGCTCGGCCGCCCGGGTCGGCTCGGTCCCGTCCGGGTAACAGACCAGGTCGGCGTCGGCGCCGGTCTCGATCCGCCCCTTCGCCGGCAGGTCGAAGACCGCGGCCGGGCGGGTGGCGACGGCGTCGCGCAGGCGCTCGACCGAGAGCGGGTCGTCGGGGTCTCGCGCCCGCGCGAGCAGCAGGGGCACCGCCGTCTCGACACCGGGGACGCCGCTGGGGGCCTCCCAGACGCTCCCCGCCTTCTCCTCGGCGGTGTGGGGGGCGTGGTCGGTCGCGACCAGGTCGACCCGACCGTCGACCAGCCGGTCGTAGAGCCCGGCGCGACGCTCGGGCGAGCGCAGCGGCGGGTTCATCCGGCCGTAGGTGCCGAGATCGGCCAGATCTGCGCGCGAGCACAGCAGGTGGTGTGGCGTCGCCTCGCAGGTGACGCCCTCGGCGTCGGCCACGAGATCGACCGCCTCGGGTGTGCTGGTGTGGGCGACGTGGAGACGGGCGCCGGCGTCGCGGGCGGCCTCGATCGCCCGCTCGACGGCCGCGATCTCGGCCTCGGCCGTCCGGTAGGCGCTCCAGGCGTCGGCGTCGTCGCCGGGCCGGTCGCGGGCGCGCTCGTCGAACAGCGCCGCGTCCTCGGCGTGGACGGTGACGGTCACGCCCGCGGCCGCCGCCCGGCCGAGCGCGTCGCGAAACAGGTCGAGGTCGATCCCCATGTCGCCGGTCGAGTCGGCGAGAAAGACCTCGCCCAGCGCGAACAGCGGCCGATCGAACAGCGAGGCGGGCTCCCAGTCGGGCGCCACCCCGCCCGAGAGGCCGTAGTCGACGAGCGACGCGGCCGCGTGCTCGGCCTTCGCGTCGAAGGCCGGGCCCGTCGTCGTCGCCGGGTCGGTGTTTGGCTGGTCGACCACCGTCGTCACCCCGCCGGCGGCCGCGCTCCGCGAGCCCGTCGTCCAGGTCTCCTTGTGCGGGGCGCCCGGCTCCCGGAAGTGGACGTGGGCGTCCACCGCCCCCGGCAACAGCAGTCGTCCAGCCGCGTCCACGGTCCTCTCGCCGTCGGCCGGCGTCAGCGACGGCTCGACCGCCGTCACGACCCCGTCGTCGGTCCGGACGTCCCGCCGCCGGCCGTCCGCGAGTTCGGCGTCCCTGACGAGCATCACGGACCGCAGGCCCCCCGGCGCTTAACCCGTTGTGGTTCGGCGCCGCCGCGACGGGCCTAAGCCCGCCCCGCCCCGCCGGTCGGTGTGTCTGTCACCCTGCCGGCGGCCGCGCTCGCGCCCTACCGCCGGCTCTCGCTGTACAACTCGCCGTTCGTCGCCCACGAGCGCGGTCGCGCGGTCGATCTCTACCCCGACGCTCGGCGGGACGCGCCCGCCCCCTCGCCCGTCGCCGGCACCGTCCGCGACCGCCGGACCGTCCGGGCCCCGCCCCGCCCCTACGCCGCCGCCACCGACCACCTCCTGCTGGTCGACGTCGATCCCGCGGCCTCGGGGTTCGACGGCTCGCCCGGGCGCGACCTCGTGGCGCGGGTGCTCCACGTCGACCCCGCGGTGGCGCCCGGCGACCGGGTCGCGGTCGGCGAGTCGCTCGGCCGGACGGTCCGCTCGGGCTTTTTCGCCCCCTGGGTCGCCGACCACCTCCACCTCGACCTCCGGCCGGCCGACCGGAACCTCCGCCGGGCGAGTGGCTCGGTGTCGCTCGCCGTCGGCGTCGATCCCGCCCCGCTCGGCTGGGACGGGCGCGGCCGGGTCGTCCGGACCGGCGAGACCTACGCCGTCCTCGACGCGCCGGCCGGCGACGAGCCCGACCGGTGGGTCGCGCTCGCGGGCGCGCCGGGCGTCGCGCTCGACGGCGGCCTCCCTCACTACGAGGGCGGCGGCGCGCTGTCCGCCGGCTCCGCCGGCTCCGCCGGCGACCGGACCGTCTCGGTCGCCGGCACGCCGGCCGGTCGGGTCGGCGCCGACGGCCGGACGGTCCGGTGGTTCGATCTCGCGGTCGAGGCCGACGGACACCCACTCACGGGGCTCTCGCTCGCGGTCGGGCGGGCCGACGGCTTCGGGGTCAAGCTCGTCTCGTGGGACGGCCACCCGTTCGCGGTCGGCGACCGGGTGCGGGTCCGGCTCCGGCTCGCCGGCGACGGATCCCACAGCTACGAGTAGCCCCGGCCACTGCGCTCTGGCTATGGACGTGGACTACGGCGTCTACCTGGTCACGCAGGGCGACCTCGCGGGCGATCGGTCGACGGTCGACGTGGTCGAGGCGGCGGCCGAGCAGCTGGGACTGGTCCAGCTCCGCGAGAAGCACCGCTCGGCGCGGGCGCGCTACGAGCTCGGCCTGGAGCTGCGGGCGGTCACCCGCGAGCACGACCTGGCGCTGGTGGTCAACGACCGGATCGATCTGGCGGCCGCCGTCGACGCCGACGGCGTCCACCTCGGCGACGACGACCTGCCGGTGGCGGTGGCGCGCGACCGGCTCGGCCCGGACGCGCTGGTCGGCCGGTCGGTCGCGACCGTCGCGGGCGCCCGCGAGGCCGTCGCCGCGGGCGCGGACTACCTCGGACTGGGCGCGCTCTACCGGACGGACACCAAGCCCGACGCCGACGCGGAGGGGCTCGGCCCCGAACGGGTGCGGGCCGTCACCGAGGCCGTCTCGGTTCCGGTCGTCGGCATCGGCGGCGTGACCGCCGCCACCGCCGCCGACGTGGTCGCGGCCGGCGCCGACGGCGTCGCGGTCGTCTCCGCGATCGTGGCGGCCGACGATCCCGCGGCCGCCGCCCGCGAGCTCCGGGCGGCCGTCGAGCGCGGCCGGGCGCGCCGGGCGGCCGGGGAGGGCAACGGCGCGTGACCGACACCGATCCGGCCCGCGACGACGCCCGGCCGGTCGCGCTGGTCACGGGCGCCTCGGCGGGGATCGGCGCGGCGACGGCCGAGCGGCTGGCGGCCGACGGCTACGCGGTCGTGCTCGCGGCCCGACGGGCCGACCGGCTGGCCGACCGCGCGGAGCGCCTGACCGCGACCCACGGCGTGCCCGCCCACGCCGTGCCGACTGACGTGACCGACGCCGACGCGGTGGCGGCGCTGGCCGAGACGGCGATCGAGCGGACCGGGGCCGGCGGGCTCGACGCCGTGGTCGCGAGCGCGGGGGTCGGCGAGGAGCGCGACCACGACCCCGAGACGCTGCCGATGGCCCAGTACCGCCGGGTGATGGCGACCAACGTCGACGGCGTCTTCCACGTCGCGCGGGCGACCCTGCCCCACCTCCGCGAGCGCGACGGGGTGTTCGTTCTGCTCGGCAGCTTCAAGGGGCGCTACCCGAGCGCCTCGACGCCCGTCTACGCCGCGACCAAGTGGTGGCTGCGGGGGTTCGCACGCAGCGTCGCCGCCCGCGCCGGGACCGACGGCGTCGGCGTCTCGGTGATCAACCCGACCGGAGTTCGCACCGAGTTCGGCGGCGAGCTCCGGGGCGAGACCAACGACGACCGGCTGCCGGCGGGCGAGACGCTGGAGCCCGAGACCGTCGCCGACGCCGTCGCCTTCGCCGTCGACCAGGAGCCCCCCGCGGTGGTCAGCGAACTGAACCTCGACCGCCGGGACGTGCTCGCGCGGTTCTGAGACCCGGCCCGGCCCGGACCGGGGCGAACGCTCCCGTCCGCGATCGACGACGGCGAGCGACGCGAGTCCCGGGGTGGTGCGACGAGGGGACGCGAGACGGCGGGGGTCTACCGCGAGCACCCCGCCGCGGTCCTGGCCGACGGGACCGGCCGGACGCCGCGAGGCGTGGGGCGGACCCGCGACGCCCCCGGTTCGTCGCGGCGTTTAGGGGTCTCGGGCGCGCAGCCCCGTCCATGTCGTACCGCTGTGACGGCTGTGGCGCGACCCTCCGGGCCCGCGAGGACCTCGACCGCGAGGCGGGCGTCGCGGGCCGGTCGTGGTACTGCACCTACTGTGGCGTCTCGGTCCCCGGCCGGGTGGCCGAGCGGCTCCAGCACCGCCGGGACGGCTCGCCGACCGACCGCCGGTGAGGGGGTGGCGCGCGCTCGCCGCGCTGGTGCTGGTCGCCACGCTCGCCGGCCTGGCGGCCGACTACGCCGCGACCGCGCCCGACCGCGACCCCTCCCCCGCGGCGACGGCGGTCGCGGCCGACTACGACGCCCACGTCGGCGAGCGGATCGCGCTCTGGGCGACCGTCCGGGCGGTCGGTCCCGACGGGATCGTCGTCGCGAGCGACGCCGGCCGGCTGACGGTCGTGGGGAGCGAGGCGACCGTCGCGCCGGGCGACGCGGTCCAGGTGGTCGGTCGGCTCCGGCCCGGGCGCCGGCTGGCGACCGAGCGGGTCGTCGTCTCGGGCGCGCCCGAGCGCCGGTACATGTTCGGCGTCTCGGCGCTCGCGGCTCTGGTCGCGGCCGGCTGGACGCTCGCGCGCTGGCGTCCCGACCGCGACCGGCTGGCGCTGGTGGCGCGCGACCGTGCTCGGGATCCGGCAGCGGGGGACGAGCCGTGACCGACCTCCTGACCCACGTGCTGGTGGCGTACGCGCTCGCCACCCTCGCCGCCCGGCTGACGGACCGCCTCGACGCACACCACGTCCCGCTGGCGACCGTCGGCGCGGTCGTCCCCGACGCCGCGAAGCTCCACCTGCTGCTGGGCGACACGACGACGCTGTTCGGGACCGAGCTGTCGTGGTACGCGCTCCAGACGGTCGGTGGAACCGCGGCGCTGGTCGGACTCTGTGCGCTGGCGGTCGAGCGCGCACAGCGCCGGGCGGCGGCGCTGGCGCTGACCGGCGGGGCGACGGTCCACCTGGTGCTCGATCTGGGCGTGACGCGGGCCGACGGGCGCGCGCCGCCGTACCTCTACCCGCTGACGTGGTGGGAGGTGCCCTCGCCGGGGCTCTATCTCAGCTCGGACCCGTGGCCGTCGCTGATCGCGCTGGCGCTGGCGGGGGCCGTCGCGGTCGCCCCCCGGCTCAGCCGCCGTCGGTCCCGAACGTGATCTCGTCGCGGGTCGCGCGCTCGCCGAACAGCCAGTCGGCGTGCTCGACGGCGTACTCGCGGTGGTCGGGCTCGACGTAGCCGAGCGCGTCCTCGACGATCACGGGCCGGAAGTCCCGGAGCCCGGCGCTCGCGGCGCTGTGGAGCACACAGACGTTGGCGAGCGTGCCACAGAAGACCAGATCGCCGATCCCGCGGGCGTCGAGCCAGCCGGCGAGTTCGGTGCGCTGGAAGGCGTCGTAGGTGTGTTTCTCGACCACGTGGTCCTCGGGCGCGGGCGCCAGGTCGGCGACGACCTCGGTCTCCCACGAGCCCTCAACGACGTGCTCGCCCCAGCGTTCGAACTCGTCGTAGTAGTGGGCGTCGTCGAACTGGCCCGGCGGGTGGACGTCGCGGGTGTAGACGATCCGGACGCCCGCGTCGCGGGCGCGCTCGATCAGCGCCCCCACGGGCGCGACAGCGTCGCCGCTCGCGGGAGCGTAGAGGCTCCCGTCCGGGTGACAGAACCCGTTTTGCATGTCGATCACGACCACCGCGGTCTCGTCGGGATCGAACGGCTCCATGTCGAGCCGGTGGGCACCCCGACACTTGAGTCCGCTCCCGGCCGGCGGTCCGCGGAAGGTACAAACCGCGGGCGGCCCTGACACGGCCATGGAACGGCTCCCCGCGGTCGCCCTGGCCGCGCTGGTCCTGCTTGGCGGGGTCGTCCCGGCGGTCGGTGCGGGGGCGGTCGCCCCGGCGTCCGCCACGGACGCCCGATCGGGCTCACAGCCACAGGTCCGTGCCGACCCGGCCACCGACCGGATCGGCTGGGAGGACGGCTACTGGCACGACGACCCGATCGACGTCGACCAGTCGGACGGGCTCTCGGACGACGAGCTCGACGCCTACGTCGCCCGCGCGATGGCGCGGGTCGAGTTCCTCCGCGAGGCGGAGTTCGACGGGCCGGTTCCGGTCGAGGTGGTCGACCGCGAGGCCTACCGCGAGCGGACGGCCGACGACGGGGGTGACCCGGCCTTCGGCGCCTGGAACAACCAGGTGTGGGAGGGGCTGTTCGTCGACGGCGAGAACTCGGACGTCCAGTCGGAGCTCGGTGCCACCTTCGGCGCGTCGGTGGCGGGCTTTTACGCCCCGGACGACGACCGCATCCGGATCGTCACCGACTCGCCCGACAGCCCGACGGTCGACAACGCGACGCTGGTCCACGAGCTGGTCCACGCCCTCCAGGACCAGGAGGTCGACCTGACGAGCGAGCAGCTGCGCGCGCCCACCCAGGACGGCGATCTGGCGATCGACGGGCTGGTCGAGGGCGAGGCGAACCTGATCGAGGCGCTGTACACCCGCCGCTGTGGCGCCGAGTGGGACTGCGTCGCCACCCCGCCGTCGGACGGCTCCGGGGGCGACGACCCGAACCTCGGCATCCTCCTGACGATCCTCCAGCCCTACTCCGACGGCCCGGTCTACGTCGAGGACCTGCGCGCCGCCGGCGGCTGGGCGGCCGTCCGCGCGGCGTTCGACGATCCGCCCGCGAGCACGGAGCAGGTGATCCACCTGACCGACGAGGAGCCGGTCCCGATCGAGTACACCGACCGGGCACGCGGGGGCTGGGAGCCCTTCCCCGACCAGGGGGAGAACGGCTCCGACACCGTCGGCGAGGCGTCGATCTACACGATGCTCTGGCACCAGGCCCGGACCAGCGGCGCCGAGACGGTGTCGCCGCGCTCGCTCGGCCGGACCGACGCCGAGTTCGACCTCTACAACTACGCCGCCGAGCCGTCGGCCGGCTGGGGCAACGACCGCCTGTTCCCGTACCGCCGGGCTGACGGCGCCGGCGCCGACGCCGAGGGCGGCTACGTCTGGGTGACCGAGTGGGACACCCCCGCCGACGCCCGCGAGTTCCACGAGGCCCACCGCGCGATCCTGCGCGCCCACGACGCCGAGCGCCGGGCCGACGGGATCCGCGTGATCCCCGACGGCCCCTTCGCCGACGCCTTCCGGATCGTGCGCACCGGCACCCGGGTCGTGGTCGTGAACGGGCCCACACCCGAGGCGGTCGACGACCTCCGGCCCGGACTCGCGGACGGGACCGCGAGGGCCGCGGCCGGATCGAGCGCGGACGGCGGGACCGCAGGGGTCGACGAGGACCGGGACGCCCCGGCGGGCCCCTCGGACGTCGTGGCGCCGGGGCTCGGTCCGCTCGCGGTGCTCGCGGCGCTCGCGGCGCTCGCGGCCGCGGCGCTGGTCCGACGCCGGCGACGCTGATCCCGACCGCGGGGACTTTTTGTCGTCGCCGGCGTGGGCGGGGCATGGAGTTCGACACCGTCGGGCCGGCGGCGATCCGCGAGGGCCGCGCGACGGACGCCTACTTCCTGCGGACCGAGGAGGCGCTGCGTGGCGCGGGCCGCGATCCCCACGTCGTCGCCGAGGTGACGGCCGACCAGTTTCCCACGGGCGCGTTCGACTGTCTGGCCGGGCTGGCCAACGCCGCGGCGCTGCTCGAGGGTCGGCCGGTCGACGCCGACGCGCTCCGCGAGGGCCGGCTGTTCGACGGCGGGCCGGTGCTCCGGATCGAGGGGCCGTACCTCTCGTTCGCTCGGCTGGAGACCTCGCTGCTTGGCTTTCTCTCGCACGCGACCGGGATCGCGACCGCCGCGCTCGGCTGTCGGGTGGCCGCGCCCGAGTCGGCCGTGCTCTCGTTCGGCGCGCGCCACGTCCACCCGGCGCTGGCGACGACCGTCGAGCGGTCGGCGCTGGTCGGCGGGCTGGACGGCTTCTCGCACGTCGCCGCGGGCGACGCCCTCGGCCGCGAGGCGAGCGGGACGATGCCTCACGCCCTGATGCTCTGTTACGGTCGGGGGGAGCAGGCCGCGGCCTTCCGGGCGTTCGACGACGCTGTCGACGGGTCGGTGCCGCGGGTGGCGCTGATCGACACCTTCGGCGACGAGACCGGGGAGCTCCACACGGCGCTCGCGGCGCTCGGCGACCGTCTCGACGGCGTCCGGGTCGACACCACCGCCTCGCGCCGGGGCGACATCCGCCACATCGTCCGCGAGCTCCGGTGGACGCTCGCCGAACTCGGCCGCGAGGACGTCGACGTCCTCGTCAGCGGCGGGCTCGGTCCGGCCGACCTCCGACGCCTGCGCGACGTGGCCGACGGGTTCGGGGTCGGGGGACACGTCTCGAACGCCGATCCCGGGGACCTGGCGCTCGACGTGGTCGAGGTGGACGGCGAGACGACGGCCAAGCGGGGGAAGCTCCCGGGCCGGAAGGCCGTCTACCGGACCCCGGACGGTGCACACGCCGTCGCCCGCGAGGGAGGAGACGAGCCGGCGGGCGAGGCGCTGCTGCAGCCGCTGGTGCGCGACGGCGAGGTGGTCAGGGGGTTCGACGTGGACGCGGCCGCCGACCGGGCGTTGTCGGACGCGGCGGCGACGGGGTTTCGCCCGTAGCCGGCACCGGCACCGGCGCTACAGCTCGGCGACGGTGCCGTCCTCGCGCTCGCGAAACACCTGGCCTTCGAGCAGCGTCACCATCGCCTCCTCGTCGCGCCAGGCCGTCGGAGGCAGCGCCGCCTTTCGACAGGCACGCGCGAGAAACTCCTCGGCGCTCCAGCCGTTCTCGACGGGGATCGTCGGGTAGAGCCAGGCGTGGTCGGCGCCGGCGTCGACCGCGACGC